>NZ_JBFACT010000091.1:0-28389 GCF_040640995.1 Amycolatopsis sp. NPDC021455 | reverse complement strand
GTCCGTGAAGGCCTCCTTCCCGGCCATAAGAGCCGGGAAGGAGGCCTTCACGGACTTCAGGCGGGAACGAGCTCGCCGGCCGGGGTGGCGGCGCGGGCGTAGCGGCGCGCCAAGGTCGCGCAGACGATCAGCTGGATCTGGTGGAACAGCATCAGCGGCAGCACGATCAGCCCCACCTGCGCGTGCCCGAACAGCACCGTCGCCATCGGCAGGCCGCTGGCCAGGCTCTTCTTCGACCCGCAGAACACGATGGTGATCCGGTCGGCGAGCTCGAAGCCCAGCACCCGGGCGCCCCACCCGGTCGCGCCGAGCACCGCCGCGAGCAGGACGCCGCACACCACCACGAGCACCAGCAGCCGGCCGAGGTCGAGCCGGTGCCAGATGCCCTCGGTCATGCCCGCGCTGAACGCCGTGTAGACGACCAGCAGGATCGAGCCGCGGTCGACCAGTTTCAGCGGCGCGGAGTGGCGCTTGATCCAGCCGCCGATCCAGCGCCGCGCCAGCTGGCCGGCCACGAACGGCGCGAGCAGCTGCAGCACGATCCCGAGCACGGCCGAGCCGTCGACACCGGCGCCGTCGCCGGCGAGCAGCAGCGCCACCAGCAGCGGTGTGAGCACGATCCCGGCCAGGTTGGACAGCGACGCGCTGCAGATGGCCGCCGCGACGTTGCCGCGGGCGATCGAGGTGAACGCGATCGACGACTGCACCGTCGAGGGCAGCACGGCCAGGAACAGCACGCCGGCGGCGAGGTCCGGCGGCAGCACCGACGACGGCAGCAGCATCGCGGCCAGGCCGAGCAGCGGGAAGAGGACGAACGTCGCGGCCAGCACCAGGGCGTGCAGCCGCCAGTGCCGCAGCCCGTCCAGGGCCTCCTGCGTGGACAGCCGGGCGCCGTACAGGAAGAACAGCACCCCGACGGCGACGGTGGTGGCGACGCCGAAGCCGCCGGCCACCGCGCCCGAGGCGGGCAGCAGGGTGGCGACACCGACGGTGGCGAGGATGGCGAGGACGAACGGGTCTGGCCGAAAGCGGGACATGGATCTCCTTCCAGGGCAATTCTCGGCGAACCCGCGTTCATTGTGAACCCCGATGACCGGACTGACTGTCATCGCGAATCGCGATAAGGTGACGCGGTGCTCGACCCCCGCCTGTGCCGTTCGTTCCTCGCCGTCGCCGAGACGCGCAGTTTCACCGCCGCCGCGCGGCGGCTGGGCGTCGGCCAGCCGACGGTCAGCCAGCACGTGCGGCGGCTCGAACGCGACGCGGGCGGCCTGCTCTTCGCCCGCGACACCCACACGGTGGAGCTCACCGCGCGCGGCCAGGCGATGCTGGGGTTCGCGCAGACGATCGTCGACACCGAAGAACGCGCGGAACGCCACTTCCGCGGCGCCGAACTGCGCGGCCGTGTGCGCTTCGGCGTCTCCGAGGACTTCGCGCTCGGCGAGCTGCCGGAGATCCTGCACCGGCTGCGCCGCAGTCATCCGCTGGTGGACGTCGAGCTGACCGTCGAGCTGTCGGACGTCCTGGCCCAGCGCCTGCGCGCCGGGCAGCTCGACCTGGTGCTGGGCAAACGCCGTCCGGGCGCGCACCACGGCCGGCTGCTCTGGCGGGAGCCCCTGGTCTGGATCGGGTCGGCGGCGACGGTGCTGGAGCCGGGCCAGCCGGTGCCGCTGGTGCAGTACCCGATGCCGTCGATCACGCGGCAGCTGGCCGTGGAGTGCCTCGAACGCGCCGGCCTCGAGTGGCGCGCGGCGTGCCAGACGTCGAGCCTCACCGGCCTGCGGGCCGCGGCGGCGGCCGGGCTGGGTGTCACCCTGCACGCGCGCAGCCTGGTGCCGGCCGACCTGATCGAGCTCGACGGCCTGCCGGAGCCCGGGGACATCGAGTTCATGCTGCTGGCCCGGGAGTCGATGGAAGGGCCGGCGGCGGCGCTGGCGGACTTCGTCCTCGAGCGCGTCAGTCCTCTTCACCCGTGAGCAGGCGCCGCAAGCGGCCGAGCGCGCGGTGCTGGGCGACGCGGACGGCGCCGGGGGTCGAGCTCACGGCCGCGGCCGTCTCCTCCGCGGACAGCCCCACGACCACGCGCAGCACGACGATCTCGCGCTGTTTGGGCGGCAGCACGTCGAGCAGCCGGGCCAGCCGCTCGTTCAGCTCGAACCGCAGTGCGTGCTGCTCCGGGCCGTCGGTTTCGCTGACGCCGTCGGGCACCTCGGGCACCGGGTCGGTGCGGTTGCGGGCCGCCGCGCGGTGGGCGTCGGCGACCTTGTGCTGGGCGATGCCGTAGACGAAGGCGAGGAACGGGCGGCCCTGGTCGTGGTAGGACGGCAACGCGGTCAGCACGGCCAGGCACACCTCCTGGGCGACGTCGTCGGCCGAAGCGAACGACCGTTCGTGCCGTCCGACGCGGGCCCGGCAGTAGCGCACGACCAGCGGCCGGATCGTCGCGAGCAGGCGGGCGGTCGCGGCTTCGTCGCCGGCGATCGCGGCGGCGACCGGCTCGTCGTGCCGCCGCCAGTGCGACGGGAACGCTCCGGCGGGCTGCGCCGCGGCGATCTCCCGGACCAGGGCCCGGCTGCGCACCCGCAGCAGGACGCCCTCGACGTCGAGGCCGGTGCGCAGCGAGTCGTGCAGCGCGGCGTTGGACTCCCGCAGCAGCTCGGTGACCGCCCGATCCCCGTACTCGGTTGCCGGCATTCTGTTCACCTTTCCGTGTCCCGGTGGCCGCCGGGCCGGGCGCCCTGCTGACGCCGGAGGCGTTCCCGCACGTGGCGGAGGGTGGAGCGGACGGTCGACGGGGTGATCCGCAGCGCCTCCGCGATCTGGGCGGGCGTGAACCCGTCGAGCGACCACGCGAGGACCATCCGTTGCCGACCGGGGAGGGAGGAGAGCAGTTCGATGAGCGCCGCGTGCTTCTCGACCAGCGCGGCGAGCTCCTGGTCGTCCCGCGGGTCGCCCAGCAGGGACCAGTCCGCGCGCGCGTCGCCCGCCGCGTCCGACAACCGCCCCGCGACCCGGCGGATCCAGGCCCGCGGGTCCCCGGCGACCGGCCACGCTTCCAGCGCGTGCAGCATCGCTTCGGCGGCGACGTCGCGGGCGGTCTCGACCTCGAACCCCGCCTTGCAGAGGAACGCCACGAGCGGCGGGAACTCGGCGCGGAAGAACGCGTCGAACTCGTCGTGACCCCACACGGACCCCTCACCGCCCCTCGCCTCCACAAGGACAGGTGCGGTGAGGGGACCGCTGCGTGTAACGATCCGATCAAGACTGCCCGGCGGGAGTAATGGACCGCGTCGCATCGGTGACGCCCGGTGACGAATGACGGCGGAGATGCCGGGTACCCGACGCCGATGATCCACCGAGACGTGATCGTGACGGCGCTCAGCGGGCGTGCGGAGCCCGTGCCCGGCTGCCGCGGCGCCGATCCGCGGAGCCTGAGTCCGCGAACGGCGGATTCCGGTCACGGGCGCGGCGGCCGGCAGTGCGCCCGCGTCCGGCGGGAAAAGCCTTGCCGGATCAGGGAAAGACGGCCGTTCCGCGCGCGCTGAAGCCTGTGCGGGACCGGTCGGCGTGCGCGCGGTCTCGCCGATCGGGTGACGTGATCGACATCGAGATCCCGGGAAGAAGGGCGTACTCTCATGTGTTGCAGTCTTGGTTGCCCGGAGGGTGAGCCGGGGACCGAAGCCAAAACCCCCTTGACCCAGGCGGATAAGCTCGCGCGCCCGCCGCGGTCAAGTCGGTTGACGCGCCCCGACAATGGGAAGCAGTAAGAGAGAGCTAGGGAGGTGAACGAAGGAAATGGAAGCCACGATGACGGGCTGGGCGGAACTCGCGGCCTGCAAGGACGAGGACCCGGAACTGTTCTTCCCGATCTCCGAGGTCGGCCCCGGCGCCCGGCAGACGGCGCAGGCGAAGGCCGTGTGCGCGCGCTGCCCGGTGCGCGCCGAATGCCTCGGCTACGCGCTCGACAACGGCCTCGACCACGGCGTCTTCGGCGGCACCACCGCGGACGAACGCCGACGGCTGGTGCGGACCGCTCCGCAGCGGCACCGAGCTGCCTGACCGCCGCCCGGTGACCTCTTCCCGGCGGCCTCGAGCATGAAAACCCCGAATCCGGAAAAAATCGAGATTCGGAAGTGCGTGTGCCCGGGTGGGTGATTCCTGCGTGAATCACCCACCCGGGCTTTTCGCCGTTCGAAGAGCGGCGAGTAAGTATGCGATTGTTCGCATCAGTCTTCTTCGTGATCGCCCGGCCACGTCTCGGGCATTCCCCAGGCGGCGGCCGGAGCGGACTCGAAGGCGGCCATCGCCGTCACCAGCCCGGCCTCGACCGTCAGCAGGGTGACCCCGAACCACCGGTATTCGTGCTCACCCGGGCGCCGTAGGTAACCGGCCACCGCGGGCTGGCGGTTGCCGCGCGTCGGCCGCATCCGGAACCGGCCGACGCAGTGCGGGGAAGCGGGGTCCATCGACAGCGAGAGCGCCCGGACGATCGAGGCGCGGTTGCCGAACCACAGCGAGTACGGCGGCATGACGGCCTGGGCGTCCTCGTGCAGCAGCCGGGCGACCGCGGCGGGGTCGCCGTCGGTGTACGCCGCGATGAACCGCTTGAGCAGCGCGGTTTCCTCGGCGCTCGGGTCGCCGGCCGTCCACTCGGCACGGCGCGCGGGAAGCCGCTCACGCAACGTCGCGCGAGCCCGCTGGAGCGCGCTGTTCGCCGACGCGACGCTGGTCTCCAGCGACGCCGCGGTCTCCTTGGCCGACCAGCCCAGCACGTCACGCAGGACCAGCGTCGCCCGCTGCCGCGGCGGCAGGTACTGCAGGGCGGCGAGGTACGCCAGCTCGATGGTCTCCCGTTCGATGACGGCGGCCCCGGTGTCGTCCGGCGCCGCCGCGTCGAGCAGCCGGTCCGGGTACGGCTCGAGCCACGGCAGGTCGACGGCGGAGATCGGCCCGGCCGGCTCGCCGGCCGGGCAGAGCTGGTCGGGCAGCACCCGCCGCGGACGGCGGGCGAGGACGTCGAGGCACGCGTTCGTCGCGATCCGGTAGAGCCAGGTGCGCGCGCTCGCCCGGCCTTCGAAACCGTCCCGGCCCTTCCACGCCCGCAGGAACGTCTCCTGCGCGAGGTCTTCGGCGTCGGCCAGGGAGCCGAGCATCCGGTAGCAGTGCACCTGGATCTCCCGGCGGTGCCGTTCGACGAGCGTCTCGAAGTCGCTGAGGTGACCCACCCCGGCACGCTAGCGCACCCCCGCTGGGAGAATGTGGCGGTGAGTGGAACGGTGCTGGTGCTCGGCGGACGCAGCGAGATCGGGCTGGCCGTGGCGAAACGCCTGGTCAGCGGGGACACCCGGCGGTTCGTGCTGGCCGCGCGGCCGGGCGCGGACCTGGCTGCCGAGGTCGCCGCCCTGCGTGACGCGGGTGCCGAAACGGTCGAAACGGCCGAGTTCGACGCCGACGACCTCGCCGCGCAGGGCCCGTTCCTGGAGAAGGTCGCCGCCGAGCACGGGCCGCTCGGGGTGATCGTGCTCGCCTTCGGCATCCTCGGCGACCAGGCCCGCGCCGAGGCGGACGCCGCGCACGCCGCGGCGATCGTGCACACCGACTACGTCGCCCAGGTCGGCGTCCTCACCCACGCCGCGAACCTGCTGCGCGGGCAGGGGCACGGCAGCCTGGTCGTGTTCTCCTCGGTGGCCGGCGTGCGCGTGCGCCGCGCGAACTACGTCTACGGCTCGGCGAAAGCCGGTCTCGACGGCTTCGCGAGCGGCCTCGCCGACGCGCTGCATGGCTCCGGTGTCCACTTGCTGCTCGTCCGTCCGGGTTTCGTGATCGGCCGGATGACCGAGGGCATGACGCCGGCGCCGTTCTCCAGCACCCCGGACCAGGTGGCCGACGCGACGGTCGCCGCGCTGCGCCGCGGCCGCGGGGTCGTCTGGGTGCCCGGCATCCTCCGGACGGTCTTCTTCGGGATGCGCTTTCTGCCGCGCGCGATCTGGCGCCGGCTGCCGCGCTAGCCGCCATTGTGGTCACTGCCACAGCACTTTCCCGTGCCCGCGCGGGTACTTTCCGTGGCGAAACCGGTCGAAGGGCTCGATAAGGCTCGGCCGTTCAGGCAGTGTCACAGGTTTCCGACAACTTTCTCAGCTGATTCCCAGCTAAGCCGGTGATCCTCGAAGACGGGGAAACCGCCGGAGGGAAGCAAGGGGAAGTGTCGTGCTGTTGTCGTCGCGGGGGCGCCGCATCGGCGGCCGGGTCGCGCTCGGCGTCGTGTCGACGCTGGTGCTCGGCGCCACCGGCTACCTGTGGACGCAGCTGAGCACGTTGGACGCCGGCATCGTCACCGCCGACGTCATCCCGCCCGCGGCCCAGGTCGACAACGATGACACCCCGCCGGGAGAGCCGCTCAAGGTGGCCCAGAACATCCTGCTCGTCGGGATCGACGCGCGGACCGACACGTACGGCAACCCGTTGCCGCAGAACGTGCTCGACGCGCTGCACGCCGGAGGCGGCGACGACGGCGGGGACACCACCGACACGATGATCGTCGTGCACATCCCGGCGGGCGGCGCCGCGGCCACCGCGATCTCGATCCCGCGCGACTCCTATGTGGACATCGCCGGCGGGTTCGGCAAGCACAAGATCAACTCGGCCTACAGTCGTGGCAAGAACGCCTCGTTGCCCGGTCTGCGCGCCCAAGGGCTCTCCGGCGCACAGCTCGAAGTGGCCGCGAACGAGCAGGGCGCGCGGACGGCCATCCAGACCGTCGAGAAGTTCACCGGCCTGACGATCAACCACTACGCCGCGATCAACCTGGCGGGCTTCGACGCGCTGTCGCAGGCGGTCGGCGGCGTCGAGGTCTGCCTCAAGGCGCCGGTGCACGACAGCTACTCCGGCGCGGACTTCCCGGCCGGCCGGCAGACGCTGTCCGGGGCGCAGGCCCTCGCGTTCGTCCGGCAGCGCCACGGGCTGACCAGCGACCTCGACCGCATCGCGCGCCAGCAGGCGTTCCTGTCGGGGATGGCGAAGGAAGTGCTGAGCGCCGGCACGTTCACCGACCCGTCGAAGCTGGGTTCACTGGTCAGCGCGGTGCAGGGCTCGGTCGTGCTCGACAAGGGCTGGGACATCCTGAGCTTCGCGCAGCAGCTGCGGGGGATGACGTCGGGCGCGATCAGCTTCGCCACGATCCCGGTGCTGAGCCTGTCCCTGCCGACGCCGTCCGACGGCGACGCGGTCAAGGTCGACCCGGCGCAGGTCCAGCAGTTCGTGCGCACGGCGATCAGCACGCCGGCGGTCCAGGCCTCGGGTGACGACACGACCGGCGGCGTGAAGCCGGTGGCGGCCACCGGGACGAAAACGCCGTCGCCGGGCACTCCTTCCGAGACGAAACAGCCGGCGACCAGTACGGCCGCCGGCTGCGTGAACTGAGCCCGCTACCTCACACGAAGGCGCTCTGCCCGGTGATCGCCTTGCCGACGATCAGGGTGTTCATCTCGCGCGTGCCCTCGAAGGAGTAGATCGCCTCGGCGTCGGCGAAGAACCGCGCGACGTCGTAGTCCAGCACGATCCCGTTGCCGCCGAAGATCTCCCGGCTCCAGGCGACGACCTCGCGCATCCGCGCGGTGACGAACGCCTTGGCCAGCGACGAGTGCTCGTCCTGGAAGATCCCCGCGTCCTGCAGGCGGGCGAGCTGCACCAGCATGCCCCAGGAGGCGGTGATGTTGCCGAGGCTCTTCACGAGCAGGTCCTGCACCAGCTGGAAGCGCGCGATCGGCCGGCCGAACTGCTTGCGCTCCTTGGCGTAGTCCAGCGCGAGCTCGTAGGCACCGACCATCACGCCCAGTGCCTGCCAGGCCACGCCGCCGCGGGTGGCGCGCAGGATTTCGGCGACGTCGCGGAAGGAGTCGATGCCCTGCAGGCGGTTCTCCTCCGGCACCCGGACGTCGGTCAGGGTGATTTCGGCGTTTTCGACGATCCGGAACGCGGTCTTGCCCTGGATCTTCTCCGCCACGAAGCCCGGCGTGCCCTTCTCGACGACGAAGCCCTTGACGTGGTTGTCGTCGAGGTCGCGCGCCCACACCACGACGTAGTCGGCGAAGGTCGCGTTGCCGATCCACTTCTTGGCGCCGTTGAGGACCCAGCTGTCGCCGTCCCGCTTGGCCGTGGTGCGCATGCCACCCGCCACGTCGGAGCCGCCCAGCGGCTCGGTCATCGCGAAGGCGCCGATCTTGTCCATCGCGGCCATCTCGGGCAGCCAGCGGTCACGCTGCTCCTGGCTGCCACCCGAGTAGATCGAGTACATCGCGAGTCCGTTGTGGACACCGAAGAACGTGGCCACCGACGCGTCGGTGCGGCTCATCTCCATCGCCATCATGCCGGTCAGGAGGTGGCTGACCGCGGGCTTGTGCTCGCCGTAGCCCTCGTAGGGCAGGCCCGCGAGACCGGAGTCGCGGAAGAGGCCGATCAGCTCCTTCGGGAAGGTGCCGGCTTCCCAGTTCTCGTTCACCAGCGGCTTGACGTCGGTGCGCACGAAGTCGCGGGCCTTGACCAGCAGCTTGCGCTCGTCGTCGCTCAGCAGCGTCTCGTAGTTGTAGAAGTCGGCGGTCAGCTGGCCTTCGAGTGCTTCCATGGTCATGTCAGTTCTCCTCCAATGCGGACAGGATGGCGAGCTGCTTGCGGTCGCGCGCCTCGGCGAGTTCCGAGTACGTGGAGGAGCCGTAAGCCTTTTCGACGGCTTCGATCAGCCGTTCCTGCTCTTCGGGGCTCTGGCTGGGAGTGCCCAGCCCGGCCCACATCTTCTTCATGGACTTGCCGATGTGCTCGGCCATGTGCCGGTAGCCACCGGGACCACCGCCGAGGTGCGAGCCGAGGAACGGCCCCACCGTGGCCCAGCGGATGCCGAGCGAATTCGTGATCACCTTGTCGAGGTCTTCCGGCGTCACGACACCCTGCTCGACGAGATAGATCGCCTCGCGGCTGAGCGCGTTCTGCAGCCGGTTGCCGACGAACCCGGGGATCTCCTGGCGCTCCACGACCGGGGTGCGGCCGAGGAAGGTGTAGAAGTCGACGGCCCGCCGCACGGACTCTTCGCTGGTGCGCTCGCCGGGGACGACCTCGACCAGGGGGAGCAGGTGCGGCGGGTTGAACGGGTGTCCGATGAGGACCCGGCTCGCGTCTCCCAGCTCCCCGGTGAATGCGGTCGAGGGGATGGCGCTCGACGAACTCAGCAGCAACGCGTGCCTCGGCGCTTCTTCGACGAGCTGCTTGAACAGGTCCTTTTTGAACTCGACGTTCTCCGGCCCGTTCTCCTGCACGACATCCGCGTCTTTCACTGATTCAGTGACGTTCTCGGCGATGTGGACGCGGGTCGCCAGCTCGTCGGCGGTCGTGCCGAGGTGCGGGGCGAACTGGGCCAGCGCCTGCGAGACGGCCTCGGCGAGGTCGGGGCGGGGGTCGGTGACCCGGACGGTCAGGCCGTGGCGGGCGAACAGCGCCGTCCAGGACAGGCCGATCGTGCCGGCGCCGATGACTGCGGCGTTCTTCATGACTGCGCTCCCTTCAGGTAGTCGAAGACCGGCTTGACCGGGGCGAGCGTCAGGTCGGTGAGGATGTGGCTCGCGGAGACGACCTCCAGCACCGGCAGGTCGGCCAGCGGGGCCAGGACGTGCTGGAACAGCTGCAGCCGGGCGGGGCCGGTGTAGGCCTCCTTGACCACGACGTCGGTGATCTCGGTGCGGACCAGCTCCTGCACGCGCGGGACGCCGTCGTAGCCGGGGATCGTCTTGAGCATGAACGTCGGGACGGTGATCTCGTGTTCGGCCACCCGGGCGTCCAGTTCGTGGTGCTTGTAGCCCATGGTCGCGGTCGCCACCCGCAGCGTCCCGTAGTCCAGCGTGCCGACCAGGACGCCGTTGTCGACATAGAGCTTCGGCGACCCGGCGGTCTTGGGGTAGGCGCTGACCTCGCGGCCGGACGCCGTCGCCGGGAAGTTGTCGAGGTACATCGCGTGCAGGTACTCGCCGCGTTCGCCGTCGAGGCTGACCTCGATCGCCTGGCCGGACTCGGTGTACGGGCCGTAGCCGGAGACGTCGCCCATCTTCATGACTTCGAAGCGCACCAACGGTTCCTCGACCCGCAGGGGCTCCGGGACGACCGCGCGCAGGGCGTCGGCGTCGGTGCGGTAGACGATGTTGAGGTACTCGCGGTTCGTGAACCGGGGGACGACGGGCGCGAACGCCGGGGCGGTCAGCGGGGTCGTCACGTGCCGGCGGACTTCTTCGATCTTCATTCGCCTGTCCACTTCGGAGCGCGGCGTTCGGCGAAGGCGGTCATGCCCTCGCGGACGTCCTTCGACTGCATCAGCTTCTTGATCTCTTCGCGTTCCGCGGCTTCGGGGTCCACGGCGCGCACGATCTTCTTGACGGCGGCGAGCGCGAGGGGCGCGTTCTCGGCGAGCTTCTCGGCCAGCTGGAGCGCGACGGCGGTGGCGTCACCGCTCGGCGTCACGCGATTGACCAGACCCAGCTCGCCGGCGCGACGGCCGGTGACGGGCTCGCCGGTGAGCAGGAACTCCATCGCCAGGTGGTGCGGGATCCGCTTCGGCAGCCGGATCACGCCGCCGCCCGCGGCGATCAGGCCGCGCTTGACCTCGGGGAGGCCGAACTTCGCGTCTTCCGCGGCGACGATGAGGTCGCACCCCAGCGCGAGTTCGAACCCGCCACCCATGGCGAACCCTTCGACGGCGGCGATCAGCGGCTTGGCCAGTTCGGCTTCGGTCAGGCCGCCGAACCCGCGGCCGGGGATCTCCGGCGACTCGCCCTTGAGGGCGGCCTTGAGGTCCATCCCGGCGCTGAAGGTGTTCTCGGCGCCGGTGAGGACGCCCGCCCGGAGCGCCGGGTCGGCTTCCAGTTCGTCCAGTGCGGCGGCCAGCTGGGTCGCGACGGCGGTGTTGACCGCGTTGCGAGCCTCCGGGCGGTCGATCGTGATCAGCAGGGTGCCGCCGATCCGCTCAGTACGTACTTCACTCATGACTCTTCACTTCCCAGATCGAGCTTTCACGTGAAAGCTCGGGTGGTTCAGACCAGTTCGGCGAGGACTTCGGCGGTGTCCTGGCCGGCCAGCGGGGCCAGGCGGCGGATGGAGCCGGGCGTCGCGGAGAACTTCACCGGGATGCCGACCGTGCGGATGGTGCCCTCGCTCGGGTGCTCGACGGTGTCGAGCAGGTGGCCGTCGCGGACGTAGGAGTCCTCGTGGGCCTTGTCCAGCTCCAGCACCGGGGCCATCGGGATGCTGTGCTTCGCGCAGACTTCGGTCCACTCCTCGGTGGTCAGCGCCGGGGCGCACGCGGCGATCTGCTCGGTCAGCCACTCGTTGTCGGCGCGGTCGATGGCGTCGCCGTTCACGCGCGGGTCCTCGGCGAGGTCGGGGCGCTCGGCCGCCGCGAAGAAGTCGCGGAAGTTCTGCGGGTTGTAGGGGATGACGCAGGCGAGGCCGTCCTTGGTGCGGACCGCGGCGTGGCCCTTCGTCATCGACAGCGCGAACCCGGTGGGGCCTTCGGCCGGCTCGTAGGTGTGTCCCGCGAGGTGCTCGACCAGGTTGAACGCGATCAGCGTGTCGGTCATCGGGATCTCGATCCGCTGGCCCTGGCCGGTCTTGTCGCGGTGGACCAGCGCGGCGAGCACGCTGTAGGCGATGGTGAGCGACGAGACCTTGTCGCCGATGATCGTCGGCAGGTAGACCGGCTCGCCCAGCGCCCGGTTGGCCACGTCGACCAGGCCGGAGGAGGCCTGCACGGTCTCGTCGTAGGCGGCGTTCCCGGCGCGGTCGGAGTCGCTGCGGAAGCCCTGCGCGTGGGCGTAGACCAGGCGGGGGTTGCGCGCGGCGACGTCGTCGTAGTTCAGGCCGAGCCGGGCCAGCGCGCCGGGGCGCATGTTGGTGATCAGCACGTCGGCGGTGTCGATCAGCTTCAGGGCCTGCTCGCGCTCGGTCTCGTCCTTGAGGTTGAGGGCCACGCTGCGCTTGTTGCGGTTGACGTTGAGGTTGAGGGCGGTCATGCCCGGCGTGGTGCGGTACTCGCCCACCCGCACGGTGTCGGCGGGGGACTCGATCTTGATCACGTCGGCGCCCAGGTCACCGAGGATCTGCGCCGCGTACGGGCCCATGACCACGGTCGAGAGGTCGATCACGCGCACGCCGTCCAGCGGTCCGGTCGTCATCTTTCCGTCCTTTCGCGCCTTGTTGTTTCGCTCTACTCACGAACGTAGGCGCGGGTGGCGCGAAAGGGAATGATCATGATGCGAACAATGGTATGACTCTGGTGGTCATACCATTGTTTCAGCTGTCGAGTGGCTCCGCGAAGATCTCTTTCGCGGCGTCGACGAGTTCGCGCAGGTCGCCGTCGGTGCGGTCGCGCCGCCAGAGCAGACCGGTGTCCAGCTGGGGCCGGAAGTCGCTGAAGGGCAGCACGATGACGTTGTCGAGCCGGTAGCCGTGCATCGGGCTCTTGGCGTCGAGCATGGAAATGGAAAAGGCTTCGCCGCTGGAGATGATTTCCGACGTCCCGCCGTAACCTGTGTTGCTCAGCCGGATGCGTTTCTTGACGCCCAGTTCGTTCAACTGGTGGTCGAGCTGGTCGAAATAGGCGGGGGTGATTTCCCCTGGTGAGGCCACGTACGGGAATTCGGCCAGCTCGGCGAGGGAGACGGAGTCCCGCCCGGCGAACCGGTCGGCGGGGACGACGGCGCCGAGCCGTTCGGTCATCACGGGCAGCTGTTCCAGCGCGGGATCGGTGACCGGCAGCCGGGCGAGGGTGAGCGCGAGCTTGCCGTCGTGGACGCCCTGCACGAGGTCGGCGGTGGTCCCGGGCCAGCGCTTGAGCTCGTAGGTGTGCTTCACCCGTTCGGCGAGGGCGTTGACGCGTTCCCGCAGATCGGGGTGCACGCCGGCGGGCATGCCGAGGAAGACGGTGCTGCGCTGCGGCCGCGTCGCCTCGGCCAGCTTCCACGGGATGGCGCTGACCTGCTCGAGAACGTCCCGCGCGAGCGGCAGCAACGCGGCCCCGGCGTCGGTGAGCGTGACGTGGTGGGTGCTCCGGTCGAAGAGCTGCTGCCCCAGCTCGTGCTCGAGGTCCTTGATCCGCTGGCTGAGCGGCGACGCGGCCATGTGCAGCTTCCGCGCGGCGGCGGAGAAGTTCAGTTCCTCGGCAACCGCGACAAAGTACCGAAGGTGCAGCATCTCCATACCCCCGACCCTAACGACCCACCCGTGTCGACCCTCCAATCACGTGAGCCGACCCTCCCATCACACGTGATGACCCTCTGATCACGCGAGGTGCGGCTTCCAGCACGCGAGTCCCGGCCGGCGACTCGCGCCCGGACGGTCGGCTCGCGTACCTGAGGGTCGGCTCACGTGATCCGGCGGTCATCTCGCGTGATCAGAGGGTCATCACTCGTGATGGGAGGGTCGACACGGTCAGGGGCGGGGGAGCGGGACTGTGGCCGTCGACGTGGCCAAGGGGAACGTGATCGTGAAGGCGGCGCCGCCTTCGGGGGCCGGGCCGGCGGTCAACGTGCCGCCCATGCGGGTGACCAGGCCGTGGACCAGGGCCAGGCCGATGCCGGAGCCGACCGGACGGCGGTCGCGGTAGCGCGCGTTCAGGACCCCGCGCTCGAATGCCACCGGGTAGTCCTCCGGGGCCAGGCCCGGGCCGCCGTCGCGGACCGAGAGCGAAGCCGAGGCCCCGTCGGAAGAGAGCGCGAACACCATCGGTGCACCCGAAGGTGTGACGCGCAGCGCGTTCTCGGCCAGCCCGTCGACCACCTGACGCAAACGACGCGCGTCCGCCATCACGAAAACCGGAGACGAAGGCACCGACGTGGAGAGGGAAACGTCCTCGCGCAAGCACCGCAGCTGCCAGACCTCCGCGCAGTCGCGGACCAAGGCGGCCAAGTCCAGCGAAGCCAGGTCCAGCCGGAACTCGTCGGCGCCGAGGCGCGCCAGCTCCAGCAGGTCCTCGACCAAACGCGAAAGCCGCCCGGCCTCGCGCTGGATCGTCTGACCCGCGCGCACGGCGTCGTCACCGGAGGCGACGCCGTCCGCGATCGCCTCGGCGAAGCCCGTCACCGCCGTCAGCGGCGTCCGCAGCTCGTGCGACACCGACAGCAGGAACTCCCGCTGCCGCGCCTCGCTGACGGCCAGCGCGTCGGCCAGCGAGTTCAGCGACCCGGCCACCTCAGCCACCTCCCGCGGCCCCTGCACCGGCACCCGCACGTCGCGACGCCCCGCCCGCAGCGAGCCGGCGGCAAGGGCGGCCCGGCGCAGCGGACGGCCCAGCAGCCGTCCCGAGACGAACCCGGCCACGGCCGCCACCAGCAGCCCGATGCCGAGCGCCAGGAGGATGTTGCGCACCAGGGCCCGTTGCGTCGCTTGCGCGTTCCGCGTGGGCAGGACCAGCGCGAACGCCGCCCCGCGCGTGCCCACCACCCGCGTCTCGACCAGGTACTGCGCGCCCGCCACCGTGACGCGCTCCGAATGGTCGGCCGTGAGCCCGGCCTTCATCGCGGCCTGGACGGCGACGGCGTCCCCGAGGGCCTGCCCGCCCGCGCGCCGGACGACCACCGAGATGCCCTGCCCCCGCACGACGTCGGCCACCTTGCCGACGCCCAGCCGGTTCCCGATGCCCGTTTCGTCCAGCTGCGACGCGACGACGTCGGCCTGCGCGGCCAGCGACGACTGCAGCGCGTTGTCCGCCGTGGTCCGGATCAGCCGGGCCCCGACGAGCCCGGCGACGATCACCGCCACGCCCGCGACGGCCAGGCACACCAGCGTGATGCGGCCGGCCAAGGTGCCTCTCATGCCGGATCCGCCGCGTAGCCGATGCCCCGCACCGTCCGGATCGGACTCGACGCCCCGAGTTTCGCCCGCAGCTGAGCCACGTGGACGTCCACCGTGCGCGTCCCCGCCGCCGCGGCGTACCCCCAGACGGCGCTGAGCAGCTGGTCGCGCGAAAGCACCTGCCCCGGGTGCCGGAGCAGGTGCGCCAGCAGGTCGAACTCGGTCGACGTCAGCGCGATCTCGACGTCGCCCGCCCACGCGCGGCGGCTGGTGAGATCCACCCGCGCCCCACCGACAGTCAGCACCGATGCGGCCGGCGCCGCCCCCGACGCGCGGCGCAGCACCGTCCGGACCCGGGCCGCCAGCTCGCGCGGGCTGAACGGCTTGGTGAGGTAGTCGTCCGCGCCGATCTCCAGGCCCAGCAGGCGGTCGAGCTCGTCGTCGCGGGCGGTGACGAACAGCACCGGCGTCCAGTCCCCGGCCGCGCGCAGCGCCTTGCAGATCTCGATACCGTCCATTCCGGACAGTCCGATGTCGAGCACGATCGCCACCGGCTTGAGCCGCCGGACCGCTTCGAGGGCCCGGCCGCCGTCGGCCTCGACGTGCACGCCGAAGCCGTCGCGCTTGAGGTAGAGCGCCGCCAGCTCGGCGATCGCGGCCTCGTCCTCGACCACGAGGACGAGGCCGCGTCCCGGTGACCCCATGCCTGCTCCCGTCTCCGCCGTGTTCAGAGGGGAGACGCTAGCCGGTCAGGGCGAGCCATCGCTGTTCATGTCGGATTCGATGCCGTTGAGTGTCGACTCGATCCCGCTCAGCTCGGCCGACGGCGACACCGAGGACGGCGCGCTGTCCGAAGGCGAACCCATCAGGTTGTCGCGGCACGCCGAACAGCCGAGCGCGACGAGCGCGGCGGCCCCGACCGCCGCCGCGACCCTCGCGCCCCTCACTTGGCCGGCTTGCAGTGCGCGGACGCGAAGGCGTCCAGCTTCTGCTTGGCCGCGTCCAGCTCGCCGATGCGGCCCTGCCGCTTGGTGGCGCGCTGGTCGAGCTGGTCGGCGCGGGCGGTGTGCCCGGCGGCCCGCTGGTCGGCCGCCCGCGCCTTCAGGTTGGCGACCGAGCCCTTGACCTCGGGACCGCCGTTGATCCGCTTCTCCAGGTTGGCGGCCCGCTTCTGCAGCTTCGGCACCCAGTCCGAGCAGACCTGCTGCGACTCCTCGGGGCTGAGCGTGATCGGCGCCACCGGCGCCGTCTGGGCCGACGCCAGCGGCGCCGCCACCAGCAGGCCGACCGCGCTCCCGCAGCCCGCCAGCGCCAGCCGCGTCCAGGTGGTTCCTCGCATCTTCTCTCCTCGTATCCGTTCGGGGTACGGGGAGAACTCTGGCCGGGCGGTGTTCGAAGCGCGTCCGCCTAGTGTTCGGGCTTTGTAAGGCCGACGCTGACCGACGTCCGCGCGAGGTCGAACGTCAGCGTGTCGCCCAGCGGCGGCAGCGCGGGGTCGAACAGCAGCCCGTCGGTACCGCCGAGGAGCAGCCCGAGCCGGTGCCCGGCCGGGACGACGTGGTCGAGCGCGGTGAGCGAAAACGTCATCGTGTACGCCCGCCCGGGGACGAGCGGCTCGCCGTGCCACAGCGACGCGTGGTGCCCGAGGTCGGCCCAGCCGGCGGCGATGATCCGGTGGTCGACGGAAACCACGTCGGCGGCGGTGTCGAGGAAACACGCGCTGTCGGCGCCGGTGCTCGAACCCCAGCACGACCGGGTGGTCAGGTTCTTGATCCCGCTGCCGTACTCCGCGGTGTCGCGCTCCTCGGCCGGCCCGTAGTCGACGAGCGCGACGCCGAGCCGGGCGGCGGGCTTGTCCGACGACGCCGTGATGGTCACCGACGGCGACCCGGCCAGCCGCACCGGCGCCGGCAGGGGAGCGCCGGTGAACCGCGCGGCCGACGTCCCGGCCGCCCACTGCTCGCGGGTGACGGCGGGATCGTCGACGACGTTCACCGAGCCCGACCCGTGCAGGCCCAGCGTGCCGTCGCTCGACGGCCGGAGAGTCGCCGGGACCGTCGCGGGCGGCCAGCTCCGGAGGTCGGTCCAGTGGTCCGGCGTGGTTTCGAGGTGCACGGCGGGCTCGCGCTCGACGCCGTTGCGCAGCCCGAGCAGCCAGCGGTCGAACCAGCGGTGCAGCGTCTCGACCCACCGCGCCCGCTGCAGGTCGAAGGGGTCGGTGTGCCCGGCCTGGCTCAGCCACGCCTGGCGCGGGACGCCGGCCCGGCCGAGCGCGTCCCAGTAGCGGGCGAACTGGTTCGGCGCCACGACCCAGTCCCCGAAGCCCTGCGCCGCCAGGACGCTCGCCTGCCCGGCGCGCGGGACGTAGTTCACGCTCCGCCAGTAGGTGTTGTAGTCGCCGTTCGTGCCGGCGCGCGCCTTGAGATCCGCCTCGAACGGCTTGCACAGCTCGGCCGCGCGCTCGTTGTACGTGAAGGACGATCCCGTGTTCTCCGGCGTCGCGAAGGGAGCGCCGTTGCCGATGGCCTGCGCGTAGTTGTCGGCGACGCCTTCGATCGGCACGATCGTCTTCAGCCCGGCGATGCCCGAGGCGGCCATGCCGATCGCGGTGGCGCCGTCCTGGGACTTGCCGATCGCGCCGACGTCGCCGGTGGCCCAGTCCGCCGTCACCGCGTGGCCGCCTTCGGGCGCGTCGAACGCCTTCGCCCGGCCGCCCAGCCAGTTCACGACCGCGTTGCCGGAGCCGACGTCGTCGAAGCAGCCCGACGACCGGTTCGTCCCGCCGACGTCGGCGAGCACCACGGCGTAGCCGCGCGGCACGAAGTAGTTGTCGTAGAACAGCGGGAACTGCTCCGGCGTGCCGTCGGGGGCGTAAGTCTTCTTCTGCGCTTCGTTGCCGCGGCCGCAGCACGCGTAGTACGGGCTGACGTCGAGGATCGCCGGGACGCGCACCCGCGCGTCCGGCCGGATGATGTCCGCGGCGACGCGGTCGATCCGGCCGTCGCGGTCGTTGTCGGTGCCGGTCTCCACCCACGCCGTTTGCCGGATCGCCTGGTCGTAGGCGTAGCTCGGGCGGCTCTCCGGTGGGGCCGCGGCAGCCGCGGGCGTGAGCGGCGATGTCGTGAGTGCAGCGGCCAAGAACCCCAGTACCAGTCGCATCGGGACAGGGGATCACGGTTTTTCGTAGAAGGCCAGGAACCTCTCCATGGCGGCGTCGACGGCGTCGCGATCGCCGGTCGTGACGAGGTCGAGCAGCAGCCCGCGGGCCACGGCGAGCCCCAGCCGGGCGTGGGCCGGCCGGTCGGCTTCGGGGATGCCGAGGCCCGCCAGCAGCGCTTCGACCGGACCGAGCCAGTCGCCGATCACGCCGTCGAGGAACTCCGTGGTGCCCGGGGTGCCGCCGAGTGCCTGGCCGTAGAGCTGGAAGAAGAGCTTCTCGTTGGCGCGCAGGCTTTCGTCGGTGAGCCGCCGCCAGAACTCGCGGCCCGCGTCCGCCGGGTCGAGGCCCGCCAATGCCGCGCGCTGCCGTGCCTCGACCTCGCGCGCGACCGCCGTGAGCAGGCCTTCCTTCGAGCCGAAGTGGTAGATCAGCATGCGGTGGCTGGTGCCGAGGTCCGCGGCCAGCGCGCGCAGGCTCTTGCCCGCGCCGCCGTGGTGGGCGATGCGGTCGATCGCCGCTTCCAGGAGTTTGGCGCGCGGGCTTGTCTCGATCATGTACCAGATGGTACACGTACCAGATGGTACAACGGGTTTCGGTTCACGCGCGGACGTCCGCTTCGGCTGACGCCGTGTATGCGCTGCTTCGGGATGGGGCGAGCTGGCCCACGTGGTCGCCGCTGGGGTCGTTCGAGCTGGTCGGCGAAGGGAAGGACGAGCCGGAAGGCCTGGGGGCGGTCCGGCTGTTCAAGACCGGCGGCTTCCGTTCGTACGAGAAGATCGTCGCGCTCGAGCCCGGCCGCCGGTTCGGTTACGCGCTGGAGCGCGGCCTGCCGCTGCGGGACTACGTCGCCTACGTCGACCTTTCGCCGTCCGGCGGCGGCACCGAAATCCACTGGCACTCGACGTTCCGGGCGAAGATCCCGGGCACCGGCTGGTTCTACCGCTGGTTCCTCGGCCGCTTCATCGGGCGGGTGGTGGCCGGGCTCGCCACGGCGTCCTGAAGCGGTTACTCTCTCCGGGAAAGCGAGGAGGGACGCCGTGGGACCCGACCCGTACGACCGCAACTGCCCGACCCGCCAGCTGCTCGACCGCATCGGCGACCAGTGGACGGTGCTGATCGTCGGCGCCCTGACCGACGGCCCGCTGCGGTTCACCGAGATCGGCCGCCGGGTCGACGGCATCTCCCAGAAGGTCCTGACGCAGACGCTGCGCAGCCTGGTCCGCGACGGCATCCTGACCCGCACGGCATACCCGACGATCCCGCCGAAGGTGGAGTACGAGCTGACGGCGCTGGGCCGCAGCCTGTCGGAGCCGCTGGACATGCTGGACCGCTGGGCCCGGCGGCACATGGGCTCGGTCCAGGAGGCCCGCGACGCCTACGACGCGGAGCACACGCCCGCGTCCGCGTAGCGCGCTGGACAGCTCCTGGACAATCCGTCGCGCTACGGATTCAGCGGAGCCGCCCGCGGCGAGACTGTCGCGGTGCTCAACGAGACCGCGCCCGCGCCGGGCTGGGGAGTCGTTGCCCTCACCGCGTTGTTCGCCTTCGCGGTGTCGCTGACGTCGTTCACGACGCCGCCCTCCGGCCGGAAGAGCCTGCTGCGCAACGCCAATGTCCTGGGCACCCTGTTCCACGAAGGCGGTCACGCGCTGGTGGTTTTGCTGCTGGGTGGGAGTGTCCTCCGCGTCAAGATCGACGACGCCGAAGGTGGTGGCACCTCGTCGCGCGGCACTGTGGGCTTCGCCGGTGTCCTGGTCACCGCCGCCGGCTACGCGATGCCGCCGCTGGCCGGTCTGGGCGCGGCTGCCCTGCTGCACCGCGGGCACGTCCAGGCCGTGCTCGTGCTGACCCTCGTCGCGATGGTGTTCCTCCTGCTGTTCGCCCGGGACCTGCGCACCCTGATCATGATCGTCGCGGTGGGGGCGATCGTGTACGCAGCACTGCGCTACGCCCCGGGCTGGCTGCGCACCGGCGTCGCTTACGCCGAAGCCTGGCTGCTGCTGACCAGTGAGCTCAGCGGCGTGCAGGTCCTCGTCTCGAACCGCCGCCGGGACGGGTTCAGCGGCCACACGGACGACGCCGCCCTGCTGGCCAAGCAGACCAAATTGCCGTCGCCGCTGTGGATCGGCGGGTGGTTCCTGCTCAACGGCTGGGCGTTGTGGCACGCCGCTCCGCTACTTTTTCACTGACGGGCGGCCAAACCCGCTTCGTGGGCCAGCAACCCCGCCTGCGTCCGGTTCGCGCACTCCAGCTTCACGAGCATCCGCGACACATAGCTCTTCACCGTCGCTTCGGCGAGGTGCAGCCGCGCGGCTATGTCCGCATTGGACAGTCCCTCGCCCAGGCACGCCAGCACGTCCCGCTCCCGCTCGGTGAGAGCCGAGATCCGCCGCCGGGCCTCGTCGCCGCGCTCGCGGCCGTCCGCCGACAGCGCCACCAGGCGGCGGGCCGCCGACGGCGACAGCACCGTGTGGCCGTCCGCCGCCACGCGGACCAGGCCGATCAGGTCCTCCGGGGGCGTCGACTTCACCAGAAACCCCGCCGCGCCCGCGCGCAACGCCCGGATCACGTACGTGTCCGCGTCGAACGTCGTCAGGGCCACCACCGCCGGCGGGTCCGGCATCGCCGTGATCCGCGCGATCGCCGTGAGCCCGTCGACGCCCGGCATCCGCAGGTCCATCAGCACCACGCGCGGCCGGTGGCGGACGACCGCCTCGACGGCTTCGGCGCCGTCGGCCGCCTGGGCGACGACCTCGATGTCGGCCGCCGAGCCCAGGATCGTGCGCAGGTGCGCGCAGACCATCGGCTCGTCATCGACCACGAGCACCGGGATCACAGCGCGTGCCTTCCGCCGTCGGGACGTAGGGGGGCAGTATCGCACCGACCCGGAACCCGCCGCCGGGCGCCGGACCCGCGGTGAACCGCCCGCCGACCAGCTCGACGCGCTGGCGCAGCCCCGCCAGGCCGGCCCCGGAACCGCTGCCCGCCAGCGCCGGGTCGGGCGGGCGCGCCGCCGCCGTGTTGTCCACCGAGACGTCCAGACCACCGCGGTGGTAGCGCAGCGAGACCGTCACCGACGCGCCCGGCGCGTGCTTGCGCACGTTCGTCAGCGCCTCCTGGACCAGCCGGTACGCGGTGCGCGCGACGGTCGGCGACACCTGCGCCGGGTCGCCGTCCACCGCCAGCTCCGTCGGGACGCCGACCGACCGCGAGTCCTCGACCAGCCGCGCCGGGTCGCCGGGTTCGGCCGGGCTCAGCGTCCGCGGGCCGGGTTCGGCGCCGTTGCGCAGGACGCCGACCAGGTCGCGCAGCTCGTCGAGCGCCAGCGCGCCTTCGCGGCGGATGTCCTCGGCCGCCGTCCGCACCGCCTCCTCGGCCGACGTCACGCCGAGCGCGCCGGCGTGCAGAACCATCAGGCTGAGCCGGTGGGTGACGACGTCGTGCATCTCGCCCGCGAGCCGCCGCCGTTCCTCCGCGCGGGCCTGCTCGGCGAGCAGGTGCTGCTCCCGCTCGGCGCGTTCCGCCCGGTCCCGCAGCGACCGCAGCAGCTGTTTGCGCGCTTCGCCGTACAGCCCGAGCAGCACCGGCAGCGTGGTGCTGAGCACCGCGAACGGCGTGGTGCTCCAGCTCGGGATCCAGGGCCGCGCGGCGATCAGCGTGAGGATCCCGCCCACCCACAGCACGGTCCGCCGGTCCAGCACCCGGGCCAGCTGGGACAGCACGACCGGGGTGATGGCCGGCACCGTCGTGAGGGCGAGCGGGTGGACCGGCACGAGGAGCCCGGGCGCGAACAGATCGGACGCCAGCATGGCGCCCGCCACCGCGACGACGGACCACGCGACCGGCCGCGGGAACCGGAACAGCAGGACCAGCGAGAAGTCGCAGAGCACCTGCAGCACCAGCCCGGCCGCCGGGCCGAGCGGGCCGGTCGTGACGTCGCCCAGCGCGTAGAGCAGGACGTTCAGCCCCGCGAACACGAACGCCGCCAGGAACAACCAGAAGCCGTCGGCGCGGCTCGGCCACATCGGCCGCCGGGTGGTCACGCGGTCACGGTAATGGCTCGCGCGCGGCGTCGCTCCGGATGCGCAACCAAAGTTGCGCCCCGCGGGGAGACGCGCAACTTTCGTCGCCGCGACCACCCTCCTCCACCGGTTTCGCCCGCGCCGCCGAACCGGTGGACTGTCCTGACGTGACAGTGGAGGAGCGAGATGAACGAGCTGTCCCTGCCCGCCCGCGCATACCTGCTGGCGTGCGACACCCGGCGCGACCGGCTGCCGGGCCGGGAGCGCGTGGCCCTGCTGGTCCGCGCGGCGGCGCTGACGGACCTGGTGCTGCGCGGCCTGGTGACCGACGACGACGGCCGCCCGGCCGTCACGGGCGCCGGCGGCACCGGCCACCTGGTCCTCGACGACCTGCTCGCCGAGTTGACCGCCGACCCGCACCGGAAGTGGCGCGGCTGGGTGCGCCGCGGCGCCCGCGCGACGCTGCACTCCCTGGAGGCGCAGCTCGACGCGGCGGGCACGATCGAGCTCCGGACGTCCCGCGTGCTGGGGCTCTTCCCGCGCCGCCGTCCGGTGGTCCGGGAGGCGGCGACGGCGGCCGCGCTCCGCGACCAGGTGCTCTCGGCGCTGCGGACCGGTTCGCCGGTGCCGCCGGACATCGCGGCCCTGACGTCCCTCGCCGCGGCGGCCGAGCTGGGCACGGTGTTCTCGCGTGCCGAACGCCGCCGGTACAAGGTTCGTCTCGCCGAGCTGGACGACGCGGCGGGCGCCGCCGTCCCGGCCCTGCGCAAGGTGTTGAGCGAAATCCGATCGGCCCGCGCGGCAACGATCGCGGCGAGTTCCGGCGGAGGAGGCTGATGTCGTGTCGACCCGCCAATCACGTGTGTCGACCTCCTGATCACGCGTGTCGACCCTTCGCGCCCGCCCGGCGGGCCGACGCGCGTGATCGGCGAGCCGACACGCGTGATCCGGGGGACGACACGCGTGATCCGGGGGACGACACGGGGTCAGCCGCTGAACAACCGGTCCAGGTAGTAGTCCACTGTGGAAACCGCTTCGGCCGGGGTCCGGTGGCCCATCAGGATTTCCGAGCCCTGGGAGTCCGCGATGGCCCACAGCAGCGACGCCTCGGTCTCCGGGTCGGCCCAGGCGGGGACGTCACCCGCCTCCTGGGCCTGGCGCACCTGGTCGGCGAAGAACGCCAGGAGCTCCGGCATGCCTTCGCCGAAGGCCTTCGCCATCGCCGGGTCGGCCACCGCGCGGATGAAGTACGCGACGCCGATGAGGAAGTCGGCTTCACTGTCGGGATCGCGCGGCAGGATCTCGACCAGGCACGCGCGCAGGATCGACCGCGGTGTCGGCGGTCCCTCGGCCAGGACCTTCGCCGTGATCCGCTCGCTGCGGAGCTTGTGGCGGTGTTCGAGGGCGTACCGCAGCATTTCGTCCTTCGTCTTGAAGTAGTGCTGCACCGATCCCATGGACATCCCCGCTTCGGCGGCGACCTGGCGCAGGCTGACGCCTTCCAGCCCGGCCCGCGTCGTCAGCCGCTGCAACGCCTCGGCGATCTGCACGCGGCGCTGGTCGTGGTCCACCTGTTTCGGCACGTTCGCTCCCGTTGTCATGCGATCGCATTGCGAAAACGCGGGCTCCGCCGTTACGATGCGACCGCATTGTAAAACAACCTCGGGGGGTATCCGGTGCAGACCGGGACAGTGCGGCTGAGGCCGCCGCGAAACGCACTCGACCGCCGCGCGATCACGTGGTGGCGGGCCCAAGGCGCCCTCGTCTTCGGGCCCGTCGCGCTGGTGCTCGCCGTCCTCGGCCTGCTGATCCCGCCGGCCGCGGGCTGGCTGCTCGGCCCGGCCGCGGTGGTCGCGCTGCTCGGCGTGGCCTGGTGCGCGGTCCTGCCGCGGTGGTGGTTCGGCCTGCACCGCTGGGAGGTCACCGACACCGCGGTCTACGCGCGCTCGGGCTTCCTGTGGCAGGAGTGGCGGGTGGTGCCGCTTTCGCGCGTCCAGACCGTCGACACGCTGCGCGGGCCGCTGCAGCAACGCTTCGGGCTCGCCACCGTCACGGTCACGACGGCGTCGGCGCGTGGCGCGGTGAAGCTCCGCGGCCTCGACGCCGACATCGCGGCCGACGTCGCGGAGCAGCTGACCGAGCGTACGGACGCCACGCCCGGAGATGCGACGTGACCGGCTGGCGCCGGCTCGACCGGCGCACCCTCGGCGTCACCGCGGTCCTGGCGGCCGGAATCGCCGTGTCGGCGGGCACGCCGGTCGCCATCGGGACCCGGTCGCCGTGGCTCGTCCCGGCGGCGGTGGTCTTCGTCGGCGCCGGCGTGCTGGCCGACTACGTCCGCTGGCGCCACACCCGCTTCCGGTGCACGGCCGAGCGGCTCGAGATCGAGTTCGCCTTCGTCGCGCACACGCGCAAATCCCTGCCCCGCGAACGGATCCGCAGCGCCGACCTGACGGCCAACCCGCTGCACCGCGCGTTCGGCGTCGCGGTGCTGACCATCGGCACGGGGCAGCACGAAAGGCTCACGCTCGCCCCGCTGGCCAGAGTGGACGCCGAAGCCCTGCGCGCCGAACTGCTGCACCGGAGCCCCGCGGCCCAGGACGGTCCACTTGCGACATTCGATCCGCGCTGGATCCGTTACGCACCACTGTCGTTCGTCGCGCCGACGCTCGGCTTCGCGGCGTTTGGCGGGCTGTTCAAGGTCGCCGACTGGTTCGGCGCCGGGGGCGGCCTGCTGAAGTGGCTGCTGAACCTCTTCGGCGAGCTGCCGCTCGCCGTGAGCATCGTGCTCCTGCTGGCGCTCGCGCTCGTCGCCGGCGTGGCCGGCTCGGTCGGCCTGTTCGCCGAGATGTGGTGGCACCACCGGCTCGACCGCGAGCCCGGCGGCACCCTGCGCGTCCGCCGGGGCCTGCTGACGACCCGGTCGGTCACCCTCGAGGAACGGCGGCTGCGCGGGGTCGATCTCGTCGAGCCGCTCGGCGCCCGGCTCGCCGGCGCCGCGCGCGTGGACGCCATCGCCACCGGCGTGAAGCAGGACGACGACGAGACCGAGGCCAAGACGCTGCTGCCGGTCGCCCCGCGCGCGGTGGCGGCCGACGTGGCGGCCCGGGTCGTGGGGGAGTCCCTGGACGACGTCCGGCTGGTGCCGCACCCGCCGGCCGCGCGGGGACGGCGGCTGCGCTGGGCCCTGCTGACGGCGCTCGCCCCGGTTCTCGTCCTGCTCGTGCTCGGCGCGCTGCTCACCGGCGTCCTGCTCGTGGTGGGCGCGGTGCTCGCCGCCGTCGCGCTGCCGGTGGCGGTCCTGCTGGCCCGGGACGCCTACCGCGGGCTCGGGCACGGCACGCGCGGACGCTACCTGGTGGTGCGGGCGGGCTCGGTCCGGCGGAGCACGGCCGTGCTGGCGCGCGACGGGGTCCTCGGCTGGACGGTGAAGCAGTCGGTCTTCCAGCGCCGCCGCGGGCTCGCGACCTTCACCGCGACGACCGCGGCGGGCGCCGGCGCCTACTCGATCCGCGACGCCGACGCCGCCGAGGGACTCGCGTTCGCGGCGGCGGCCGTGCCCGGGATCCTCGAGCCGTTCGCTTCGGCGCCCGCCGAAGCGTCGCGGGCCTAGGTTCGGGGGCATGGACGAATTCCGTGCCCTTCACGTCCCCGGGACTCCGTTGCTGCTGCCGAACGCGTGGGAGTTCGGGGTTGGCGCCTTCCTCGCCGCGCAGGGCTTCCGGGCCCTCGGCACGACCAGCCTCGGTGTGTCCGCGGCGACCGGGGAACCGGACGGCGCGCCGTCGACGCGGGACGCGACCGTCGCACTGGCCGCCCGCCTGGCCCGGCTGGACGTGCTCGTCAGCGTCGACATCGCCGACGGCTTCAGCGCGGACCCGGCCGCGGTCGCCGGCCTCGCGGCGGAGCTGGCCGGCGCGGGCGCCGTCGGCGTCAACCTCGAAGACGGCCGGGCCGACGGCTCGCTCGCCCCGGTCGACGTCCAGTGCGCGCTGGTCACGGCGGTGAAGGAGCGCGTGCCGGGGCTGTTCGTCAACGCCCGGACGGACACGCACTGGGCGGGCGGCCGTTCGATCTCCGAAGCCGAGACGCGCGTGCGGGCATACGCGGCGGCGGGCGCGGACGGCGTCTTCGTGCCCGGCCTCGCCGAACCCGCGGACGTCGAGCGGATCGTCGTCGCCGGGGTGCCGCTCAACGTGCTGTTCCTGCCCGGCCGGGTGACGCTGGCCGGGCAGGCGGAGCTGGGGGTCGCGCGGGTCAGCCTGGGGTCGCTGCCCTACCGGATGGCGCTCGCGGCCGCCGCCGAAACCGCGCTCGCCGTGCGCGACGGCCGTGACCTGCCGCTGAGCGCGCCCGGCTATGACGACGTCGCCGCGCTGCTGCCGAAAACCGGGTGAACCGGACCGGCGGGGGCTGTTCGGCCGGAGGCGTGAGTGCCGCGACCTGCCGCTCGCCTGCCGACGTCGCCGCGCTGCTGCCGAAAACCGGGTGAGCGAGGTCGGCGGGGGCTGTTCGGCCGGAGGCGTGAGTGCCGCGACCTGCTGCTCGCCTGCCGACGTCGCGGCGCTGCTGCCGAAAACCGGGTGAACCGGACCGGCCGGATCTGCTTTGGTCGGGGCATGCGTGCCTTCGGAACCGACTTCGCCGTCCCGTCCGGATACCTCAACACGCCCAGCGTGGGCATCCCGCCCGCGCCGGTCGCCGACGCCGTGGCCGAATCGGTCGAACGCTGGCGGACCGGCGCGATCCGGCCCGCGGAGTTCGACCCGTGGGTCGCGCGGGCGCGGGCCGGGTTCGCCCGCCTGCTCGGCGTCGACCCCGCGGACGTCGCGATGGGCGCGTCGGCTTCGCAGCTGGTCGCCAACGTGGCCGCCGCGCTGCCCGCCGGCACCCGGGTGCTCGCCGCCGAAGGGGACTTCACCAGCGTGACCTTCCCCTTCGCCGCGAACCCCGGTGTCACGGTCACCGAGGTGCCCCTCGACCTGCTGCCTTCGCGGGTGGACGGCCACGACGCCGTCGCCGTGAGCGTCGTCCAGTCCGCCGACGGCCGGATCGCCGACCTGCCCGCGCTGCGGGCCGCGGCCGAGGCCGCCGGGGCGGCGGTGCTGCTCGACGCCTCGCAGGCGGCCGGCTGGCTGCCCCTGGACGTCGCCTGGGCGGACTGGGTCGTCGCGGCGGGCTACAAGTGGCTGCTGTCGCCGCGCGGCAGCGCCTGGCTCGCGGTCCGGCCGGACGCGCGGGAGCGCACCCGGGCCGTCGCGGCCAACTGGTACGCCGGCGAGGACCCCTGGGCCACCGTCTACGGCCTCCCGCTGCGGCTCGCCGCCGACGCCCGCGCGTTCGACCTCTCGCCCGTGTGGCTGGCCCAGGTGGGCGCGGCCGTGGCCCTGGAGTACCTCGGCGGCCTCGACCTCGCGCAGGTCGCGGCGCACAACATCGGCCTCGCCGACGCGCTGCTGGAGAAGCTCGGGCTGCCGCCGCGCGGCACGGCGATCGTCTCGCTCGAAGCCGATCCCGGACGGGCCGAGGCGGCGGGGATCGTCTCCAGTGTGCGAGCCGGCCGCCTGCGTGTCGGCTTCCACCTCTACAACACCGCTGACGACGTCGAACGCGTCTTACGCGCGTTCGAGTGAACCGCCGGAGGCGGGTGAACTACCGTATGGCCCCGTGGTTGGTGCGCATTTCACCCCAGGCCCGTCCGACACGGCCCCGCTGGGCGCGGTGCCCCCGCGGCCCCGCCCGCCCGTGCCGGGGCCGCCGGCCCGCGACACCCGGTCCCTGCTGCTCAGGGGCGCCGGGCTGGTCGCGATCGCCGTCGTCTCCGGGCTGCTGTGGTTCCTGATCCGGCACGACTCGACGCCGGAGACGCCGGTCGCGCAGCCGCCGGCCCAGAACACCGGGCAGTTCCAGTTCACCCAGGTCGCCGGGCCGGACAAGTCCGACGACTGCGTCGCGAAGTCCTACGGCAAGACCAAGGACTTCTTCCAGGACAACCCCTGCCAGTCCCTGGTCCGCGCGCTGTACACGACGGAGACGGGCGGCCAGAAGGCCCTCGTCTCCGTGGTGCTGGTGGGCATGCCGGACTCGGCCAAGGCGAAGGCGCTCAAGACGCTGACCGAGCAGGACCAGACCGGCAACGTCACCGACCTGGTGAAGGACAAGACCTTCGCCGGTACCGGCGTCCCGAGCGTGAGCAGCGCCAACGCGGCGTACGCCTCGAAGGTGGACGGCACGAACACGACGATCGTGCTGGCCGACTTCTACGGCAAGCACAAGGACAAGGCCCTGCTCGACAGGATCGCCGCGGACGCCCTCCGCCTCTCGGCCGAGCTCCACCCCTGACCCGGCCCCAAGCGCCCCAATGTGGCGTTCGGTGCGTCGGAC
>NZ_JBFACT010000090.1:0-28590 GCF_040640995.1 Amycolatopsis sp. NPDC021455 | reverse complement strand
ATGACTCATTCGGGACCTCGCACGTCCCGAATGAGTCATTCGCGACACCGGCCGCCGCCGGCCGCGGCGTTCCGTCTTCACCCGATCGAACGGAGATCCTGCCCATGACCGCCACCCTGCGCGGCCCCACCCAGGTGGCCGCCCTGCGGCACTCGCCGTGGTTCCGTGCCCTCTTCCTGACCGACATGTGGGAGCGCTTCGGCTTCTACGGCATGCAGGCCGTCTTCGTCCTCTACGCCGTCGAGCCGGTCGCCGGTGGTGGGCTCGGCCTCCCGCCGTCCTCCGCCGCCGCTCTCTTCGGTGTCTACATCGGACTCACCTTCCTCTTCGCGCTGCCCGGTGGGTGGCTCGCCGACCGGGTGCTCGGGCTGCGGCGGTCGATCCTCGCCGGCTCCGTCATGATCGCCGCCGGCTATCTCGTGCTGGCCGTGCCGGCCCGGGCCGCGACCCCCGTCGGGCTGCTGCTCGTCATGGCGGGCGGTGGCCTCTTCAAGCCCAACCTGCAGGCGCTGGTGAACCTGCTGTCCGGAAAGGACAGTGCCCGCCGGGAGACGGCGATCTCGATGCTGTTCGTCGGCGTGCAGTTCAGCGCGCTCGCCGCGCCACTGCTCACCGCGTTCCTCGGCGAGCGCGTCGACTGGCACCTCGGGTTCGCCGCCGGCGGGGCGGCGCTGCTCGCCGGGACGGCCTGCTTCCACGCCGGGCGCGCGCACTTCGGTGACGTCGGCGAGACGGCGCCGCGGCCGGTGCCCCGTGCCGTGCTGCGGACCGTCGGCACGCGGACCGGCTGGGTGACCGCCGGGATCGCGGTGCTCGTCGCGGCGACCGCGCTCACCGGCGTCCTCACCGCCACCCGCGCGATCATCGTGCTCGGCCTCGCCATCCTCGTGGTCCCGGTGCTCTGCCTGGTCAAGGCCCTCGGCGGCGCCGCGACCGCCGACCGGCGCGGGCTTCGCGGGCTGCTCTGGCTCTTCCTCGGCTCCGCCCTGTTCTGGATGCTGGTCAGCCAGACCGGCTCGGTGCTCAACCTCTTCGCGCAACGGTCGACCGACCGCGAGCTGTTCGGGACGACCATCCCGGCCGGCTGGCTGCAGTCGGTGACGCCGCTGTTCATGCTCGTCCTCGCGCCCGTGCTGGCCTGGTGGCTCGGCCGGGCCGGGTCCCGCGTCGGCGTCGCCGTGAAGTTCGCCGCCGGGCTCGCCTGCGCCGGGACCAGCTTCCTGCTCATGGGGGCCGCCGCGACGCAGGCGGCCGGCGGGGTCAAGGTTTCGGTGTTGTGGCTGATCGCCGTCTACTTCCTGCACGCCTGCGGGGAGCTGATCTCGGCCGCGGTCGGCATCAGCGCGACCGCCGGCGCGGTGTCCACCGAGGTGGTCGGCCAGACCATCGGGCTCTGGTGGGCGTTCAACGCCCTCGGCGCCGGCTTCGGCAGCCAGGTCGTGCGGCTGACCGACGTGCTCGGCCCGACCGCCTACTTCCTGGTGCTCGGCGGGATCACCGTCGCCGCCGGGGCGCTGTTCGTGCTCCGCCGCCGCCGGATCGACGGCCTGGTGGGCGCCACCAGCGTGCGGTCAGCCACGCGCGAAGCGGCGCCGCGATGATGACCGGGAAATCCTTATACCGCAAGGAAAGGGGACTGCGGTGCACCGCACCTTGATCGTCGCGAGGATGGCGCCGGCGCGCGCGGAGGCGGTGGCCGGCATCTTCGCCGAGTCCGACGCCTCCGAACTGCCCGGCCTGGTCGGGGTCACCCGGCGGACGCTGTTCCGGTTCCACGACCTCTACTTCCACCTCGCCGAGGCGGACCACGACATCCGGCCGAACCTGGACCGTGCGCGCGCCCACCCCCTGTTCGCCGACGTCAACACGAAGCTGGCCGAGCACATCCGGCCCTACGACCCGGCTTGGCGTGAGCCGGCCGACGCGATGGCGGAGACCTTCTACAGCTGGCAGGCGGCGAAATGACCGGGGCAGTGCGCAAGATCGGCATCGGCGACGTCGCGGTCAACCGGCGTCGCGGCGGTGAGCTGCGGGTGCTGCTCGGCCCCGCCACCACCGGGGCGACGTCGGGCTTCCTCGGCGTCCTCGACCTCGCCCCCGGCGACTACGTCTCCGAGCACTACCACCCGTACTCCGAGGAGTTCCTCTACGTCACCGCCGGCGCGGTGTCCGTGCGGATCGACGGCGAGGAGGTCGCGCTCGCCCCGGGCGAGGCGGTGCTGATCCCCAAGAACGCGCGGCACCGCGTGCGCAACACCGGTGCCGAACCCGCGTCCTGCGTCTTCCAGCTCAGCCCGCTCGCGCCGCGGCCCGACCTCGGGCACGTCGACACCGAGGCGCCGCCGAACACGGCGGAGCCGCAGGTCGAAGTGGGCGCGGAGCGGTGACCGGCGCACGACGGGTGGTGATCACCGGCATCGGCGTGGTGGCGCCCGGCGGGATCGGCGTGAAGTCCTTCTGGGACCTGCTCTCGAGCGGCCGGACGGCGACACGGGCGCTGTCGCTGTTCGACCCGGCGGGCTTCCGGTCGCGGATCGCGGCGGAGTGCGACTTCGACGCGGCGGCGGAAGGCCTGGGCCCGCAGGAGATCCGGCGGATGGACCGGTCCGCGCAGTTCGCGGTGACCGGCGCCCGCGAGGCGATGGCCGACAGCGGGCTGGAGTTCGCCGCGGGCGACCCGGCCCGGGTGGGCGTCAGCATGGGCTCGGCCGTCGGCTGCACGACGTCGCTGGAACGCGAGTACGTCGTGCTCTCCGACGGCGGCCGCCGCTGGGAGGTCGACGCGGCGTACGCGGTGCCGCACCTCTACGACCACCTGGTGCCGAGCACGGTCGCCAAGGAGGTCGCCTGGGCCGCCGGCGCGGAGGGCCCGGTGACGCTCGTGTCCACCGGCTGCACCGCCGGGCTCGACGCCGTCGGCGCCGGGTTCCGCGCGGTGGCCGACGGCCGCGCCGACGTCGTGCTGGCCGGCGCGGCGGACGCGCCGATCTCGCCGATCACCGTGGCGTGCTTCGACGCGATCAAGGCCACCTCGCCGAACAACGGCGACCCGGAGCACGCGTCCCGGCCGTTCGACCGCGACCGCGACGGGTTCGTGCTCGGCGAGGGCGCCGCGGTGCTGGTGCTGGAAGAGCTGGGCGCGGCGCGGGCCCGCGGCGCACACGTCTACGCCGAGCTGGCGGCGTTCGCCAACCGCAGCAACGCCTTCCACATGACCGGGCTGCGCCCGGACGGCCGGGAGATGGCCGAGGCGATCGACGTCGCGCTGGCGCAGGCACGCTGGTCCCCGGACAGCATCGGGTACGTCAACGCGCACGGCTCGGGCACCCGGCAGAACGACCGGCACGAGACCGCGGCGATGAAGCTCAGCCTCGGCGCGCACGCCCACCGCACCCCCGTCAGCTCGATCAAGTCGATGATCGGGCACTCGCTCGGCGCGATCGGCGCGATCGAGCTGGCGGCCTGCGCGCTGGCCCTGGAGCACCAGGTGCTGCCGCCGACGGCGAACCTGCACACCCCGGACCCCGAGTGCGACCTGGACTACGTGCCGAACACCGCGCGCGAGCACCGCGTCGAGCGCGTGCTCAGCGTGGGCAGCGGGTTCGGCGGCTTCCAGTCCGCCGTGCTGCTCGGCCTGCCCACGCCATGACCGCACCGCCGCAACGCCGCACGACAAAGCAAATGGAGGAACCCATGTCGACGTTCACCCTGGACACCCTGCGCCGGATCATGCGCGACTGCGTCGGCGACCCCGAGGCCGCCCCGCTCGGCGACGCGATCGAGGACGTCGAGTTCGCCGACCTCGGCTACGACTCGCTGGCCATGCTGGAGATCGCGGCCAAGATCGGCCAGGCGACCGGGATCACGCTGCCCGAGGAAGCCGTCGAAGAGATGACCACGCCGGCCCGCGCGGTCGGCTACGTCAACGAATGCCTGGGCGGGGTGCCGGCGTGAGCGGCCACACCGAGAACTCGGTCGTCATCGCCGCGCCGCTGGAGCTGGTCTGGGAACTGACCAACGACGTCGAGGGCTGGCCGGAGCTGTTCAGCGAGTACGCCGAGGCCGAGATCCTGTCCCGCGAGGGGGAAACCGTCCGCTTCCGGCTGGCGATGCATCCCGACGAAAACGGGAAGGTGTGGAGCTGGGTCTCCGAACGGACGCCGGACCCGGCCACCCGGACCGTGCGCGCGCGCCGCGTCGAGACCGGGCCGTTCGAGCACATGGACATCTTCTGGTCCTACGAGGAAACCGCGGACGGCGTCCGCATGCGCTGGGTCCAGGACTTCCGCATGAAGCCGGGCGCCCCGCTCGACGACGACGGCATGACCGAGCGGATCAACCGCAACAGCGCGATCCAGCTGGCGCGGATCAAGGACATCGTCGAGCGAGCGGCGGCGGACGCGCCGGCCGTCCGGTAGGGGCGGGACGATGCTGACCGGGGTGCTGCTGGCCGCCGCGCTGGTCGGGAACGGCGTCACCGCGGGGATCATGCTGTCCACCGTGATCGGCATCGTCCCGCTGATCGACCGGCTGCCCTACGAGCGGTACGTGCGCACGATCCAGTTCCTCTGGCCGCGCTACGACCCGTTCATGCCGATCACGCACGGCCTGACCATGCTGCTCGACCTGGCGCTGGTGGTGCTGGACGGCGATCCCGCGCGGCGCGCGCTGTGCGGGACCGCCGGTGCGGTGCTGCTGGTGGTGATGACCATCTCGGTGCTGAAGAACGTGCCGATCAACCGATTCGTGATGGCGCAGGACCCCCAGTCGCCCCCGGCGGGCTGGCCGCGGAGCGACCCGCGGTCCCGCTGGCGGGGCTGGAACCGGCTGCGCACGGGGCTGGCGCTGCTCGCGCTGGTGGTGAACGCGGCCGCGGTGACCGTCGGCTGAAGGACGTCCCGGCTGGGACAGAAACTGGTGGAGGACATGGATCTCGAGCTGAAGGACAAGCGGATTCTGGTGACCGGCGGGAGCCGGGGCATCGGCCGCGGCATCGTCACCACGCTGGCGTCGCAGGGGGCGTCGGTGATCACGTGCTACGCGGGCAGCCACGACGCGGCGGAGTCGCTGCGGGCGGAGCTAGCCGGCTACGGCGACCGGCACCTGGTCGTGCAGGCCGACGTCGCCGACCGGGCGGCGGTCGCCCGGCTCGTCGACGTCTGCGCCGAGCGCTTCGGCGGCCTGGACGCGCTGGTGCACAACGCCGGCGTGATCAGCCACATCCCGTTCGCCGACCTGCCCGAGGACGAGTGGGAGCGCGTGCTCACCACGAACCTCACCTCGGCCTACCTGCTGATGCGCGCGGCGCTGCCGCTGCTGGGCGCCGGCTCGTCGGTCGTGCACGTCGGTTCGAAGGTCGCCATGGTGGGCGTGCCGCTGCGCGCGCACTACACGGCGTCGAAGGCGGGGCTGATCGGGCTGACCCGGTCCATGGCCAAGGAGCTGGGCGCGCGCGGCATCCGCGTCAACGTGGTGGCGCCCGGCCCGATCGAAACCGAGGCCGAGCTGCCCGCCGAGGTGCTCGAGCGCTACCGGCGGATGATCCCGCTGGGCAGGCTCGGCCGCGCGGACGAGATCGCCGGGGCGGTGGCGTTCCTCGCCAGCGACCTGTCGAGCTTCGTCAACGGCGAGACGCTGAACGTGGACGGGGGGATCTGATGGGCGAGCCGGCGGACGACGACGTCTTCCGCGTCCTGCTGCGGATGCGGATCCACCCCGGTATGGAAGCGGGGTTCGAGGAAACCTGGGCGAAGGTCGGCACCGCCGTCACCGGGCACCCGGCGAACCTCGGGCAATGGCTTTCCCGCAGTGCCGAGGAACCCGGTGTCTACTTCGTGATGAGCGACTGGGTGAACGAACGGGAATTCCGCGCCTTCGAATCCAGTGACGCGCATTTGACGCACCGCAAGAAACTGCACCCGTTCCGTTCCGGCGGGGAGATGACGACCATGCGTGTCCGCTACGCCTTCGCCGGGGCCGGGACGCCCGCGTCATGACCGGGCGGGTCCGGGTGGTCGTCTACGCCACCGCGCCGGCGGCCGAGCCGGACGCGGTGGTGCGGGCCTACCACGAGATCAGCGCGGCGCTGCGCGGCACGCCCGGACTGCTCGGGAACGAGCTGCTCCGGTCGGTGCTGCGGCCCGCCGACTACGCCGTGGCCAGCGAATGGGCCGATCTTCCCGCCTTCCGGGACTGGGAGGCCGGTGCCGCGCACCGGGGTACGACGGCTCCGCTGCGGCCGTACCAGTCGGCGGGGGCGTCCACATTCGGCGTTTACGAGGTGATCGCAACGTATTGACCGTTCTGCTCCGGAATACGCTGTTTCGGCGGAGCCGGGTCGATCTTTCGGTGGCGTTCGGAGCCCACGGGCACCGGACGCCACTTCGGCGTTCCCGGCCCGGCCCGGCCGGTTGCTCCGTTCGTGGTAGGCCGAAGTCGTAGCGCGGCGTACATCGCTGGGGCCCGTCGCCGCTGCTCCTTCGATGTATCTGCAGGTAGACCGCTTGTAGTGATCGCCACGGGCGTGATAGATGTGATGCGACGTGAGAAATCACGTGCCGCCGGTGAGAAGAGGGCTTGGGGGTCACCGGCGAACAAACGCTGCATTTATCGTCTATGGGGGCGGCGAATGAGCATTCGTGTTTTGGGCAACCTGGAAGTGTCCGACGACGGAAGAGACCTGACACCGACCGCGCCGAAACCGCGGCAGATCCTCGCTTTCCTGGCTCTGCGGCACAACCAGCCGGTCCGGATCGGCGAACTGACCGAAGAACTGTGGGGCGAAGGCGCGCCGCCGAGCGCGCTGCCCACCGTGCAGACCTACATCTACAAGCTGCGCAAGGTGTTTCCCGAGGAGGGGGGCCCGATCGGCGCGATCCGCAGCACCAAGCCCCAGGGGTACCGGCTCGCCGTGCGGCCGGAGGACATCGACCTCTGCCGGTTCGAAGCGCTCGCGGCGCAGGGCCGGGCCCGGCTCGGGGCCGGCGAGCTCCCGGCCGCCACGCGGATCCTCGGCCAGGCGCTCGCGCTCTGGCGCGGCCCGCTGCTCGGCGACGTCACCACCGGCGACCTGCTGTCCGCGCAGGTGACCCGGCTGGAGGAGCTGCGCCGTCAGGTCCTGGACTGGCGGATCGAAGCGGACCTGGCGCTGGGCCGGCACGCCGAGGTCGTCGGCGAGCTGAAGATGCTCAGCGCGTCGCACCCGCTCGAGGAGAGCGTGCACGCGCAGCTGATCCTCGCGCTGCACCGGTGCCGGCGCCGGTTCGAGGCGCTCGACGTCTACCGCCGGTTCCGCGCGGGGCTGGCGGCCGAGGGCGCGGGGCAGCCGTCGCCGCGGCTGCGCGCCCTGCACGACGCCGTGCTGGCCTCGGACCCGCGGCTGGATTCGCCGGCACCCGCCCCGGTCCAGGTCTCGGCGCAGGCGGCCGCGAGCGAGCCGCGGGTGCCCCGCCAGCTGCCCGCGGACCTGCCGGACTTCAGCTGCCGCTCGAGCGCGCTCAAGGCGGTCGAACGGCAGCTGGTGGAGCCGCGCGAAGCGAGCACGGCGGTGCGGATCGTCACCGTCACCGGGGTGCCGGGGGTCGGCAAGTCCGTGCTGGCGGTGCGCGCCGCGCACCGGGTGGCCGCGCACTTCCCGGACGGCCAGTTCCACGCGAGGCTGACCGGGCGGGCCGACGCCGGCGACGTCCCCACCCGGTTCCTGCTGGCCGCCGGGTTCGCCGCGGACGAGATCCCGGCGTCGCTGGACGAGCAGAGCACGCTGTTCCGGACGTGGTGCGCGAGCCGCCGGGTGCTGGTGGTCCTCGACGACGCCACCACGCCCGAGCAGATCCGCCCGCTGCTGCCCGCCTCCCCGCAGTGCGGGGTGATCGTGACCAGCCGGATCCCGCTGCTGCCGGACTCCGAGGTGGTCCGGCTGCGCAGCCTGGACGTCGGCGAGGGCGTGGTCCTGCTCGCGAAGCTCGTCGGCCACTCCCGGATCTCGCAGGACCCGGCCGCGGCGGAGTCGATCGTGCGGGCCTGCGGCGGCCTGCCGAAAGCGTTACGGGCGTTCGGCAGGCGGCTGAGCGATGTGCCGGCCGGCGGGTTCCGGGAGCTGAGCAGCAAGATCGTCGACGGCGGCCGGCTGCTCGACGAGCTGAGCCACGGCGACTTCGACGTCCGCGCCGCCTACGGGTCCAGCTACGGCGGGCTCACCCCCGCCGAGCGGGGCGCGTTCCGGCTGCTCAGCCTGCTCCCGGGCGGGGAGTTCGGCGCGGCGGAGGCGGGCGACCTCCTCGGCAGGCCGTCGGCGGACGCGGAGAAGCTGCTGGAGAAGCTGGCGGACCTGCAGCTGGTGCACGTGGTGCGCTGCGGCGAGGACGGCACGCTCTACTACTCCTTCCACGAGCTCGCCAGGGTCTACGCGCGTGAACTGCTCGACCGGCTGCTCGTGGGCGGGGACGAGCCCGCCGGCCGGGCGCTCGTCGCGCACAGGCGTGGCTGAGGGACTCCCCGGAGTCCCGGCCACCCACCGGAAGAGGCACCCGGTCCCACCCCCGGCCGGGTGCCTCTTCGCGGGCGGCGAGTCCACTGTGGAGGATTGACCGGCACCAGCTGTCGTAGAGGGGGCTGCGAACAGCCGCGGTCAGACTTGCGGTCGTGACAGGGAAAAGCGGACGACTCGCGGGCACCACCGTGGTGGTGCTCGGCGATCGGAACGAAGCGGGACCGCCCGGGCTCGGCGCGTCCACCCCACTCGACGACCGGACGCTGGCCGGGCACGTCTTCGCCGCGCTGGCCGACGAGCGACCGGACCGGATCGTGCTGGTGACCGACCGGGACGGCCCGCCCGGCGCCGACCTGCCGCCGGTGGCCGTCACCGGCGAGCTCGCCGGCGTGCTGGGCGGGGACGAGCCGTCGCACACCGTGCTCGTCGTGCGCGGCAACGCGCCGCTGCTCACCGCCGACACCCTGCACCTGCTGCTCGACCGGCGGGACGGGGCGGAAGTGGCGTTGCTGAGCGGAAAACCGGCGGGGCCGTACCGGGACTGGGTGGAGCGGCACGGCGCGGAGCTGGTCGCGGCGGACGCCGCGGACTTCCAGGTCGGCGCCTACGCCTTCGCCGCGGCGGCCTTCGAAGGCGCGGTCGGCGGCCTCGTGCCGATGACGGAGTCGCCGGGGGACCCGCTCGCCGCGCTCGTGCGGCGGCTCGGTGACGCCGGGCGCCGGATCGTGGCGGTCGAGCCCGTCGACTGGCGGGACGCGCTGACCGTCGACGACCCGGTCAGCCTGGCCTTCGCCCGCCGCGAGGTCGCCGAGCGGCTGGTCCGGCGCTGGATGCTCGGCGGCGTCACCGTGCTCGACCCGCGCACCACCTGGATCGGCCCGGACGTCGTCCTGGAGCCCGGGGTGACCTTGCTGCCGAACGTCCGGCTGACCGGCCGCACGACGGTGGGCGCCGGCTGCGTGGTCGGGCCCGACGTCAGCCTGGACGGCACGGCGGTCGGCGCCGACACCCGGATCCGGTCGGCGACCTGCGAGCAGGCCGTGATCGGCGCGCGCAGCTCGGTCGGGCCGTACGCCTTCCTGCGCGGCGGCACGCACGCCGGCGACGAGGTGGTCGCCGGGGCGTTCGTGGAGATCAAGGGCACCCGGATCGGCGCGGGCACCCGGATCAGCCACTTCGCCTGCGTCATCGACGGCGTCATCGGCGAGCGCGCGAACTTCGCGGCGTTCACCGGGCTGGCCAACTTCGACGGCGCCCGCAAGCAGTCCGCGGTGCTCGGCCGGGACGTGACCGTCGCCTCCGGGACCGCGATCGTCGCGCCCGCGCGGCTCGGCGACGGCGCGTGCACGGCGGCCGGCGCCATCGTCGTGCGGGACGTGCCGCCGGGCGCGCTGGCCATCAGCCGCGCCAAACAGACCAATGTGGACGGATGGACCGAGTCAAGGTTCCCCGGCTCGCGGGCCGCGGAATCCGCCCGGCTCGCGTCGGGGGAAACGACCCAGAGGTAGGTGAAGATGCGTTCCGCACCCAGTGTTCTCGCGATTTTCGCGCACCCCGACGACGCCGAGCTGTCGTGCTTCGGCACGCTGGCCGCGCTCGCGGCCGCCGGCTCGGAGGTGCACGTGCTCACCCTGACCACCGGCGCGCGCAGCGTTTCGCCGCTCGCGGCCGATCGCGTGCGGGAGGCGACCGCCGCCGCGGCGCTCGTCGGCGTCACCCTGATCGTCGAGGACTTCGCCGACGGCCGGGTCGAGACGGTCGGCGAGACGTTCACCGTCGTCGAACGGCACCTGCGCGAGCTGCGCCCGGACGTGGTCGTCACGCACTACAGCAGCCCGCACTTCGGCGACGACCACCAGGACCACCAGGTGACCGGGCGGGTCGCGACGACGCTGGCGAAGCGGATGTCGTTCGTCCGGCTGGTGTTGCACGCCGAGCCGCCGGTGGTGGTCTCCGGCTTCACGCCGAACCTGTTCGTCAACGTGACCGAGACCGTCGAGAAGAAGCTCGCGGCCATCGCGCAGTACCAGTCCGAGGCGGCGAAGCCGTACATGCGCGAGGAAGCCGTGCTGGCCCGCGGCCGGTTCTGGGCGATGCAGGCGAAGTTCTACGACCCGGAGGAAGGCAACTACTACGAGTCCTTCCAGCTCGTGAAGGCGCGGATGACCAACCCGGGCTTCCTGCTGGGCCTGACCGGTGGACACGACCGGGGCGTGCGTCGTGACCGATCTGCTTGAGCGCGCGCCCGCGATCCTGGGCTTCGACCCGTTCGACCCGGAGTACCGGCGCGACCCCTATCCCGTCTACCACGCGCTGCGGACCGCCGGCCCGGTGCAGCGCACCGAAGGCGGCCTGGTCCTGGCCCTCTCCCACGACGTCTGCTCGGCGGTGTTCCGCGACCCGCGGTTCGGCCACCAGAGCGGGGTCGCCAACCCGATCCCGTTCCGCGCGCCGGCGTCGACGGCGGCCGCCACCGGCGGCGGCACGCGCTGGTTCGTCGTGCTCGACCCGCCCGACCACACGCGGCTGCGGCGGCTGGTGTCGCGCGGGTTCACGCCCGCCCTGATCGAGGAGATGATCGGCGCGGTCACCCGGCTGAGCGAAGAGCTGCTGGACGACATGCTGGACGCGGGCGGCGGCGACCTGCTGGCCGACTGGGCGTACCCGTTGTCGCTGACCGTGATCAGCGAGATCCTCGGCGTCCCGCACTCCGACCGCGGCCTGCTGAAGCACTGGTCGGCCGTGATCGGCCGGGGGATCGACCCGGACTTCGTGATGCCGCCGGCGGAACGCGAGCTGCGGGGCCAGGTGTGGCGCGAGTTCTCCGCCTACTTCACCGACCTGGCCGCCCGGCGGCGCGCCGACCCCGGCACCGACGTGCTGAGCAAGCTCGCCATCGCCGAGGAGGACGGCGACGCGCTCACCATGGACGAGCTCGTCGCCACCTGCACGCTGATCCTGATGGCCGGGCACGAGACGGTCGTCGACCTCTTCGGGGGCGGCACGCTGGCCCTGCTGGCCGACCCGGAACAGCGGCGGCTGCTCGCCGCCCGGCCGGAGCTGGCCGGGTCCGCCGTCGACGAGCTGCTGCGGTTCGACCCGCCGGTGCAGATGGTCGCCCGGACCGCGCTGACCGACCTCGAGATCGGCGGCGTGCCGATGCGCCGCGGCGAGATGATCATGGCGGTGATCGGCGCGGCCAACCGCGACCCGGCCGTCTACGACCGGCCGGACCGGCTGGACCTGACCCGCCAGGGGCCCCGGCACCTGGCCTTCGGCCTCGGCATCCACTACTGCCTCGGCGCGCCGCTCGGCCGGATGCAGGGCCGGGTCGGCTTCCGGACCCTGCTGGCCAAGGCGCGCTCGCTGCGGCTGGACACCGACCGGCTGACCTACCGCGACAACCTGATGTCCCGTGGCCTGGCCGCGCTCCCGGTGAGGATCGAACGATGAAGGCACTGCTGCTCAGCTGGGGCTCGGCCTCGCACTACTTCAACCTGGTCCCGCTGGCCTGGGCGCTGCGCGCGGCCGGGCACGACGTCCGGGTGCTGACCCCGCCCGGCGCGGCCGCGGCGGTGACCGCGTCCGGGCTCCCGCACGTGAGCACCGGCCCGGCGCCGGACGCGGCGTCGGTGTGGCGCGGGTTCACCTTCCTGCCCGGTCCCGGCTCGGACCGCGCGGCGCACGAGGCCGAGCGGGCCCGGCGCGCGCTCGACATGTTCGTGCTGGGCGCGGAGGCGATGGCGCCCGGCGCCCTCGCGTTCGCCCGGGAGTGGCGGCCGGACCTGGTGATCCACGAGCCGCGGGCGTACGCCGCGATCAAGGTGGCCGCCGAGCTGGGCGTGCCGTCGGTCCGGGTGCTGACCGGCGTCGACTACGTCACCGCCATCGCCGAGCCGGAGCAGCCCGCGTTGCGCGCGCTGTGGGAGAAGTTCGGGCTGGGCGACACCCCCGCGACGGGGACGCTCACCCTCGACCCGTGCCCGCCCGCGCTGCAGGTGCCCGCCGACCTGCCGCGGCAGGGCTGCCGGTTCGTCCCGTACGCGGGCCCGTGCCCCGACGCGGTGGTGCCGCCGCCCGCGCGGCCCCGGGTCTTCGTCACCGTCGGCACCATGGTCGGGCGCGCGGCGGGCAGCATGTCGCCGTTGCTGGGCCTGGTCACCGCACTGTCCGAAATGGACATCGAGCTGATGGTGGGTGTCTTCGCCGACCAGCGGGGCATGCTCGACGAGCTCCCGCCGGGGGTGCTGCTCACCCAGAACATCCCGCTCGAGCTCATCCTGCCGACCTGCGCCGCGATCGTGCACCAGGGCGGCGGGGGCACCACGATGACGTCGCTGGCCGCCGGGGTGCCGCAGCTGCTGCTGCCCTCGGTCGGCGACTGCCTGCTGCACGGGGAAAAGCTCGACGCCTCGGGCGCCGGGATCTCCCGGCACTGGCTGGACACCGGCGCGGCGGAGATCCGCGCGCTGACCGGACGGCTGCTCGACGAGCCGGGCTACCGCGCCACCGCGGCCGGGTTCGCCGCGGCCAACGCGGCGCGGCCCGCGCCCGCCGCGCTCGTCGAGATGCTGGAGAAACTGGCCGGCACGGGGGAGTTCACCCCGGTGGCCGAAGGGAGGACCCGATGAGCGCCGCCGCGTTCCGCGCCGCGGTCGAGGCCAAGGACCTCGCCGCCCTCGACCGGCTGCTCGCCGCCGACGTCGAGTTCCACCGCCCGGCGACGCTGCGCCCGGTGCGCGGGCACGACCGGGTGCTGGAGCTGTTCGGGGTGCTGCTCGGCATCTTCAGCGGCTTCCGGTACGTCGACGAGCTGCCCGCGGCCGGCGGTGCGCACGGGCTGGTGTTCCACGCGCACGTCGGCACCGAGCCGGTGGAGGGCATCGACCTGCTGCGCTTCGACGACGAGGGCCGGGTGACCAGCGTGCTCGTGATGCTGCGGCCGCTGGCCGGGCTGCTCGCCATCGCCGACGCGGTCAGCACGCGGCTGGTCGCCACCGGGAGCTCGATCCAGTGAAGGGGGCCGTGATGGGCCGGACGGCCGTGGTGACCGGACTGGGGGTCTTCGCGCCCAACGGGACCGGGGTCGAAGAGTACTGGCGGGCGACGCTCGCCGGGGAGAGCGGGATCGGCGCGGTCACGCTGTTCGACACGGCGGGCTACCCGGTGCGGCGCGCCGGGGAGATCACCGGGTTCGACGCGGCCGCGCACCTGCCGGGCCGGCTGCTGCCGCAGACCGACCGGTGGACCCACCTGGCGCTGGCGGCCACCCGGCTCGGCCTCGACGACGCCGGCGCCGACCCGGCCGACTTCGGCGAGTACGAGATGGGCGTGGTGACCGCGAGCTCGTCCGGCGGGTCGGACTTCGGCCAGCGGGAGATCGAACGGCTGTGGAGCAAGGGCCCGCAGTGGGTCGGCGCCTACCAGTCGATCGCGTGGTTCTACGCGGCCACCACCGGCCAGGTCTCGATCCGGCACGGGATGCGCGGGCCGTCGTCGGTGGTCGCCGCCGAGCAGGCGGGCGCGATCGACGCCGTCGCCGCCGCCCGGCGGGTGATCGGCGACGGCGCCGCGCTGGTGGTCAGCGGCGGCACCGACTCGGCGCTGTGCCCGTACGGCTGGGTCACCCAGGTGGTCCGGACCGACATCAGCACCGACGGCACCTACCGCCCGTTCGACGCCGCGGCGAGCGGCTTCCTGCCCGGCGAGGGCGGCGCGATGATCATCGTCGAGCCGGCCGACGCCGCCGAAGCACGCGGCGCCCGGTCCTACGGCGAGATCGCGGGCCACGCGTCGAGCTTCGACCCGCCGCCGTGGTCCACGCGCCCGCCGACCCTGGCCACGGCGATCCGCGGCGCGCTCGCCGACGCCGGGATCGGGCCGGACGACGTCGACGTCGTCTTCGCCGACGCCGCGGGCGTCCCGGACCTCGACCGCCGGGAGGCGGCCGCGCTGGCCGAGGTGTTCGGTCCGGAGGGGGTCCCGGTCACCGCGCCCAAGACGATGACCGGCCGGGCGTACGCGGGCGCGTCGCTCGACCTGGCGGCCGCGCTGCTTGCGTTGCGCGACAACGTCATCCCGCCGACGATCGGGGTCGGCGACCCCGTTCCCGGCTACCGGCTCGACCTCGTGCGGGACCAGCCGCGCGAGGCGGAGCTGGCCACCGCGCTGGTCCTCGCCCGGGGACACGGCGGATTCAACTCGGCCCTCGTCCTGCGCGGCGGCCACCGATCCGGAGGTGCCCGATGACCGACAACCCCCAGCCCGTGCTCGACCGCGAAACCATCCAGGACGCGCTGAGCCGGGCGATCGCCGTCGAACTGGAGTCGGAGGGCCCGCCCGACCCGGACGCGGCGTTCGCCGACCTCGGCCTCGACTCGGTGGCCGGCCTGCGCGCGGCCAACACGGCGGGCGCGGAGATCGGCCTGAAGATCCCGGTGGTCCTGCTGTTCGACTACCCGAGCATCAGCGAGCTGGCGAAGCACCTGTCGGTCCTGAGCCGGGCCGCCTGACCCCGACCCCGAAGGCCACCTCCGCGAACCGCGGAGGTGGCCTTCGCCGTTCCGGCGCGCGGAATTCCAGCGTCGCGAATAACTCATTCGGAACCTCCGAGGGTGCTGTTGGCTTGTTCGAGATACCAAGCCGCCGGGTCGTGGAGGAGCGCTCTCGCGATGAGAGGCCGTTGTCCGTGAAGGCCTCCTTACCGGCTCTTATGGCCGGTAAGGAGGCCATCACGGCTTTCACCAGGTGCTGCTGCCGCGAATTCGCCAACAGCGGCGTGCGAGGTCCCGAATGAGTCATTCGTGACACAACAGCGGGGAGCGCGGTGTGTCAGCCCAGGGGGAGCGGGGTCAGGGAGAAGAGCAGGTTTCCCTCGAACTGGGCCATCATCAGCCGTTCGGCCGCCGCCGTGTGGGCCTCCGGGAGGTCGGCCGACGGGTCGAAGCGCTGGACGATCCGCCACAGGCACGGCACCAGCCAGTCGCCTTCGGCGCCGCCGGCCAGGTACGTGTGCAGGCAGCTCGCCGCCGCGTGCAGGAGGCTGTGCGTGCGCGCCAGCGTGAACGCCCGGACCGGTGCGTGCTGCTGCCCGGCCGGGCCCGGCAGGGTCGCGGCCACCTCGCGGTGAAGCGCCGTCCGGTAGCCGTCCACAATAGACAGGACAACCGCCAGGTCGGGGTCGCCGAAGGTGCGGGCCGTGGCCACGGCCGCGTCCCAGCCCGCGGTGATCTCGTCACGGCCTTCCGTCGTCAGCTCCAGCCGGTCCTGGGCCGGCCGCCAGGCCGGTGCCTCGGTGTCCGGCGTGAACAACCGCGCCACCAGGGTCTCGTCGGCGGTGTCCGCCAGGCCGGCGACCACCAGCGGGAGCTGGCTCGCGATCGCCGCGAGGTTCACGTGCGTGGTGCCCTCGAAGATCCCCGCGATGGCGTGGTCGCGCTGCAGCTTCTGGAAGACCGGCGCGAGCGGCCCGTGGTCGAGGTAGTGCCGGGCGGACAGCACGGTCGCCAGGTTCGCGATCGACTCCTCGGCGAGCACCGGCACCAGGTACTTCACCACCGACGACCACAGGCTCAGCCGGCTCGGCGCGAGGGTGATCGACCGGGTGACCGGGACCGCGACGCACTCGCCGACCAGCAGGTCCAGGTAGGCCTTCACCAGCAGGTCGCGCACCACCGGCAGCCGGTCGACGGACTGGCCGTACAGCCGGCGGCCGAGGCAGTGCGCCAGGGTCAGGCGCAGCGCGGTGTCGAGCGAGCCCAGCGACAGCGACGCGATCAGCGTCCGGGTCAGCTGCAACGTCTTCAGCGTCTTGGCGACCCCGGTGCCCGCCCGCCCGAGCAGCGCGCCCGGCGGCACCGGGCAGCCGTCGAAGGCGATGCCGCTGAGGTCGTGCCCGCGCAGGCCGAGGGTGCCGACCGCGGGCTCGTTGCGCCAGCACGCCGGGTCCAGCCGGGACTTGTCCAGCAGCAGCAGGGAGAACTCGCGCGGCGACGTCCGGGCGTACACGGTCAGGAACCCGCCGCGCACGGCGTTGCCGATCGGCCACTTGACGCCGGTCAGCAGCCCGTCCGAAACGGACACCTCGCAGCCGCCGAGGTCGCTGCCGTGGTCGGCCTCCGACATCGCGAACGACCCGAGCCCGCCGCCGAGGATCCGCTCGGCCAGCCAGGCGCGCTGCCCGGCGTCGCCCCACATCCACACCGGGTTCGAGCCGAGCATGGTGGTGCCGTAGGACACCGCGGGCCGCAGGTCGCGCCGCGCGACGACCCGGCAGAGCGCGAACAGCTCCTCGAAGGAGCCGAGGCTGCCGCCGTCCGCCGCCGGCACGATGTACCGGGGAAAACCGAGTTCCCGCAACCGGTCCATCACCGCGAACGGCATCTCGCCGCGGCGGTCGAGGGCGACCAGCTCGGCGAAGGACACCGGAGCCGCCGGGTCGAACGGGTCGCCCAGGGCCCGTTCCAGATCGGCCGCGGCGTGCAGGGCGACCGGCAGTGCTCGTTCTCGTGCGTTTGTCACGTCGCATTCACCCCTGAGGTCGTTTCCCCCGAGGCTAGCCGCCACCGGGTCCGGCAGAAATACCTGTGGCACAGGGAAAAACCCGCGACTAGCGGTCCGAGAGCACTGTGCTATCCGCCGCGCCTAGCGTCGGTGAGCAGCAGAGTGACCGAGGGGAGAACCCGTGCCCGAGAACTTCGAGAGCCTCGTGGAACTGGCGCGCCTGCGCGCCCGGCGCGACGGCGATCGCGAAGCGTTCCGCTTCCTGCGCGACGAGACGACCGAGACGCTGACGTGCGACGGGATCGACCGGGCGGCCCGGTCGATCGCGGTCACGCTGCGGGACCTGCTCGGCGGCACCGCCGCGGGAGAGCGGGTGCTGCTGCTCTACCCGCCGGGCCTCGGGTTCATCCCGGCGCTGTTCGGCTGCTTCTACGCCGGCGCGGTGGCCGTGCCCGCGCCGGTCCCCGACGCCAACCGGATCCAGGGCCTGCGGCTCGCGCACATCCTCGCCGACGCCGCCGCGTCCGTGGTGCTGACCGACTCGGCCGGGCTGCCGTTGATCGAGGAGAGTCTCCGCGCGGCCGGCGTCACGGGGGTCACGTGCGTGGCGACCGACGGCGAGCTGCCCGGGGACGCGGCGACCTGGACCGAACCGGTGCTGCGCCGGCAGGACCTGGCCGTGCTGCAGTACACCTCGGGCTCGACCAGCGACCCGAAGGGTGTCATGGTCTCCCACGGGAACCTGCTCGCCAACTGCGCGCTGATCCAGCGGAGCCTCGGCAGCGGCCGCCAGACGCGGTTCTGCGGCTGGCTGCCCTTCTACCACGACATGGGCCTGGTCGGCGCCGTCCTGCACACGTTCTTCTGTGGCGGCTGGGCCGTCTTCCTCTCCCCGGTCACGTTCCTGAAGCGCCCGCTGCGCTGGCTGCGCGCCATCGACGAGTACCGCGCCGACCTGAGCGTGGCGCCCAACTTCGCCTACGAGATGTGCGTGCGGAAGGTCACCGACGAGCAGGTCGCGAGCCTCGACCTCGACTCGTGGACGGCGGCGATGAACGGCTCCGAGCCGATCTCGGCCGAGACGCTCGCCGCCTTCGCCGACCGGTTCGCCCCGGCCGGGTTCGCCGCCGAGGCGGTCTACCCGTGCTACGGCATGGCGGAGACGACCCTGTTCGTCACCGGCGACCGCCGCGACCGGCGGCACGTCGTCCGGCGGGTCGACGCCGACGCGCTCGAACGCGGCGAGCTGGCCGACGGGCACTCCCGAACGCTGGTCAGCAGCGGGATCGTGACCGGCATCGAGGTCGTCGTCACCGACCCGAAGACCGCCGAGGTGCTGCCGGACGGGCGGATCGGCGAGCTGTGGATCCGCGGCGACAGCGTCGCGCTCGGCTACTGGGGCCGGCCCGAGGAGAGCGAGCGCCGGTTCCGCGCGACGACCGCGGACGGCGACCGCGGCTATCTCCGCAGCGGCGACCTCGGGACCATTGTGGACGGTGAGCTGTACGTCACCGGCCGGATCAAGGAAATGCTGATCGTGCACGGCCGCAACGTCTACCCCTACGACATCGAACGGGCGGTCCGCGCCGCGCACCCCGCGCTCGGCGGGGGCGTGGGCGCCGCCTTCGCGCTCGGCGACGACGTGGTGATCGCGCACGAGGTCCGCGGCGTCACCGCCGAAGCGGACCTGCGGGCGCTGGCGGGCGCGCTCCGCCAGCTGACCGCCCGCGACTTCGGCGTCCGGGTGGCGGCGGTCGCCCTCGTCCGCCCGGGCCAGATCCCGCGCACCACCAGCGGCAAGGTGCAACGCCTGCTGGCCGCGGAGAAGTTCCGCGCCGGCGCGTTCGAAACCGTGCACGAGGACCTCGACGCCGCGGTGCGCCGGGCGTTCCGGCCGGACACCGTGCCCGCTGCCTGAACCCCACCGACGAGAAGGAGCCCGAAATGGACGCGTTGCGGACTGCGGACGACGAGGCACTGTGCGGCTGGCTCACCGACCGGATCGCGCACTACCTCGACCGCGAGCCCGGCGACATCGACCCCGACGTCCCGCTGGGGTCCTACGGCATGGACTCGGTGTCGCTCACGGCCATGGTCGGCGAGATCGAGGACGAGTACGGGCTGACGCTCGACCCGACGACCGTCTGGGACTACCCGACCGTCGTCGAGCTGAGCGCGTACCTGGCGAAGCTGCTCGCCGAGCCGCGGCCGTGAGCCCGGTCGCGGTCGTCGGCATCGCCTGCCGGTTTCCCGGCGCCGACGGCAAGGACGCGTTCTGGGACCTGCTGACCCGCCGGGGTGACGGCGTGGCCGGGGTGCCGGCCGCGCGCTGGCCGGCCCGCGGGTTCTACGCCGACGACGGGAGACCCGGCACGATCAACAACGTCACCGGCGGCTTCCTGTCCGATGTGGACGTCTTCGACCACGAGTTCTTCGCAATGTCCGAGGCGGAAGCCGCGGCGATGGACCCGCAGCAGCGGATGCTGCTGCAGTGCTCGTGGCACGCGTTCGAGGACGCCGGCGTCGACCCGCGGTCGCTGGCCTCCTCGGCCACCGGCGTCTACGTCGGCGTCACCGCGAACGACTGGCTGTGGAAGACGGCCGCGGCGGCCGCGCCCGGCGACCTCGCGCCGGCGCACGGCGCGGGCAGCGGGCACAACATGGCCGCGAACCGGATCTCCTACCAGTACAACCTGCGCGGGCCGAGCGTCGCGGTCGACACGGCGTGCTCGTCGTCGCTGGTCGCGATCCACCTCGCGGCGTCGGCGCTGCGCCTCGGCGAGTGCGACCACGCGCTCGCGGGCGGCGCGAACGCCGTGCTGGAACCGATCAACGGCATCTACTTCACGATGCTCGGGCTGTCGGCACCGGACGGCCGCTGCAAGCCGTTCGCGGCCGGCGCGGACGGGATGGGCCGCGGCGAGGGCGTCGGGCTGGTCGTGCTGCGCCGCCTGGAGGACGCGCTGGCGGACGGCCAGCGCGTGTACGCCGTGCTCGAAGGGAGCGCGGTCACGCACGGCGGCCGCGGCAACGGCATCACCGCGCCCGCGGGCCGCGGCCAGCGCGACGTCATCGAGTTCGCCCACCGCCAGGCGGGCATCACGGCGACCGACGTGGACTTCGTCGAGGCCCACGGCACCGGCACGCTGCTGGGGGACCTGATCGAAGCGAAGGCGCTCGGCGACGTCCACGGCGTGCCGCGCGAGCGCCCGTGCGTCCTCGGCTCGGTGAAGGGCAACATCGGCCACACCGAGGGCGCGGCGGGCGTGGCCGGCCTGATCAAGGCGGCACTGGCCCTGTACCACGGCACCCTGCCCGCGACGATCGGCGGCCTGCCGGAGAACCCGGAGCTGAAGCTGGCCGAGCGCGGCCTGCGGCTGGCCCACGAGCCGACCGCGCTGCCGGAGACCGGCGCGCGGGGCGGGGTGAGCGCGTTCGGCCTGGGCGGCACGAACGCCCACGTCGTGCTCGCGTCCGCACCCCGGACGGACCCGGCCGCCGACGGCGGCCTGGGTGTCTTCACGTTGTCCGCCGTCACCACGGAAGCGTTGCGCCGCAACATGCTCCGGCAGGCGCGCCACATCGAGGCGGGGGACGCGCCGCTGGCCGAGCTCTGCGCGGCGAGCAACCGCGTGAAGGGCGGTCTCCGGCGCCGGTTCGCCTGCGCTCCGGACAGCCGTGACGACCTCCTCGCCGCCCTGCGCGCGGAGCCCGGCCCGGACCGGCCCGCGCGGCCGCGGATGGCGCTGGTGTTCGGCGAGACCGCCGACGTCGACCCGGAGTTCCTGCGGTCGCCGCTCTTCGCCGTCCTGCGCGCCGAGTTCGACGAGCTGGCGGGCGCGCCGCTGGCCGACACCGTCCTGCGGCACCCACGTCCCGCCGCCGCGCCGGAGTTCACGTTCGTGGCGCAGTACCTGCTCGGCCGGGCCGTGCTCGCGCTCGGCGTCCGGCCGGTCGCGCTGGCCGGCGGCCTCGCCGCGGCGCACTTCGCCGGCGCCCGCGACCTGCCCGAGTCGCTGCGCCTCGCCTTCGCCGAGACGGCGGTGCCGTCCACGGTGGCGGGCACCCCGGACCGGCTCACGCACGTCGTCGGCGTCGGTGCCCCGGCCGGGCCCGGCACCTTCGACGCGCCGCCGTCCGGCGAAGCCCTCACCCTCGCTTCGGCGGACGCGCTGCGACGGCTCGCGGTGGCCGCCTTCCGGCACGGCTGCGACCCCCGCTGGGACGTCTTCGGCGGCGGGCCCGCCCGGCCGGTGCTGGCGCCCTACGCGTTCTCCGCCCATCGCTTCCCGCTGAGCTTCTCGGCGCGGGAGGACCACCAGCCGCGGGCCCACGCGGCGCTGAGGAGGCAGTGACCAATGACATCCGAGCGCACGTCGGTGCTCGTCGCGGGCGGCGGTCTCACCGGCCTGTCCACGGCCGTGTTCCTCGGCTGCCAGGGCATCGACGTCCTGGTGGCCGAGCAGCGGGCGGGCACGCTCGCGCACCCCCGCGCCCGCACGATCAACCCGCGCACGGTCGAGCTCTACCGCCAGGCCGGCCTGGAACGGGCCATCATGCGGGAACGGCAGTTCACCCACACCCGCAGCGCGACGTTCGTCCGCGCGCACACGGTGGCCGGCGAGGAGCTGCGCCGCGGCGAGGTCGCCCCGCCGGAGGGCGCCGGCGGCGGCGCCGAGGCCAGCCCGTGCGCCTGGGCCCCGATCGACCAGGACGTCCTCGAGCTGCTGCTGCGCGACCGCGCCGCCGAACTCGGGGTCCAGGTGCGCTTCGACGCCGAGGTCGTCTCGTTCGAGCAGGACGCCCACGGCGTCCGCGCGCTGGTGCGCGACCGGGAGACCGGGCGCGAGCGCGAGGTCGAGGCGGACTACCTCGTCGGGGCCGACGGCCACGCGAGCACCGTGCGGCGGAGCCTCGGCATCGGCGTGCACGGCCCCGGCTCGCTCAACCACCTCGTGTCGGTGATGTTCGACGCCGACCTGAGCAAGCCCATGCGCGGGCGCGGCGAGGCGTACTTCCACCTCGACACCCCGGCCGTCGGCACCATCCTGCTGCCGCACGACCGCAGCACCCGCTGGGTGTTCAGCACGCCCTACCGCCCCGACCGCGGCGAAACCGTCGCGCAGCACACCGAAGACCGCTGCGTCGAGCTGATCCGGGCGGCCGTCGGGGTGCCGGACCTGGAGGTGCGGCTGCTGCCGCAGCTCGCCGACGGCACGAAGGTGCTCGGCTACCACGTCGCCGCCCAGGTCGCCGAGACCTTCCAGCGGGGCCGGGTGTTCCTCGTCGGCGACGCCGCGCACCTGATGCCGCCCGCGGGCGCGTTCGGCGCCGGGACGGGCGTGCTCGACGCGCACAACCTGGCGTGGAAGCTGGCGGCGGTGCTCTCCGGTACGGCCGGCCCGCGACTGCTGGAAAGCTATTCGGCCGAACGGATCCCGGCCGTCGAGTTCACCGTCGGGCAGGCGCTCGCGCAGTTCGCCGCGCGCAGCGGTCGCCCGGTCCCGGGGGCCGGCGAACCCGCCGACTACTTCGCGGTCGTGTTCGGCCACCGCTACGCCCGGGGCGCGCTGGACGGCGCCGAGGCCGACGGCCCGGCCGCGCTGCCGCCCGCCGAGCTGCGTGGCCAGGTCGGCACCCGGGCGCCGCACGTCGTCCTGACCGTGGGCGGCCGCCGCGGTTCGACGCTCGACCTGTTCGGCCCGGGCTTCACGCTGCTGGCCGGGCCCGGCGCGGCGGGATGGGCGGACACCGTGCCCGGCGTGCGCGCGGTCGTCGTCGGCCGGGACGTGACCGACGTCGACGACCGCTGGCACACCGCGTACGCGGCCGAGCACGACGGCGCCGTGCTGGTGCGCCCGGACGGGATCGTCGCCTGGCGGCGCGACAGCGTCGGCCCGGACGCGCCGGACCTGACCGAGGTACTCGACCGGCTGCTGCGCCGCCGCGAGCGGTCGGTCAGCGCGGTGCGAGGAGGCGGGTCGACGATGGCCGGAGCGCGCCGGTGACCGGCCGCGCGGCCCGGCTGGGCCGGTGGCTGCTCACCGGGCTGACCACGTTCGGGATGGGCGTCTCCGGCGTCCACCCCGGCCTGCTCGATCCGGTGGAACCCGGGCGGGACCGCCCGCTCACTCCCGCCGAACGGCGGCAGTGGGCCGAGCTCGAGGAACGCCTGGTGCGGTCCTGAACGCCAACTGTAAGCGAGCACTTCGGCAGATTGTGAGTTCCCGTGTCTGAATACGCGATCCGAGCCACCGGGGTGGTCAAGCGCTACGGCGAGGTCGTCGCCCTCGACGGGCTGGACGTGAGCGTCCCGCCCGGCAAGGTGCTCGGCGTGCTCGGCCCGAACGGCGCCGGCAAGACCACCCTCGTCCGCGTACTGTCCACTTTGGTCACTCCCGACGCCGGCGAAGTGCGCGTCGCCGGGCACGACGTCGTCACCGACGCCGAGGCCGTCCGCCGGTCGATCGGCCTCTGCGGGCAGGCGGCGGCGGTCGACCCGATGCTGACCGGCCGCGAGAACCTGGTGATGTTCGCCCGGCTGTTCCACCTGCGCGCCCGCGAAGCGCGTGAGCGCGCCGGGGAACTGCTGGCCCGGCTCGGGCTCGAAGCCGCCGCCGACCGGCCGGCCCGCACCTACTCGGGCGGCATGAAGCGCCGGCTCGACCTCGCGGCCGGGCTCGTCACGCGGCCGTCGGTGGTCTTCCTCGACGAGCCGACCACCGGGCTGGACCCGCGCAGCCGGATCGAGCTGTGGGGCATCGTGCGCGAGCTGGTGGCCGACGGCTCGACCATCCTGCTCACCACGCAGTACCTGGAGGAGGCCGACGAGCTGGCCGACGACATCGTGATCGTCGAGCACGGCAAGGTCGTCGCCGCGGGCACCCCCAAGGAGCTGAAGTCCGAAGTGGGCGGTGAGCGCATCGAGGTGACGGTCGCGGACCGGGCGCTGGTGCCCGCGGCGGTGGCCGCGCTGGGCGTGCTCGACACGGTGGGCGTCCGCGCCGACGACGACACCGGGAAGCTCAGCCTGAGCGTCGCCGACGGCGCGCCCGTGCTGCCCGACGTCGTCCGGCTGCTCGACTCCGACGGCGTGCGCGTCACCGACCTGTCGCTGCGCACCCCGACCCTCGACGAGGTGTTCCTCGCGCTCACCGGGCGCAAGGCCGAAGGCAAGGATCCCGTTCCGGCGCGGCCGGGCGGCGGCATGGGAAGGGGGCGTCGCTGATGACGACGCTGGCGTGGGCGGCACAGGACTCGGTGGTGATCGCCCAGCGGCACCTGACCCGCATCCGGCGGGTGCCGCAGATGCTGTTCTTCTCCCTGATCCAGCCGCTGATCATCCTGCTGCTGTTCGCTTTCGTGTTCAGCAGCGCGATCAAGGTGGCCGGGCTCGACTACCAGTCCTTCATGCTGCCCGGCGTGTTCATCCAGGCGATGGGCTTCGGCGCGGGCTCGACGGCGGTCGGGTTCGCCGCGGAACTGCGCAACGGGATGACCGACCGGTTCCGCTCGATGCCGATGGCGGGCGGCGCGGTCATCGTCGGCCGGCTGCTGTTCGACGTCGTGCGGAACCTCATCGCGCTGTGCCTGCTGCTGGTCGTCGGGTACGCGATCGGGTTCCGGTTCGGCAACGGCGTGCTGCCGGTGCTGGGCGGCCTGGGCGTGCTGGTCGCCTTCAGCTTCGCGATCTCCTCGCTCGGCGCGCTGATCGGCCACTACGCCGCCGGGCCGGAGGCCGCGCAGATGACGATGATCGCGGTGGCGTTCCCGCTGGTGTTCGCCAGCAGCGCGTACGTCCCGATGGAGAGCCTGCCCGGCTGGATGCAGGTGTGGACCGCCTACAGCCCGTTCACGGTCACCGCGAACGCGTTGCGCGGCCTGTTCCTCGGCTACGGCGGCTACGGCGCCGTGCTGCCGGCCCTGGCGTGGTGCGCGGGCATCGTGGCCGTCTGCCTGACGCTGGCGATGCGCCGCTACCGGCGTGTGGGCGACGCGTAGCCGTGGGGAACGGAAGCAGGCTGCTGGGCATCGGCGGGTACCGGCCCCGGTGCCTGGTGGCCAACGAGGAGATCGGCGCGCGGATCGGCGTGGACTCGGCCTGGATCCGCCGCCGCTCCGGGATCGCCAGCAGGCACGTGGCGGCGGCGGACGAAACCGTGCTGAGCATGGCGGCGGAGGCGGGCCGGAAGGCGTTGGCGGCCGCCGGGATCGTCCCGGAGCAGGTCGACGTGGTGCTGCTGGCGTCGATCTCCTACCTGTACCAGACCCCGGCGGCGGCACCCCGCGTCGCGCACGAGATCGGCGCGCCGGGCGCGGCGGCACTGGACATCTCGGCCGCGTGCTCGGGCTTCGGCTACGGCCTCGCGCTGGCGGACTCGATGGTGCGCGCCGGCAGCGCCCGCCACGTGCTGGTGATCGGCGCGGAGCGGATGACGGACATCATCGACCCCGCCGACCCGGCGGCGGCGTTCCTCTTCGGCGACGGCGCGGGCGCGGCGGTGGTGGGCCCGGCCGGGACGCGGGGGATCTTCCCGACGGTCTGGGGCTCGGACGGCGCGCTGGCGGACCTGATCGCGCACCGCCGGTCGTGGCTCGACCTGCGCGACGGCCCGGAGACGCCGTGGCCGACGATGCTGATGCAGGGCACGGAGGTCTTCCGCTGGGCGCTGCGTGAGCTCCCGGCGGTGGTCGAGGCGGTCCTGAAGGCGGCCGGCCTGTCCCCGGCGGACCTGCGCGGGTTCGTCCCGCACCAGGCGAACCTCCGCATCATCGAGGGAGTGGCGAAGGCGGCGGAGCTCCCGGCCGGGGTGGCGATCGCCCGCGACGTCACGACGACGGCGAACACGTCGGCGGCCTCGATCCCGCTGGCCCTGGAGAGGCTGGTGGAACGGGGCGAGGTGACGGGCGGGGACCTGGTCCTGCTGCTCGGTTTCGGCGCGGGCATGACGTATTCGGGCCAGGTCGTCGCGGTCCCGTGATCCGCAGGAGTTCTCGTCGGGCAACCATCGGAGGGAATCGGTCATGACCTGGGCAAGCGCGCCGGTGGCTCCGCTCGGCGCCCACGATCTGCTGGTTCTCCTGCTCCAGCTGAGCTCGCTGCTCGGCCTGGCGGTGCTGCTCGGCAAGCTGGCCACCAGGATCGGCATGTCGGCGGTGGTCGGCGAGCTGGCGGCCGGCGTCCTGCTCGGCCCGTCCGTGCTCAACCACCTGGCCCCGGCGGTGAGCGGCTGGCTCTTCCCGGCCCAGCCGGGCCAGTTCCACCTGCTCGACGCCGTGGGACAGGTCGGGCTGCTCCTCCTCGTCGGCTACACGGGAACCCACATCGACCTCGGCTTCATCCGCCGCCGCGCCGGCTCGGCGGCCGGGATCAGCGTGGCGGGCATCGTGCTGCCGGCCGGCCTCGGCATCGCGGCGGGCTACGTGCTGCCCGCGACGCTGATCCCGCACGCGTCGCAGCGGCTCACGTTCGCCCTGTTCCTCGGCGTCGCCATGGGGGTCAGCGCCATTCCCGTGCTGGCGAAGACGCTGCTGGACCTGAACCTGCTGCACCGCGACCTCGGGCAGATCACGCTGTGCGCGGCCATGATCGACGACATCGCCGGGTGGGTGATGCTGTCGGTGGTCACCGTGCTGGCGACCGGACGGCTCGATCCCGGCGACGTCGTCTTGTCCATCGCCTACGTCGTCCTGGTCCTCGTGGTGGCCTGGCTGGCCCGGCCGGGAATCCGGCTGGTGCTGAACAAGGTCCGGCCGAAGGAACGGGACGGCCACCCGGTCGCCGTGATCGCGCTGCTCGTCCTGCTGGGCGCCGCCGGCACCCAGGCACTGGGGCTGGAAGCCGCCTTCGGCGCGTTCGTCACCGGCATCGCGATCAAGAGCAGCGGGGCGTCCCCGGCGCACGTCGAGCCGTTGCGGTCGGGCCTGCTCGCGGTGCTGGTCCCGGTGTTCTTCGCGACGGCCGGGCTGCGCATGGACCTCACGGCACTGGCGCGGCTCCCGGTGCTGCTGACCGGGCTGGGCATCCTGGCCGCGGCGATCGCGGGCAAGTTCGCCGGAGCGTACGCGGGCGCGCGGCTCGGCCGGTTCGGGCATTGGGAGGGACTCGCGTTCGGCGCGGGCATGAACTCCCGGGGCGTCATCGAGGTGATCATCGCGACCGTCGGGCTGCGGCTGAACATCCTCGGACCGGAGATGTACACGATCATCGTGCTGGTCGCGATCGTCACGTCGACGATGGCGCCGCCCTTGCTCCGGCTGACGATGCGGCGCGTGGAGCTCACGCAGGAGGAAAGGCTCCGGGAACAGGTGAACCGGCCGCCGGCGGCCCTGACACCGGAGCACTGAGCGGCAGAGCCGATGGTCCCCGCCGCCGGTGACCGACGGCCCGGCCTCCGATGGCGTTCGACGGCGGCGGCGCCCGCCCCCGGCGCGGTTTGCTGGACGCACCACGGCCCGGAGGTTTCGCCGAGGTGCGCCGCGGTCGGTTCGCGCTCGCGTCCCGGGTAACCGACGACGAAGACCCGGAGGGGCGCAGTGAATTCCGGAACAGTGACCGGCACCGCGGAGTTCCACGCGTTGCCGGTGGCCGCCGTCGCCGAGCAGCTCGGCGTCGATCCGGCCCGGGGCCTGTGCAGCGAAGAGGCCGAAGCGCGGTTGGCTCGCTTCGGCGACAACATCGTGCGCGCGCCCGCCGGGCCCGGGCCGGTCCGGCGGCTGCTCGCCCAGTTCCACAACCCGCTCATCTACGTCCTGCTGCTCGCGGGCGTGGTCACGTGGGTGTTCGGCGGCCACGTCGACGCCGGGGTGATCGGCGGGGTCGTCGTGCTGAACGCCGTCGTCGGGTTCGTGCAGGAATCCCGCGCCCAGCGCGCGCTGGACGCACTGTCCAAAATGGTCCCCGTAGAGGCGACGGCCGTCCGGGACGGGGTGCCGCGGCGAGTGCCCGCGGCCCGGCTGGTGCCGGGTGACGTCGTCGAGCTCGCCGCGGGCGACCGGGTACCCGCCGACGTCCGGCTGGCCGAGGTGCACCTCGCCGAGGTCGACGAGTCCGCGTTGACCGGAGAGTCGGTGCCGGTGGTCAAGTCCGTCGATCCGGTGCCGGCGTCGGCTCCGGTCGCCGACCGGGCCGGCTCGGCGTATTCGGGGACGCTCGTGACCCGCGGCCGGGCCCGCGGCCTCGTCACCGCGACCGGCGGCGCGACCCAGCTGGGCGGCATCCAGCACCTCGTCGCCACCGCCGAGGTCGTCGAGACGCCGCTCACCCGCAAGCTCGGGCGGTTTTCGCGGCAGCTGAGCCTGGTGATCGTGGCCGTCTCGGCCGGGGCGTTCGTCCTGGGCATCCTGCGGGGCACGCCGGCGCCGGAGATGTTCACCGCGGTGGTCGCCCTCGCCGTCGGCGCGATCCCCGAAGGGCTGCCGGCCGCGGTCGCGATCGTCCTGGCCATCGGCGTCGTGCGGATGTCCCGGCGCGGCGCGATCGTGCGGCACCTCCCCGCGGTCGAAACCCTCGGCGGCACGACGGTGATCTGCACCGACAAGACCGGCACGCTCACCCGCAACCGGATGACGGTGACCACCCTCGCGGCCGCGGGCGAGCT
>NZ_JBFACT010000089.1:0-29019 GCF_040640995.1 Amycolatopsis sp. NPDC021455 | reverse complement strand
GCCGCTCCTAGCGCAAAAGCCGTGAAGGCCTCCTTACCGGCTCTTATGGCCGGTAAGGAGGCCTTCACGGACCATCACGCGCCGAGCGGGTACTGCTCCCGTCCGTAGAGCACCGTCGGTGCCGCGTTCGTGTCGCGCAGCCAGACCACCTTGCCGACGACCACGGTGTGGTCCAGCAGGGTCGCGGTGTCTCCCACCTCGCAGACCAGAGCCATGCCCGCCGCGGACAGCACGGGGATCCGGCGCTCGGGCCGCCACGGCACCCCGGCGAACCGCTCCGCCGGAGTGCCGGTGGCGAACTTGCGGGTCAGTGCCCGCTGCGACCAGGACAGGGTGTTGACGGCGAACCGCCCGGTGTCGAGGATCGCCGAGAGCGTCCGGCTCCGGCTGCCCAGCGACACCAGCACGCTCGGGGTGTCGGCCGAGAGCGACATCACCGCGTTGGCCGTGCATCCGATCGGCGAGTCGTCGGTGACGGTGGTGAGCACCGTGACCCCGGTCGGCAGCTTCGCGATCGCCCGGCAGAACCCTTCCGTCGGCACCAGGGCCGGGTCCGGCGGACCCGGTGCCGAAGCCACCGGATTTCCTTGCTCCGCCGGGCTTTCCGTGGGCGGGCACGCGGTGGGGAGCGGCGGCGGGGTGACGTGTGCGGTTCCCATGCTCTTCCCTTCCGGGGGTGTGGTGGTCATCCGCGCTGCCCGATCGCTTGCGCGGTGAGGGCCGAGCGGTCGATCTTGCCGTTGACGTTGAGCGGCAGCGTGTCCAGCACGCTGAGCCGCCGGGGCACCATGTACCCGGGCAGCCGGCCGGCGACGGCGGCGAGCAGCGCGTCGGGGTCGAGGCCCCGGCCCGTGCACACCGCTTCGAGCTCGGTGGTGCCGCCGCTGCCGGGCAGGGCGAGCACGATCGCGTCGCGCACCGCCTCCTGATCCCGCAGCACGGCCTCGATTTCGCCGAGCTCCACCCGGTAGCCCTGCACTTTCACCTGCTGGTCCGACCGTCCCATGTGGACGAGGAAACCGTCCTGCCAGGACACCCGGTCGCCGGTGCGGTACCAGGCGTCGTCGTCGAGCTCGTCGCCCGGGCCGTGCGGCCGCGCGGTTTCGTCGCCCGGGCCGAAGTGGTAGAAACGGCCTTCGTTGGCGGCCGGGTCGAGGTAGCCCGGGAACCGCTGGGGCCCGCGCGCGCAGAGTTCCCCTTCGACGGCGGGGCGGCCCTGGTCGTTGAGCACGATGTGGCTGACGCTGGGGTGGAGCCGGCCGATCGGCACGGTCCCGTTGGCGGTGGCCGGCCAGTCCGCCGGATCGGCGGGCAGCCGGAACTCCGCGCAGCTGATGGTCAGTTCCGTGGGGCCGTAGAGGTTCTCCACGACACCGCCGGGCGCGGCCTGCTGCCAGGCCCGCGCCTGCTGCGTCGTCAGCGGTTCACCGCAGAACAGGCTCCAGCGCAGCGAAGGCATGCTCCCGGGCTTCAGGCTGCGCAGGCGCTGGGCGTAGGACACCATCGAGGGCACGGCGAACCAGTGGGTGAGCTCCTTCTCCGCGACGAACCGCACCGGCGCGAGCAGGTCCTCGCGGCTGGGGACGACGAGCGTCGCGCCGCCGGCCCAGGCGGTGAACATGTCGAACACCGACAGGTCGAAGGTCAGGTCGAAGGTCTGGGAGACGCGGCTGCCCGGCGCCATGCCGTACCGCGGCACGACGTGGCCGAGGTAGGCGCAGACGTTGCGGTGCCGGATCGGCACGCCCTTGGGCCGCCCGGTCGAGCCCGACGTGAACAGGATGTAGGCCAGGTCGCCGGTCCGGGGCTCCGGCGGGGTGCGCGGGGCGCCGTCCGCCGGTTCGGCCATGACCAGCTCGGGCACGCCGAGATCGGCGTTCGCCTCCTCGGTGAGGACCAGGTCCAGGCCGGCGGCTCCGGCGATCATCCGGTTGCGCTCGGCGGGAAAGGCGGGGTTGAGCGGCACGACGGTGCTGCCGAGCCGTTGCCCGGCGAGGTAGCCGGCGTAGGCGAGGACGCTGCGTTCGGCCAGCACACCGATCCTCGTGGGCACTTCCCCCACCGCGGCGACGGCCCCGGCGGCGACGTGCCCGGCGAGATCCCGCAGCTCCGCATAGGTCAGGGTGCGTGTGCCGACTTCGAGCGCGGGGGCGTCGGCGTGCTTCCCGGCCGACGCGGCGAACCACTCGTACAGGGTGTTCATCGTGCTCATGCCTCCGTTTCCGGATCGGTGGTCGTCTTTTCGCCGGCCCGCAGCAGGTCGTCGAAGGTCCGCTTCAGCAGCCCGGCCCGTGGCCTGCCGCGGGCGGCGGACTCGGCGGCGAACCGGACGACCTTGGGCAGCTCGCCCCAGCACACGGCGGCCGCGGCGGCGTCCTCCGCGCGGATCTCGCCGTTCGCGGCGAGCACGCCGAGGCGGTAGGTGTAGTGCCGGCTCGCCGCCCACAGGTCGTCGGCGTAGCGGGCCGCGGCGGTCTCGTCCTCGGCCAGCACGTCGCTGACGCGCCCGAGGACTTCGGGCAGGGCACAGATCCAGTCACCCGGCTCCACGGCCGGCGCGGTGGTGCGCGCCAGCCAGCGGAACTGGTCCGCGTGCACCGGATCCACGGCGGCGCCCAGCGCGTGGCGGTCGCGGTTGACGATCTCGGCCGGCCACGGGGCGTACGGGGTCAGCGCGCGTTCCAGCGCGGGCTCGTCGAGCCAGCCGAGGAACGGTTCCTGCGCACCGAGCGGTGTCAGCGCGCAGAAGTGGTCGGCCACCAGCCACCGGTCGTCGCGGCGGTCGAGCAGCAGCAGCCAATGCGGCGAGTGCGCGGTCTCGTGCGCGGGGGACCAGGGCAGGTGGAAGGTGTCGGCGACGGTCAGCACCCGCCCCGAGCGGGCGAGTTCGGCGTCGAGGCCGGCGGCGGCCGACGCCCAGTCCGGCGCGCCGCGGTAGCCGAGCGGATCTTGAGCGTCGATGCGGGTGTGCTGGGAGAACACCAGGTCCCCGGTGCCGCCGTCGAGGACCGCCAGGCGGACGGCGTGCGCGAAACGGGTCTTCGCGCCGGGCTCGTCGGTTTCGAGGTAGGCCACCAGGTTGGTGGTGTAGCAGCTGAGTTCCGGGACGTTGCTGAGGTGCACGTCGGCCTCCGTGGGCATCATCGGTGGGGGAAGGCGCAGCTGAGCGGCACCGGCGACCGGGTTCGCAGGCTCAGCCAGGCGAACCGGCCCCAGCGGCCGGACACCGCGCCGGGCGGGACGTCGATCGACCAGGGCCGGCCGGCCATGCCGGTGCCGGCGGCCTTGACGCACGCCTCCTGCACGGACCACACCCAGGCGAACTCCCACGCCCGCCGGGCCCGCGGCAGCGCGGCGACCTCCGGAGCGTGCTCGCCGAGGCACCGGCGCAGGGCGGCGTCGGTCAGCTGGTCAGGGGGCAGCTGGACGTCGACGCCCACGTCGCCGTGCGCGCACACCGCGGCCGCGATCCGGTCCCCGTCGTGGGAGATCGTGATCCCGGGCAGCGCGAGGTCCGGCGCGTCACCGGGGTCCAGCCGCGGTTTCCCGGCCGGGTCGGTCCGGACGGGCAGCGCGGCCAGGCCGGGACGCACCCGCCGCAGCAGGCGCCGGAGAAGGTGCCGTCCGGCGAGGAACTCCGGCCTGTGCCAGCCCGGGCGGGTGCTCGCGTCGGCGAGGTCCTCGGCGTGGGCGGGCGAGTCCCCAAGATCGGCGCGAGTAGCCGACGCGATCCAGACGCCCGGCGCGACTTCGGTACCGTCGACAGTCACCTCCGCGCGCCCCACGGAGCTTTCACGTGAAAGCTCCGCTCCCGGGTCCGAGCTTTCACGTGAAAGCTCGGCTTGGGGGAGAAGGGCACTTTCACGTGAAAGAGCGCTTTTGGGGGTTGGGGGGTTCATGTGCGCAGTTCCTTCAGGAGTGGCTCGGCGGCGTCGGCGACCGCGCCGAGCATCAGCTCCGTCACCCCGCCGCCGATGCCGAAGACCGCCGCCTCGGCTCGCTCCAGCTGCACGCCGTCGTCGGCGAAACCGTCCGCGCCCTGCCACTTCGCGCAGCGGGACAGCACCTCGTCGGCCGTGAGCCCGACCGCGGCCTTCAGCGTCGCCGCGCTGGTCAGGTCGTGGTCCTCGACCACGCGTTCGCCCAGGGCTTCGTGCAGCGCCCGCAGTTCGCGCACCCGCACGAGGCAGCCCGCGAACTCCTGGCGGACCGCATCGTGGTCCCACAGCGCGCGTCCGTCGATCTCTCGCCGGGCCAGCGACGTCCTCGTCCGCTCCAGGACCCGGCTCGTCAGGGCCGTCGCCCACTGGGCGCCGGCCAGCCGTTCCGTGCCCATGTGCCGGGCGAACAGCGCCAGGCCGCGCCCCGGCCGGCCGAGGACGGCCGAGGCGGGCAGCCGGACCCCGGAAAACTCGACGTGCCCGATGCCCGCGCCCGCGAGCAACGTCGTCGTCGCGGGCGAGACCCGGACCCCCGGCGCGTCCGCGGGGACGAGGACCCACGTGAACGCCGTGAAGTGCCGTCCCGGCCGGTGGCGGGCCAGCACCAGGAAGTACGCCGCCCGGGTCGCCGTCGTCACCCACCGCTTCGCGCCCTCCAGCCGGACGGCGTCCCCGTCGATCTCGACCTCCGTGCCGAGCCCCGTGAGGTCCGACCCGGGTGCCGCGGCGTCCGTCGCGGCCAGCGCGACTTCGGAGTCGCCGGCGACGACCTCGTCGAACTCCGGGCCGGTCCCGGTGGCCAGGATCGGCAGCGCGCTCGCCGACTGCACCAGCACGCTCAGCGTGATCCCGTTGTCCGTCCGGGCGTCGACCGCGCGCAGGGTGGCACCGAGCCGCTCGGGGTCGGCGACCAGGCCGGTGGCGGTGCGCCGCCGGTACTGCTCCCGCAGCACGCCGGCCGAGCCGAGCCGCTGCCACACCCGGCCGCCGCCCGCGGCGGAATCCACTGTGGACAGAACGGCTGCCTCAGGCAAAACGCACCTCCCGGTCGAGCAGGGCCAACCTGCCGTCGGCCAGGTGCAGCCGGTCGTTGCTGTAGTTCAGCACCGCCGAGCGCAGGTCACGCAGCGCCTGCTCCAGCCGCGTGGGCGAGTCGCGCAGGTAGCCGTGGCGCATCCCGACGGCGTCGACCAGCTCGTCGACGGCTCGGTAGCACTCCTCGGCCGCGGTGATCTTCACGGCGTTGATCAGCAGCTGCACCCGCGGCGCGCTGAGGTCCGCAGTGGACTCGACCACCTCGCGGGCGTGCCCGATCAGCGCGTGCACGGTGTCCAGCCGCTGCCGCGACCGCGACAGCCGCGTCAGCAGCAGCTCCGAGTTCAGGTCGGTCCGGCCGCGGTTGCCGCGCAGCGCGCCGATCACCCGGGACAGCGCACCGGCCGCCGTGCCCAGCCAGCAGGACGCCCAGCCGAGGTGGGCCAGCGGGCCGAACACGGTGGTCACGATCGTGTGGAAGTCGCCGTGGCGCCCGACGACCTGGTGGGCGGGCAGCCGCCCGCGCAACCGCAGGGCACCGCTGTCGCTGGCACGCATGCCCAGCGGCGCCCAGCCGCCCGCCGGTTCGATCTCCAGCTGTTCGCGGGCGGCGTAGACCAGCGACACCTGGTTGTCCGCTTCCGCGTCCGGCGCGCGCATCGTGATGAGGAACCCGTCGGCGTGCCGGCCGCCGGTGACGATCGGGGCGAAGCGGTCGACGAGCAGCTCGCCCTCGCTCCAGGCCGCGGCGGACTCGGCGGTCAGCAGGTGCCCGCCCTTGCCCGCCTCGGTGGTGACCGAGCCGAGGTAGAGCCGGCCCGCGGCGATCTCCGGCAGCAGTTCCGCGCGCAGCCTGCCTTCGGCGTGCGCGAGCACGGCGGCGACCTGCTGGCAGTGCATCGCGAAGATCATCGCCAGGGACATGTCGACCCGGCCCAGCTCGGTGCTGGTCTCCAGGACGTCGGCCAGCGAACCGCCGAGCCCGCCGTCCCCGGCCGGGACGAGCAGCCCGAGCAGGCCGGTGGCACGCAGCTCGTCGAGGGCCTGCACCGGGAACGCGGCGTCGTCGTCGGTCTGGCGGACGTGCTCCTCGGCGACCTTCGTGACACGCCCGACGAGCTCGGCGAGCGGGGCGGTGGTCACGACGAGACCTCCTCTCGCTCCAGCTGGGCCTTCACGGCGTTCCACAGGGTGCCGCCGGTGGCGAAGGTGGCGTCGGTGATGTCCTCGTCCGGCAGCGAGACGCCGAAGACGTCCTCGATCTCGAACAGCACGTTGATCGACTGCATCGAGTCGAGCCCGCGCTCGCGCAGCGAGTCGTCCGGGCCGAGCTCGCGGCCGTTGAGGAACTTGAGGTACGGGGTGAGCAGTTCGGCCATACGGGGGTCCATCGGTGCACTCCTCATACTCGGTCCGCCGAAGCGGGGTCAGTGGTCCTGACCAGTTCCACGCGGGAGGTCCGCGCGGGGGCGCCGGGGCGGTCGCCGTCGACGACGACCTCCGCCGGCAGGGGGTGGCCCAGGAAGGCCACGAGGCTCGCGGAGAGCCCGTAGGCGCCGACGTTCGGCACCGCGACCAGGTCGCCGGGGCTCAGCTCGGGCAGCGGGGTGCCGCGGGTCCAGGTGTCCAGTGGCGTGCACAGCGGGCCGGCGACGATCGCGTCCAGTGTGGACGGTCCGGCGGGGCCGAGCAGGCGCGGCGCGAGCGGCGGCAGCCGCCGCATCCCCGACATGCCGCCGAGGTGGTTGATGCCGGACTCGAGCACCACGATGTCCTTGCCGTGCGAGCGTTTGACGTCCAGCACCGCCGTGACGAGCGTGCCCGCCGTGCCGACCAGGTAGCGGCCGGACTCGAACACGACGTCCGGCCCGTGCTCGCGCCAGCCCGGCAGTTCCTCGCCGAACAGCTTTTCGAGCCCTTCACGCAGCCCCGGCAGCTCGACGGCCGTGCCGTCCTTCGCGAACGGGGCGCCGAACCCGCCGCCGAGGTCGAGGGTCCGGAAGCGGACCCCGTGCGGTGCCAGCGCTTCCCGCAGCCGCGCGGCGGTGCCCAGCGCGCGGCGGAACTGCCCGAGCAGATCGTCCACTTCGGACAGATTGGTGCCCATGTACAGGTGCAGCCCGGACGCCTCGGCGTGCTCGCCCCCGGCGAAGCGGGCGGGCTCGGCGAGGATCCAGTCGGTGTCGGCGCCGAACTGCGAGGGCACCCCGGTCATCGCCAGGCCCTGGCCCGGCACCGGCTGGTCGTCGTTGACGCGCAGCAGGTAGCGGACGCGGACCCCGGCTTCGCCGGCGAGCCGGTCCAGCTGGGCGACGGCGTGCGGGGAGTCCACGGAGAACTCCCGCACCCCGGCCCGCAGCGCGCACGCGATTTCGGCGTCCCGCTTCGCCGGGCCGGTGTAGAGCACCTGCGTGCCCGTCCAGCCGGCTTCGAGCGCGGCCCGCAGCTCGCCGGAGGAGCAGACCTCCGGCCGGGTACCGGCCTCGCGCAGCGTGCGCAGGACGTCCGGGTGCGGGTTGGCCTTGAGCGAGTACAGCAGCCCGGTGCCGCGGGGCAGGGCGCCGTCGAGCCGCCGGTGGTTGCGGCGGACTTCGGCGAGGTCGTAGACGTAGGCGGGGGTCGGGGTCCCGGCGAGGTCCGCGGTCGCCGCCGGATGTTCAGCGAGCGCCTCCACTGGACACCTCCTCCGCCATCGATGCCAGCGCCTTGCGGTCGACCTTCCCGTTGCCGGTCAACGGAAGTGCCTCGACCCGCAGGCAGCTCGCCGGGATCTTGAACTCCTCGATCCGGGTGCGCATCCCGTCGAGCACGCCTTCGGCGGCCAGCTCGCCGGTGACGAACAGCCAGGCCGGGCGGGTGTCCTTCGGGACCAGCACCGCGGCTTCGCGGACGCCGGGCACGCCGCGCGCGGCAGTCTCGACCTCGGTCGCGCTGACGCGGAACCCGCGCTCCTTGTAGATGTCGTCGCGGCGGCCGTCGAAGTAGAGGTAGCCCTCCTCGTCGAGCCGGCCGTAGTCGCCGGTGCGCAGCTCCGGGAACAGCCCGTCCACGCGCGGGAACTTCTGCTCGGTCAGCTCCGGGCGGCGCCAGTACCCGGCCATGACGTTCGGGCCGCGCACCACGATCTCGCCGACCTCCCCGGCGGGCAGCCGCTCGCCGGACTCGCCGATGACGAAGACCTCGGTGCCGGGCAGCGCCTTGCCACTGGATCCGGGCCGGTCCAGGTCGCCGTCCACCGGCATGATCGTGGCGCGCTTGCATTCGGTGAGCCCGAACATCAGCTGCACGCGCAGCGTGGGAATGGCCTCGCGCAAGGACTCCAGCGTGCCGGTGGGCATCGCCGCGCCGGTGTTGGTGAGCAGCCGCAACGCGGGCGCGGGCTTCGGGCGGCGCCGCAGCAGCGCGCTGAGTGCCTCGGCGACGGCCGGGACGGCGGGCAGCACGGTCGCGCCGGCGCGCACCAGGTTGCGGACCAGCGACGGGCCCACCTCGGTGGGGGCGCCCAGCACCAGGTTCGACCCCGCCGCCACGGCCAGGAACACCTGGTACAGCCCGTAGTCGAAGGACAGCGGCAGCGGGCTGTAGACGACGTCGTCGGTGCGGTACTCGAGGACCGAGGAGATCGCCCCGACGGCGAACAGCATCTGCTGGTGGGTGCTGACCACGGCCTTGGGCAACGACGTCGTACCCGACGTGTAGATCAGGCACACCGGGTCGACCGGCAGCGGGGGAGCGGGCAGTTCGACGTCGTGGTCCGGGCCGTCGGCGAGGTCCTCCACCGAGACCGCGGGGACGCCGGCCGCTTCGGCCGAGCGACGCACCTCCTCGTCGCCGGTCACCATCAGCACCGGCTCGGAGTCCGCCAGCACGTGGTCGAGGCTGCTGCCGCGAACCTGTTCGTGCAGGAGGGAAAACGCCACTCCGGCCCGGGCGGCGCCGAACACGACGGCCGGCAGCAGCGTGCTCGCCGGGGCGTTGATCAGCAGCCGGTCCCCGCGCCGGGCACCCCGGGCGGCGAGCGCGGCGGCCACCCGGTGCGCGGCGGCGGCGAGCTCGCGGTAGGTCACCGACGTGTCCCGGCGGGTCAGCGCGGTCCGGTTCGGCCACTGCCGGGCCGCGTGGTCCAGCAGTTCGTGGAGCACGCGTGGCGAATAGGTCATCGTGTTCCTCCGGCGTCCAGGACGGCGCGGCACAGGCCGTCGACGTGGGTGAGCTTCTCCGGGACCAGGTCCTCGGCGGCGAACTCGACGCCGAGGTCGCTTTCGATCCGCTCGACGATCTCCATCATGCGGAAGGAGCTGAAGCCCGGGATGTCGCCGAGCGCGCGGTCGCCTTCGGCGGGCCCGGTGCCCAGCACGGTCCGGATCACCGCGGAGACGGATTCGCGGACCTCCGTGGGCACTTCTCCGGAGTCCGTTGTGGACTCGGTGACCGGACCGGTCTCGTCGAACGCCGTGTGGTCCGCGGCGAGGCAGCCGTCGAGGCGGCCGAAGACCGAGCGCGGTTCGTCCCGGCCCGCGGAGACCCGGCGGCTCGCCAGGTAGACCTGCTTCGCGAGCGCGTCCCACTCGGCCAGGTGCGCACGGACCGCTTCGGTGTCCAGTCCCATCGCGGCGGCGTGCAGGCGGCGGCCGCGGGTGAGCAGCCACGTCTGCAACGTCAGGCCCCGCAGCGCCCGCACCCGGTCCGGGAAGTCGGCGTATGCCGCGACGTAGGCGCCGGCGTCGGCCAGCTCCACGAGCGGCGTGCGCTCCGCCGGGCGGTCCGTGGCGGCGATCTCGAACGTCAGCGCGCCTTCGGGAAGTGCTTCGGCGAGTTCCGCACGGGTGAGCGTCCACCGGCCCGGCCGGGCCGCACCCCACTGGGTGTCGTTGTGGTAGCCGTCCACGACGGTGACGCCGTCGCCGTCCGGCTCGACCAGGAAGCTGTGCTGCAGGTGCTCCTTGCGGTGGTAGGGGACCCACGGCAGGTGGAAGGCGTCCGCCACGGCGTAGCAGCCGGGGCCGGGTTCGAGCTCGTCCACCGAGGCGATCCGCGCGCGCCGGGTGACGCGCAATCCCAGCAGGTCGGCGGATTCGGTCACCTGCGTGTCGACCTGTGGCTCGACGGTGGGCAACCCGTCCGCGCCCGGCCGGGGCCAGAAGCGCAGGACCCGGCCCATCGCGAGATGGGTGCCTGCGCCGTGCAGGCGGTCGGCGAGCTCGGCCAGGTTCACCTGGACGCAGTCGAAGAGGCGGTGGTCCAGCTGCTCAGGCACCATGACCACTCCCCACGACCGCGAGCCCGGGGACGGGCTGAAGCCGGTCCATCGCCGTCACCAGCGCCTGCTCCCCGGGCGGCTCGTTGCTGAGCTCGCCGTCCGCCAGCTGCTGGTACGCGGAGAGGTCCAGGTAGCCGTGCCCGCTCACGCAGGCGACCACGCCGCGGGCGGACCCGCCGTCCGCGGCCAGCTGGGCGGCGACGGCCAGCGCGTGCCCGGACTCCGGTGCGGGGAGCACCATCTCCGAGCGGGTGAAGACCCGCCCGGCTTCCAGGGCTTCGACCTGCCCGACGGCGCGGGCGGTGACCTGGTCCCGGTGCCGCATGGCGGAGATGACCTTCGCCGCGCCGTGGAAGCGCAGGCCGGCCGAGTGCGAGTCCGGGATCGGGTAGGAGCTGCCGATCGTGTACATCGCCTCCATCGGGCTGACACCGGTGGCGTCGGTCTTGTCGTAGGCGTAGACACCGCGGCTGAGCTTCGGGGTGGTGCTGGACTCCGCGGCCACCAGCCGCGGGCACGGCGCCCCGGTCGTGGCGGACTCGGCGAAGAACGGCAGGGCGAGCCCGCCGAAGTTCGAGCCGGCGCCGACGCAGCCGACGACACTGTCCACATCGGCCTCCAGCGCGGCGAGCTGCTCGATGGCCTCCAGCCCGATGACGGACTGGTGCAGGATGCTGTAGGTCTCGCCGCTGCCGATGCAGAACGCGGCGCCTTCGGTGCGCCCGGCGTATTCGACCGCTTCGCCGATGGCCAGGGCGAGGCTGTTCACCCCGCCGCCGCTCCGGGCGGCGACGTCGGTCAGCTCACTCGGGCTGGCGTGCACGGTGGCGCCCAGGGTCCGCATGAGCGTGCCCCGGTAGGGCTTGCGCCGCAGGCTCGTGCCGACCATGAACACGCGGCAGCGCAGCCCGAACATCGCGCAGGCGGCGGCGAGCGCGGTGCCCCACTGCCCGGCCCCGGTGCCGGTGACCAGCTCCCGCACCCCGGCCTTGGCGTAGTAGTAGGCCTGCGCGATCGCGGTGTTCAGCTTGTGGCTGCCGGAGATGTTGCCGCCTTCGTACTTGACGTAGACCGGCACCCGCGCGCCGACGGCCTCCTCGAACCGGCGTGCCCGCCACAGCGGGGTGGGCCGGAAGCTGCGGTACGCGTCGAGCACCTCGGCGGGGATGTCCCAGAACTCCCGGTTCTGGGTGGACTGGCGCACCAGCGTGAACGGCAGGTTCACCGACACTCCGGTGTCCTCGCCGCCCGCGGTGGCCTCCGGGCTGCGGTCGGGCGGCAGCGGCTCGTCCAGGTGCGGCAGCACACTGCGCCAGCGGGCGGGCAGGGATACGGGGCTCATCACGGCTCCTCCGTCGTCTCGCGGGCGCCTTCGGCGACGACTTCGACGAGGTCGTCGACCGTCTTGAACGTGCGGCCCACGAACAGGTCGTCGGGCAGGGTCACGTCGAGCGCGTCCTCCAGGTGCACGAGCATGCCGACGAAACCCAGTGAGTTGATGCGCAGCAGGTCGCCGTTGAGCGGCTCGTCGTCCGGGATCTCTTCCGGCGCCAGGGAAAGCCGGGATTCGGCGATCACCACGCGTTTGACCGAGTCGGAGACCGTCGTGTGGTCTGGTCCGGTCGTCATCGTTTCCCTCCAAGGGTTTCCGGAATTCTCTTGTCGGTCAGGAATTCGTCGAGATGGGCCAGCACCGCCGGAAGCGCTTTCCGGCCGAACACGTCGAAGTGGCCGCAGTCCAGTTCGCGGACCCGCAGCCGCCCGGACAGCCGGGCCCAGTTCTCGACCTGGGTGCGGCGGTGCGGGCTCGCGCAGGCCATCAGCAGCGCGGGGCCCGGGTGGGCACTGGTCACCCGGTGCCGGCCCGACGCCGTGACGTGGGCGTGGGCGGTGGCCTCGGCCCAGCGCTGGTCGCGGGGTGCGACCCGGGCGTGCACCGACCGCATGATCCGCTCGACGACCGCGTCCCGTTGCGCCGTGGTGCGGAACCCCTCCCGGCGGGTGAAGCTGTCGATCATCACGACGGCGGGGGCGGGGCCGGTCGTGGCGAGCCGCGCGCCGAGCTCCCAGGCGAGCACTCCGCCCATGGACCAGCCCACCAGCAGTTCCGGGTGGCGGGGCAGGGTGGCCAGCAGCGCCAGGTACCGCTCGGCCATGACGCCGACGTCGTCGTCGGGCCGCTCACCGGCGAACAGGCCGCCGGCGCGGATCCCGCTCACGCCGTGCCGCCGGGACAGCCGCACGGCCAGCGGGGTGTACGGGCTCAGGCCGCCACCACCGGGGTGCACCAGCACCGCCTGCGGGGCCCGCGGTCGCCGGCTGAGCGGCAGCAGCAGCGGGGGCGTCGTCACCGGGGCCGTCATCGGCTCGCCTCGCGCAGCCGGCCGTTGGCCTCGACCACCCAGCAGTAGTTCACCAGCGCGGCCAGGGTGATCGGCCCGCGGGCGTGCAGCCTGCTGGTGCTGATCGCGATCTCCGAGCCCAGCTCGAGCGTGGGCCCGTCGTTGAGCCGCAGGGACCCGTTGACCACGATGGTCGCCGCGTCCACCCGGTCGGTGAACTCGCCGGTGACCACCGGGTCGGTGGCGGCGATCGCCTCGCTGTGCCCCGAGCCGTGACGCTGGATGAACTCGACGGCTTCGTCCGGGGAGTCCACGGCCACCACGCCGACGGTGCTGTCGAGGAACTCCCGGCCCAGGTCGTGCTCGGCCAGCGCCGCCACCCGCCACTGCCCGGTGGTTTCCGGCTGCCGGAGTCCCTCGCCGACCCGGACGGTCAACGGCCGCCCGTCTTCGCGGGCGCCGTCGAGCAGCGCCGCCACGAACTCGTCGGCCACCGGCCGGTCGACCAGCGCGATCTCCAGCGAAGTGCACCCCGCGGGGGCGGGCAGCTTGCTGTCCAGCGCGATCGCGACCGCCTGGGCCAGTTCGGCACTGCGGTGCACGTAGAGGTGGTTGACGCCACCGCCGCTGGCCAGCACCGGGATGGTGCTCGCGCGGTGGCAGTAGTCGATCAGGGACGGGCTCCCGCGGGGGATCAGCACGTCGATCGCGTCCGGGCGGTGCAGCAGGTCCCGCAGCAGCGAGCGGCTGGGGTCGTCGAGCACGGTGACCAGGCCGGCGGGCAGCCCCGCGTCTTCCAGGGCGGCCGCGACCGCGGCGCCGAGCGCGGCGTTCGTCCGGGCGATCTCCTTGCCGCCACGCAGGATCACCGCGTTGCCGGCCGCCGCGTTGAGCAGCGCGCCCTCGACGGTGACGGTCGGGCGGGCCTCGAAGATCATCAGGACCACGCCCAGCGGCCGCGGCACGCGGTGGCGCACACCCCAGTCACCGATCGGGGTGCCCGGCGGACGGCGGGTCAGCTCACGCATCTCCCCGGCGACCTTCGACGTGAAAGTCACCAGTTCGGCGAGGTGCTCGTCGGTCAGCCGGAGCCGGTCGACGAGCACGTCGGGGTGTCCCCGCTCCCGCGCCCGGTCGACGTCGGTCTCGTTCGCCGCGCGAATCCGTGGCCACGCCGTCGTCAGCCGGTGGGCCAGTCCGGCGCAGAAACGCTCGTAGGCCTCGTTGCCCAGCGGCGGTGCCGCCACGGTCGCCGCACGGGCGGCACCGATGATCTTGTCGACCATTGTTCTCCCGATCTCGAAACCGGATTCCGGCCGCGGCGACTCCGCGGCGGCTGGTGATTTCCCCCTGGTGGATGCCCACGCTGCCATCGGGAAAGGGGTGCTGCAAGGGCGATCACGTTCCCGTTGATCGGCTCATAAAGTTTTTCTATGACCCGATCGGCGGCACCTTGTTCCGCGGCTTTAAACGTTGACTGTGCGGAAAATTCCTTGGAGCGTCGTGAGGCATGGAACATCGTCGACTGGGCCGCAGCGGCCTCTCAGTGAGCAAGATTTCCTACGGCAACTGGATCACCCACGGGTCCCAGGTGGCGGAGGAACAAGCCAGGAAATGCGTGGAAGCGGCACTCGACGCCGGGATCACGACGTTCGACACCGCGGACATGTACGCCAACACCCGCGCCGAGGAGGTGCTGGGACGCGCGTTGTCGGGTCAGCGCCGGGAGAGCCTGGAGATCTGCACCAAGGTGTACTGGCCGACCGGTCCCGGCGGCCCCAACGACCAGGGCCTGGGCCGCAAGCACATCATGGAGTCCGCGCACGGCTCCCTGAACCGGCTCGGGACGGATTACCTCGACCTCTACCAGGCCCACCAGTTCGACCCCACGGTCGAGCTGGAGGAGACCATGCTCGCCTTCGCCGACCTGGTGCGGCAGGGCAAGATCCTCTACGTCGGCGTCTCCGAATGGACCGCCGAGCAGATCACCCGCGCCGCCGCGCTGGCCCGCGAGCTGCGCGTCCCGCTGATCGCCAGCCAGACGCAGTACTCGATGCTGTGGCGGGTCATCGAGGCCCAGGTCGTGCCCACGTGCGAGCGTGAGGGCATGGGCCAGCTCGTCTGGTCGCCGGTGGCCCAGGGCGTGCTCACCGGCAAGTACCTGCCCGGCGAGCGGCCGCCGGACGGCTCCCGCGCCACCGACGGCGAGGGCAGCGGCTACATGGTCCGCTGGCTGCAGGACGACGTGCTGCGCAAGGTGCAGGAACTGCGCCCGATCGCCGAGCAGCTCGGCCTGACCATGGCGCAGCTGGCCATCGCGTGGGTGCTGCAGAACCCCAACGTCGCCACCGCGATCACCGGCGCTTCGCGCCCCGAGCAGGTCTCGGACAACGTCAAGGCCGCCGACGTCGTGCTGGACTCCGCTGTCATGACCAAGATCGACGAGCTGCTCGACGGCGTCAGCCGTTTCGACCCGACCCTCATCGGCGTGCCGCTCACCGCCCTCGTCTGAGCCCAGTCCAGGCCCGGATGAAACCGCGGTCCGTCATCGAGCAGGGTGCCTGGCGGGCCGCCGGGGCGTACTGCCGCCGCTCAGCGGTCCTCAGGTTCGGCGGGCAGCCGGCTCGCAATCCCGCCCCGCCGTGCAACGCCGAGCTTCGTCAAGAGCCGCCCGACGTGAACGGCGACCGTTTTCGGGCTGACGTAAAGGACTTCGCCGATCTGGCTGTTCGTGAGCCCCTGCGCGACCAGTTCCGCGACTTGCCTTTCGCGGGCGGTGAGCGTGCCGTCGTCCGCGGACTCGCTCCGGCGGCGCGGCTGCTGCGCGTTCACCCGCCGCTGGGTCCGCAGGGCCTGCTCCACCTGCCGAGGGGCACCGCACGCTTCGAACAGGGCACACGCCTCGCCGAAGTGTTCGCGGGCCCGGTTCACGTCCGCGGACGCGCCGAACGCCGTGCCGGCGACGACGTGGGCCCGGCCCGCGAGCATGCGGTCACCCGCGCCACGCAACAACTCGACCGCGCGCACCGCGGCCTCCGCCGCCGCGCGGGGATCGGCCAGCGTGTGTGCCCGGGCCAGGTGGGCCAGTCCGGTGCGGCGGGGCAGCCCGGCGGCTTGGGCGAAGGCCCGGTCGGCCCACTCGCCGGCTTCCTTCGAGTGGCCCAGCGACGCTTCCGCGGCGGCGAGCGTTTCGTACCAGTTGCCCCGCTCGACGGGGTAGACCTGCCACAGGTCCGGGCCGCCGCCCCCGGCCGTCATCAGTTCCACGCACGTGGCCGCGTCACCGGCGAGGAAACAGGCGGCGCCGAGCGTGCCCGAGACCAGGCCGATCTCGGGCAGCTTCGCCTCCTCGGCGAGTGCCAGCGCTTCCTTGCCCAGCCGGACCGCCGCCTCCGCGTCGCCCGTGGTGATGGCCAGCGTGGACTGGCTGCGCAAGGCGAAGCTGCGCAGCGCGGGGCTGCCGGTCAGGTGCGCCGAATCGAGCTCGTCGGTGATGTGGGCGGCGGCCCGGTCGAGGTCGCCTCGGACGAGAGCGACCCCGCCCAGCATCGAGTACAGGAACGTGATCACGTGGCTCTGCCCGGCCGCCCGCACGATCCGCAGTGCCCGCGTCAGGTGCCGGACGGCGTCGTCGAGCCGTTCGTGACACAGCTCGGCCGAGCCGAGCAAGCCGACCGTCTCGACCGCCGCGGCCAGTTCGGCGTCCATCGCCGCGTCGACCAGCATCGCCGATTCGTCCAGCCAGGCCACGGTGCGTTCGTCCACGCGGCCGAGCACGTGGCTCCGCAAGGCGCACATGGCGAGCGCACTGGCCACCGGCGGGCGCTCCGGCTGCCGCCGCGCGGCCACCAGTGCCTCCGCGGGCCAGTCGCGGCGGTGATCCTGGTCGGCCCTGAGCACGACACCGTTCGCCAGGCCGAGCTTGAGGCTCAGCGCGGCCCGGCCGTGCTGGTCGGCCAGCGCCGCCAGCTCGGCCAGCAGCTGTGCGCGGGCTTCCACGTGACGGCCCAGGAACCGCTCGATCAACGCGCCGAAGGCGGCGATCCGCGCGCGCTGCTCGGTCAGCTCGGCCGGAAGCAGCTGCCGGAGTTCGTGGAGCGTGGCCCGGCATTCCTCGAACTGCCCGGTGAGCCCGTAGGCCTGCGCCCGCATCGTCAGCAGGTCGGGCCGGCCCGGATCGAGCCGCAGCGCGGCCTGCAGCCAGTGGACGGCGGCCGCGGGTGCCCGGTGCAGGGAAGCCGCGGCCGCCTCCCGCAGCACTTCGACGGCCACCGGGTCGCCCGGCGCGGCCGAGCGCTCGACGTGGTGCGCCAGTTCCGTGGCGGGCCAGCCGCCCTCGCGCAGCGTCGCCGCGGCCCGGGCGTGGGCGGCCACCCGCCAGCCGGCGCCGGCGGCGTCGTAGGTGACCCGGCGGACCAGCGGGTGCCGGAACTGGAACCGGCCGCCCGGCGCGCTCGCGCGGAGGAGATCCCGCCGGACGAGCTCGTCCAGCACGGGAAGGACCTCGGGGAGCGCCGAGCCCGCCGTCTTCGCGATCAGGCCGGCGGGGACGTCGTCACCCGCGACGGCGGCGGCCCGCACCACCACGAGCTGTTCGGGCGACAGGGCGTGCAGCTCGGCGAGAAGCGCGGCTTGCACGGATTCGGGGACCTCGGCGGGCACCGCCCCTTCGACGGGCCGCACCTCGGGGTCGGCGTAGGGACCGGCCAAAGCCTGGACGTAGAAGGGATTGCCGCCGCTGGCCGCGTACAGGGCCTGTTTGCGCGCCGCGTCGCCGTCCACCGGCAGCAGTTCGTCCACCTCGGCCGGCGTCAGCGGTCCCAGCTCGATCCGGAGGACGTCGCGGTGCTGCGCCAGCGCGCGGCGCAGCAAGCTCGAGGTCTGCCGGGGCCGGTGCGCCACGGCCAGCAGCAGCCGGCCGTGCGGCGGACGGCGGAGCAGGTGGTCCACGACCTCGGCGGTGCCTTCGTCGGCCCAGTGCAGGTCGTCGAGGAGGACCACCAGCCCGCCGGGCACGGCCAGCGCTTCCAGCAGCCCGCGCACCGCGCGGTGCACGCGATACCGTTCGGCCGGCGCGGTTTCCAGCGGCTCGGCGTCGGTGGACAGCGCCGGGAACGTGGTCCGCAGCAGGCCGGCCGCACCCGGGTCCAGTGCCGCGAGAGCGTCCGGGCCGGCCTCCTCCAGCGCGGTGCCGAGGACGGAGAAGGGAACGTGCCGTTCGGCTTCGGCCGCCCGGCCGGACAGGACGAGCCACCCGGCCCGCCGGGCGCGGACCGCGAGTTCGGTCAGCAGCCGGGTCTTCCCCATCCCGGGCTCGCCGGCGATCTCGGCCGTCCCGGCGACCCCGGTCGCCGCCTCGGCCAGGAGGTGTTCGAGCTTCCCGAGTTCCCGCCGCCGGCCCACGAACGGCGCCGGTGCCGGAAAGCCGCTGCCTGCCATCGCTCAGGACACCGCCCGTCCCGGGCGCCGTACGCACATCTGCGGATGCTATCGGCCCGGGATTCCGCCACGGTGGCGGGGAGCGGACGGAGGAGTCCGCACCGGGGGGAAAACCGTGCACACTGAACGCCTTGTGCGCCGCGAGCTCGACGACGCGGTCGTCCGCCTCGCCGCCGCCGTCATCCAGGGCGAGAGCGGGACCGGGAAGACGACGCTGTGGCGGGAAGCCGTGGAGCGCGCCCGCGAGCGCGGCTACCGGGTGCTGGCCTGCCGGCCGGCCGAGCCGGAGCGCACGCTGCCCTTCGCCGGTCTCACCGACCTCTTCGACGGGGTCACCGACGCGGAGTTCGGCCTGCTGCCCGGGCCGCAACGCCACGCGCTGGACGTCGCCCTGCTGCGGACGGCTCCGGAGGGCGCGCCGCCGGACCCGCGGGCGGTGAACGTGGCCGCGCTCGGCCTGGTGCGGTCACTGGCCGAACGCCATCCTGTCGTGCTGGCCGTGGACGACACGCAGTGGCTGGACCCGGCCAGCGCCGGCGTGCTCGGCTACGTCGCGCGCCGCCTGCCCGAGCACTCGGTCGGGCTCCTGGCCGCCGTGCGCAGCGACGGTTCCGGCGGCGCGCCGGTTCCGTTCGGTCTCGACCCGGACCGGTTCGCGCGCGGCACCGTGATCGAGCTGGAGAAGGCGAAGCGGCGGCTGACCGGTCGTGAAGGCGCGGTGCTGACCCTGCTCGTCGACGGCCTGACCGCGACCGCGATCGCCCACCGCCTCGGCACTTCGCCCCGCACCGTGCACAAGCACCTCGAGAACCTCTACCGGAAGCTGGACGCTTCGGACCGCCTCACGGCCGTGCTGCGCGCACAGCGGCTCGGGCTGCTGCCCGGGGCCGGCGAAACCGGCCCCGGGCAGCAGGAACGGCGGAGTCAGCCGTTGACGAGGTAGAACTCCTGGTTCGCCGAACCGGGGCTGCAGGTCCACTGCTGGAGGACCACCCGGTCGTCGGAGGTGAAGAAGGGCACGTCGACGCACTTCCCGCTGGCCCGGTTCTTGATCATGACCGTGGTGTCGGTCCCGGGCAGCAGCTGCCACTGCTGCGCGTCGGTGGCCTGGCAGAACCACTGCTGCAGGCCCACCCCGTTCTCCAGCCGGCCGTTCTGGGGCTGAACGCATTTGTGGCTGTTCTGACCCACGATCTCGACGAAGCCGTTGCCCAGATCGGCGAAGAGGAACTTCGCGGCGGGCGTGTTGTCGCAGTGGTACTGCTGGATCCACGCGCCCGCGTCCTCCGAGTCGCCCCGGACGTTGATGCACTTGCCGCTGTTGCGGTTGTGGGCCTCGTCCCAGAAGGACCCGGCGTTCGCGGCCGAAGCCAGTCCCGTCAGCGCCGAGACCGTCGCCGCGACGAGAAGGGCGGCTGTCCGCAGGCGACTGTTCATGTTGTTCTCCCCTGGAAGTCGGAATTCGACGGCGCTTTCCGCGCCGGGGACAGTCTGTCGGCCGATCACCGGGCCGAGACATACGTAAGAGTACGTACGTGACAAGCCGCCGGAGCCGGTCACGGTGCCAGGGCGAGGATCCCGTCGATGTCGCGCGCGAGGAAGCCGCCGAACGGGACCAGCGTCCCCAGCTCCGGGTGCCGCCGGGCGACCTCCGGCCGCAGCACCAGCAGTTCCGGCCCCACGGTCACGGGGGTGGGGCCGCCGAGGACGACGTCGTCGAGGTCGATCTCCAGCGACGGCCCCCAGCGGTCGACGACCAGGCCGACCGCCGCCGGTCCGGTCGCCCGGAACTCGGCCAGCAGCCGGCGGATCACCGTGTCCTGTCCCTTCCGCCAGACCGGGCCGCCGAAGCCGTCGAGGCTGTAGTGCTCGACGACCACGCCGGCGTCGGCCCGGCCGAGTGTGCAGAGGACGTCGGCGTCCTCGTCGCCGGTCATCCAGTACTGGAACGTGAACTGCTTCTCCGCGAGGCCGGACATGGCGGCGAGCAGGCTGTGCCGGTCCATTTCGACCTGCTCGCCGCAAGTTTCCCGCTCTCCGCTGATCGCGGTGATCCGGCCGGTGCGGGGATGGCGCAGTGCCATGCCGGCCGCCGCCAGCGAGTCCACCCGCCGGAGCACCTGCTCCGGCGACCAGTCCCGCCGGTACAACTGCACGAAACCACCTGACATCTTGCCTGTTTCCCCCTCGCCCCACCGAGATCATACCTTTCGGCGGACCCGCGTTCAGCCGACGGCTCGGTCCGTGTCATCCGGAGTTAAGGCGACGCTGATTGACTTCGTCGTCACCAACTCTCTTGCGACGAGGACGAATTGACACAGTCAGTGCCTCCCGGCGACGATCCGCTGGCCGCGTTCACCGCCGAGCTCGGGGAAATCCAGGCCAAGGCAGCGGCGGCACAGGAACGGCTCCGATCCGCTGTCGCCACCGTGCACGCGCCGGACGGAGCGGTCTCGGTGACCGTCGGCCCGAGCGGGGTCCTGCAGGACCTCCGGTTCGGCCCCCGCGCGTACTCGCGTTCCCCGCAAGCCCTTTCCGGTCTCGTGATGCAGCTGATCGGCCGTGCGCAGCAGAAGGTCTCGGCCGAGGTCGCCGCCGCGTTCAGCGGCATGGTGGGCGAGAACTCGGCCGCCCGCGAGATGCTCGAGGAGTTCTTGCCGGCGCCGGCGGAGGACGCGCCGCCGGGCATGCCACCGGAAAAGAGCGAAGTGTTCATGCCGGAGCAGGAGGCCCAGGACCGCCCGCGGCCGCCCGCGCCCCCGCCCGTCCGGCCGCCGGACCCCCAGCGGCCGCAGCGTGATCAGCCACGTCGTCGTCCCCGGCCCGAGCCGGAAGAGGACGACGGCGAGAGCAACCCCTGGTAGGCGGGAGGAGAACCGGTGGTTTCCGGCGAAGGATTCTCGGTCGACCCGGCCGAGCTGCAGAAGTTCAGCCAGTTCCTGTCGGGCACCACGCAACCGGCGGTGCAGGACGCCGCGAACCGGATGCAGGCCGCCAACGGGTTCGACAACGCCGCGTTCGGCATCCTGCTCGCGCAGGTGCTGGCCGTGCCCTCGCGGATCACGATGGCGGTGATCACCGGGGAGATCGGCAAGCTCGCCGGGGACATCGGCAAGTCCGCCGAGGACGTGAAGAAGGCGGCCGAAACGTACGCCACCCACGACTCGAACACAGCACAGGGTTTGAGCACCTTCGAGACGGAGCTGGGCAAGTGACCGTTCCCATCACGGCATCGAACTCGACGACCGGCGCCGGCGTCTTCGACAGCTGGAAGCAGGTGGGCGACTCGATCGGCAAGGTCCAGACCGCGCACGGCGGCGACCTCGCCGCCGTCAGCGTGGAGCTGGGCGTCAACATCGTCAGCGCCGCGCTCGACACGGTCGCGTTCGTCATGGACCCGTTCGCGAAGCTGATCGCCGCGGGCCTGGGCTGGCTGATCGAGCACGTCTCGTTCCTGAAGTGGCCGCTCGACCAGGTCGCGGGCAACCCGTCGGAGGTCACGAAGGTCGCCAACGAGCTGCACAAGATCGGCGAAAGCCTGCGCAACACCGGCGAGGACCTCGACAAGACGCTCAAGTCGACGATCACCCAGTGGCAGGGCAAGGGCTACGACAGCTTCAAGAAGTCGATCGACGACCGGAAGGGCTGGATCGACGCCAACGCCAAGGCGTCCGACGTCGCCGGCTACATGGTCGAGACCACCGGCGCGCTGATCGCCGCGGTGCGCACGCTGATCCGCGACATCATCACGACGATCCTCGGCGACATCATCGCCACGATGCTGATCGCCCTCGCGATGGCCGCGTTCACCTTCGGCGCGTCGATCGCCGTCGGCGTGGGCAAGATCGTCGTGCAGGTTTCGGTGCAGGTCGCGGCGATGGCGGCCAAGCTCGCCAAGGTCGTCGCCTACGCCGGCCGCACCCTGGCGCGGCTCACGCAGCTGTCGAAGCTGGTCAAGCCGAAGGCCGGCGCGAACCCGGGCCACGAGCTGACGACCGTGCCGCGTCCGGGCGGGAACGTGCCGAACTTCTCCCGGCCGTTGCCCCGGCCGGGTGGCGGTGCTCCGCCTGCCGGCCGTCCCGGCGGCGACAGCACGGTCCCGAACTTCTCGCGGCCGCTGCCCCCGCCGGGCACCGCGGTCACCCACGACGGCCCCGGCGGCGGCGCCGCGCCGGTCACCCGGCCCCCGGGTGACGGCACGGTCCCGAACTTCTCGCGGCCGCTGCCGAGGCCCGCGGACCCGCCGCCCCCCACGCGGCCGTCGCCGCAGTCGCACCTGAGCGACCACGACTTCCCGATGATCAAGAAGCACGAGGACTGGCTGAAGACCAAGTTCGGCGACAGCTACAAGAAGATGAAGTGGGTCGACGACTGGCTGAAGAAGAACAAGCCGGACTACTACCCGATGCTGAAGGCCCTGTCCGACGCCAAGAGCTCGAAGAACTTCGCCGGCTGGGCGGGCAAGGACATCGTGCAGGTCGACCGCGGCCTCACCGACATCCAGTCGCAGGCGGAGGCCGCCTGGGCCGAGGAGGACAAGAAGCAGCAACAGCCGCAGTAGGACCGGGGTTCAGGATGCCGGTCCGAGGAACGCCGTGATCGCGGACGCGAACTCCGGGCCGGCGAACGCGGTGTAGTGGTCGCCCGGCACCCGGGTGAACCGGGCGTTCGGCAGGGTCGCGGCCAGCGCGCCGGCGGAGGACTGACCGCGGTCCCGGTCGCCGACGGCCACGAGGACCGGGGTCGTGATCCGCGCCAGCGCGGTTTCGGGTGTCGGAACGTGCGTGTCGAGCACGCGCAGGAGAGCCTTCGGATCACCGCCGAGCCGGGTGATCCAGGACGCCTGCGCGGCTTCCGGTGACCCGGGTTCGAGGGGTTCGCCGTCGGCCATGGCGGTCAGCACGCGGCGGTACCCGCCGTGGGGGCTGCTCGCGCGGGTGACGGCGTCGAGTCCCTGGCCGCCGGCGATCGCGCGGGCCGGGCGGGCGCCGCGGACCAGCATGCGCAGCACGGTCCGGGCGCCCCACGAGTACCCACCGAGGTCGTAGTCGCCGAGGCCGAGCCACTCGATCAGGGCGAGCCCGTCGTCGGCCATGACGTCGGGGGGATAGCACGCCGGGTCGTGCGGCCGGGCGCTGTGCCCGTGGCCGCGCAGGTCGGGAAGGACGACGCGGTAGCCCTGCCCGGCCAGGGCCGTCGCGTGCCCGGACCGGATCCACTGCGTTCCGTCGGCCGTGAAACCGTGCAGCAGCACCAGAGGGCGGCCGCCACCCAGTTCGCGGTAGGCCAGGTCCACGCCGTCCCGGCCGGGGAACCGGTGCGCTGCCGGGTCGGTCACCCGATCACTGTGCCACACGGTCCCCGCGGCCGGTTCGTCACGGCAGCTGCTCGATCACCCAGCGGGACGACGTCGCGGTCGACGTCGCGAAGGCGACCTCCTCGCCGGGGATTCCGCGCGCGGTCAGGTACTTGTCACTCCAGGCGTGCTTGATGTACGTCGGGCTGGCGGAGTTCGACCACTGCTGGTACGCGCCGCCGTTGCACGGGAACGTGTAGACGTCCGCGCCGTTCCCGTCCAGGCAGTGGCCCGACACCGGGTTCCGGAAGATGCCGCCGCTGATCGTCCACACCACACTCGCGCTGCGGTTGCAGTCGCCGAGGATGACGTTTCCCTTGCCGGCGGAAATGTTCAGCTGGAGGCAGAGGCGGCTGTTGTTGGCGTTGTGCACCTGGTAGTACACCGGTGCCGCCTGCGCCGAGGACGCGCCGCCGACCAGGAGCGTCGAGCCGAAGGCGAGTGCCGCGCAGGCCCCGGCGAGCCGAGTGAGGTTTCCCTTGAATTCCACGATTTCCCCTAACGGTCGAAAGGGCGTTTTCCGTGCCGAAGGGGAATTTATGGAGCCGTTCCATACGGCCGCTACACGCCGCCCACAGGCCTTTGCCACAAGGTCGCTGAGAGGACGCTGAGTGCGCTCGCGCGGGGGTGTCGCGCGTGGCGGACCGGTGGGCCCTAGGGTGCCCACCGTGCGCACATCGCTGACCAGACGCCACTTCTTCGGCCTCGCCGCCGGAGCGTCGGCGCTGGCCGCCTGCTCGGCACCCGTCCCGGCGCCGGCGCCCGCTGTGCCGTCTTCGACGCCCGCGCCGACCAGCCCGCCGCCGTCGACGGCCGCGTCCACCTCCGCGGCGCCGTCGGGACCGGCCGTCGAGGTCGCCCGCGCCACCTCCGGGCGCCCGCAGATCGCGCTGACCTTCCACGGCGCGGGCGACCCCCGGATCACCCGCCAGGTGCTGGACCTGGTGCGGCAGCACGGCGCGCACATCACCGTCCTGGCCGTCGGGACCTGGCTGGCCGAGCACCCGGACCCCGCGCGGATGGTGCGCGACGGCGGCCACGAGCTGGGCAACCACACCTGGAGCCACCCCGCGCTGGCCGGGTACAAGCCGGAGCCGATGCTGGCGGAGATCGAGCGGTGCCGGGACAAGCTCGCCGAGGTGACCGGGACGCCGGGGGCGTTCTTCCGCCAGTCGCAGGGGCAGCACGCGACCCGGCAGGAGCTGGTCGAAGCGGGCAAAGCCGGCTACGCGCGGGTGCTGTCCTACGACGTCGACTCGCTCGACTGGAAGGACCCGGGACCGGCCGCGATCCGGGCCGCGGTGGCGCAGGCCCGCGCCGGCAGCGTGGTCAGCATGCACCTCGGGCACGCCGGCACGGTCGCCGCGCTGCCCGGGATCTTCACCGACCTGAGTGAACGGGGACTGACCCCGGTGACGGCGACGGAGCTGCTGAAGTGACCCGTACCCGCTGGGGCTGGTTCGCCGTCGTCCTGCTGTTGCTCGCCGGCTGTTCGTCGCCGCCCGCGTCCGACCACGCCGGCATGCCCGGCATGTCCGACATGCCGACGACCGGGCTGCCGCACGAGGCCACCCCGCCCGCCCCGGCGGGCAACCCGCTGCCCGGCATGCCGCCGGTCACCGACGCCCGCAACGTCGACGCCGCCGCCGGGGCCGGGCAGCTGTCGCCCGCGGTGACCGGGGACAAGCCGCTGGTCTACGTGCCGCACAGCGGCTCCGGCGACGTCTGGGTGATCGACCCGGCCACCTTCGGAGTGGTCGCGAAGTACCCGGTGGGCAAGGAGCTCCAGCACGTGGTGCCGTCCTGGGACCTGCGGACCCTCTACGCCACCGACGACCAGGCCAACCTGATCATGCCGTTCGACCCCAAGACGGGTCTGCCGGGCAAGAAGATCCCCGTGGTCGACCCGTACAACATGTACTACTCCCCGGACGGCAAGTACGCCATCTCGGTCGCCGAGGCGCGCCGCAAGCTGGTCTGGTACGACCCGCACACCTGGCAGGAGCACGACGAAACCGCCGCGCCCGACTGCGCCGGCATCGACCACGCCGACTTCTCGCCCGACGGCCGGACCGCGGTGTTCACCTGCGAGTTCGCCGGCCGGGTCGCCGTCGTGGACGTCGCCACCCACAAGCTGCTGCGCATGATCGACATGCCGCACCGCAACACGCACATGGGCCCGCAGGACATCAAGCTCGCCCCGGACGGGTCGGTGTACTACATCGCCGATTCGGACGCGAACGGCGTCTGGGTGCTCGACGGCGCGGCGACGCACGTGCTCCGCTTCATCCCGACCGGGAAGGGTGCGCACGGGCTCTACCTCTCACGGGACGCGAAGCAGCTGTACGTGACCAACCGGCACGAAGGCAGTGTCAGCGTGCTCGACGCCTACACCGGCGCCCCGGTGACCGTCTGGCACATCCCGGGTGGCGGCAGCCCCGACATGGGCAACGTCACCGCCGACGGCACCCAGCTGTGGCTGTCCGGCCGCTACAACGGCGTCGTCTACGTGCTGTCCACCAAGGACGGCGCGCTGCTGCGGACCATTCCCGTCGGCCGCGAACCGCACGGCCTGTGCGTGTGGCCGCAGCCGGGCCGGTATTCGCTCGGCCACACCGGCATCACCCGCTGAAAGAAACTTTCACGCTTAACGCTGGACTTAACGGCCGTGCCGCGCTACGCATTTGTTAGCGCTCACATAGCCGAGCGGGCTGCGGGAAGGAACTTTCATGGCACGCCGTCGAACGTGGATCTTGGGACTCGTCGCGGCGGTCGCCGTCGGGCTCGCCGGAGGTGGCCCCGCCCGGAGCATGCCCACCCAGACCGCGGCCACTTACGGTAATCCGGTGGTGTGGCAGGACTTCGCGGACGGCGACATCATCCGCGTCGGCGACACCTACTACTACTCGGCCTCCACGATGCACTATTCGCCGGGCGCGCCGGTCCTGCGCTCCTACGACCTGGTGAACTGGGAGTACGCCGGGCATTCGGTGCCCCGCCTGGACTTCGGGGCGAAGTACGACCTCAACGGCGGCCGCGGGTACGTGCGCGGGATCTGGGCGTCGTTCCTCAACTACCGCAAGAGCAACAGCACGTTCTACTGGGGCGGCTGCGTCGACTTCGCCAACACGCACATCTACACCGCCACCGACGTCGCGGGCCAGTGGCAGAAGCTGACGACGATCAACAAGTGCTACTACGACGCCGGCATGCTCGTCGACGACAACGACACCATGTACGTCTCCTACGGCAACACGAACATCAGCGTCGCGCAGCTGTCGCCGGACGGGAAGACCGAGGTCCGGTCGCAGCAGGTGTTCAGCACCCCGTCGAACGTCGGCACGCTCGAAGGCTCGCGGTTCTACAAGCGCAACGGCTTCTACTACATCTTCCTGACCCGCCCTGCGAACGGGCAGTACATCCTCAAGGCCAGCAACCCGTTCGGCCCGTACACGATGCAGCAGGTGCTGTTGAACATGCCCAGCCCGATCCCGGGCGGGGGAGTACCGCACCAGGGCGGGATGGTGCAGACCCAGAACGGCGACTGGTACTACATGGCGTTCGTCGACGCCTACCCGGGCGGGCGGGTTCCCGTGCTCGCCCCGATCACGTGGACCGCGGACGGCTGGCCCCGCGTCACGACGGTCAACGGCGGCTGGGGCGCGAGCTACCCCTTCCCGAACCTGCCCGCCCACCCGGTGACGCCGATGACCGGCGTGGACACCTTCACCGGCTCCGCGCTCGGCCCGCAGTGGGAGTGGAACCACAACCCTGATACGAGCAAGTACAGCGTGGGCAACGGGTTGCGGCTGCAGACCGCCACCGTCACGAACGACCTGTACTGGGCTCGCAACACCCTCACCCACCGCATCCAGGGACCCAGCTCGACGGCGACGGTCACGCTCGACCTGTCGGCCATGCGGGACGGCGACCGCACCGGGCTCGCCATGCTCCGTGACTCCTCGGCCTGGATCGGCGTCAAGCGCGACGGCGGCCGCAACCGGGTCGTCCTGCAGAACAACATCACCATGGACGGCAACTGGAACACCAGCAACACCGGCAGTGAAGCCGCTTCGGCCGCCTTCGGCGGGACCAAGATCTGGTTGCGGGCCAACGCGGACATCCGCCCCGGCGCCGGCCGGCAGGCCACCTTCTCCTACAGCACCGACGGTGTGAACTTCACCCGCTTCGGCCCGGCCTTCACGTTGAACAACGCGTGGCAGTTCTTCATGGGCTACCGGTTCGCCGTCTTCAACTACGCCAGCCAGGCTCTCGGCGGCGCGGTCACCCTCCAGCGGTTCGAACTCTCCACCCCGTGAGGAGTCCCATGATGGCAAGGAAAATCCTGGCGGTGATCGCGGCCGCCGCGCTGGTCACCCTGGGCGCCGCCGTCCCGGCCGCCGCCGCGGACGCCGGCACCGCCGCGGCGAGCACGGGCTGCGGCAAGGCGCCGGGGTTGACGAGCGGCACGCACACCATCCAGAACAACGGCAAGAACCGCGAATACATCCTGCGGATCCCCGACGGCTACGACGTCAACCACCCGTACCGGCTGATCTTCGGGTTCCACTGGCTGGGCGGCAACGACGTGGACGTCGACACCGGGCGGACCGTGCAGACGGGTGCGTGGGCCTACTACGGTCTCCAGCGGCTGGCGAACAACACGACGATCTTCGTCGCGCCCCAAGGGCTGAACAACGGCTGGGCGAACTCCGGTGGTGAGGACATCGCCCTGGTCGACAACATCCTCAACCAGCTCGAAAGCGGTCTCTGCGTCGACACGACACAGCGGTTCGCGCTGGGCTTCAGTTACGGCGCCGCGATGAGCTACTCGGTCGCCTGCTCCCGGGCGAACGTGTTCCGCGCGGTCGCGGTCCAGTCCGGCGGGCTGCTCAGCGGGTGCAACGGCGGTACCCAGCCGATCGCGTACCTCGGCGTGCACGGCATCCGGGACAACGTCCTCAACATCTCCGGCGGCCGGTCGCTGCGCGACACGTTCGTGCGGAACAACGGCTGCGCGGCGCAGAACCCGCCGGAGCCGGCGCAGGGCAGCCTGACGCACCGCGTCACGGACTACTCGGGCTGCCGGACCGGGTATCCGGTCGAGTGGGCCGCGTTCGACGAAGGGCACATCGCCGCGCCGCAGGACGGGGCGACCGGGGACAGCGGTTCCCGGACCTGGGTGCCGGCGCTGGTGTGGAAGTTCTTCTCGCAGTTCGGCTCCGACACCCCGCCGCCTCCGCCGCCGCCCCCGCCGCCCGGCGGCTGCCAGGTGTCCGACAAGGTCAATGCCTGGAACACCGGCCTGACGTCGGAAATCACCATCACCAACACGAGCACCGCCGCGATCGACGGGTGGTCGCTGGTCTTCACCCTGCCCGGCGGCCAGACGATCACGTCCGGCTGGAGCGCGAGCTACTCGCCGTCCTCGGGGCAGGTCACGGCCAAGAACGTCACTTACAACGCGGCGATCCCCGCCGGCGGCTCGATCGGCATCGGTTTCCAGGCCACCCACACGGGTGACCCGGCCGCGCCTACTGCTTTCACCCTCAACGGGGTGGCCTGCACGGTCGCCTGACCGCGGGCTGCCGGCCGGTGTCGCGAATGACTCATTCGGGACCTCGCACGTCCCGAATGAGTCATTCG
>NZ_JBFACT010000088.1:0-30044 GCF_040640995.1 Amycolatopsis sp. NPDC021455 | reverse complement strand
TGTTCAGGACCTCCGAGGTCCTGAACGACTCGTTCAAGACGCCGGAAGCTCAGGCGGTGCGGCGGGCCGGGAACGGCCAGGTGAGCGTGATGACCGTGCCGTCGTCGGTCGAGCGGAGGTCGAGCCCGTCGACCAGGGCCTGGATCAGGCGCAGCCCGCGGCCGTCGTCGGCGCGTTCCGCCAGCGAAGCCCAGCGGCCCTGGTCGGCGACGGTGACGATCAGCACGTCCTGGTCGATCCGGGCGCGGACGTCGATCAGCCCCGGCCGGCCGTGGTAGGCGTGGCCGAGCACGTTGGCCATCGCTTCCCAGCAGGCCAGCACGACGTCGTCGGCCTGCCGCCCGACCTCGTCACCGGCTCGCCGCCGCAGCCACGACACCAGGTGCCGCCGCAGGCTCGGCAGCGTCCGTGGCGAAATCGTGCCGCGGTACCGCCAGCCGTCCGTTCCCAGCTCTTCCACGTTCACCTCCCCGGGGGCTCTCAGTGAATTCCTACCCACCGTGACGGATCTTCAATCAGCTGCCGTTCGGACCTGGTGCGGCCCGGGGCGGACGTGGTCGGATGTCGGGATGACTCGGTCGACGTCGTCCGTGGTGCTGTGCGCGGTGCTGGCCGCGGCCGCCCTCCTGCCCGCTCCCGTGGCCGCCGCGGCGCCGGGACCGGGCGCCGTCTCCCACTTCGGCCTGGCGCGCAAGGACTGCCTGGGCACCGCGCGGAACACGACCAGCAAGGCGTGGTTCACCGTGGCCGGCGGCGTGCTGTCCGACGTCTACGCGCCGGTGATCGACAACACGAACGTCGAGACACTGCAGTTCGCCGTCACCGACGGCCGCAGTTTCACCGATCTGCAGGCCCGTGACATGACCTACACGGTCCGCACCAGCGCGGGCGGAATGGCGTGCGAGGTGACGTCGACCGCACGCAGCGGCGCCTACCGGCTGGTCACCGAGTACCTGGCCGACCCGGCCCGGACCGGCGTGCTCCTCCGCACCCGGCTGGAGCCGCTGCGGGGTTCCGGGCGGGACCTCAAGGTGTACGTGCGGTTCGACGCGAGCATCAACGGCAACGGCGGGGGTGGCCCGGCCAACGGCGGCGGCGACACCGCCACTGTCGACGCGGCGACGAGCGCGCTGGTCAGCGCCGACAGCAACACGGTCTCCAGCGCGCCGGCCCGCGACTACGGCACCCCGCTGGCCGCCGCCCTGCGCGCCGACCACCGGTTCCTGGCCACGAGCAGCGGCTTCGCGGGCACCGCGGGCGACGGGCTGGCCCAGCTCGACCGCGACCACCGGCTCACCGACACCACGCCGTCGGCGGTGAACGGCAACGTCGTCCAGACCGCGCAGCTGGACCTGCAGCCGCGCCGTCCGGCCGTGCTGGCGCTCGGGTTCGGCGCGGACGCACGGGCCGCCGTCGCCACGGCCGGGGCGAGCCTGCGGACGCCGTTCGAGGCGAGCTACCGCGAGTACGCGCGTCAGTGGCGTGACTACGACAACGGCCTGATTCCCTTGCGGAGCAAGGACTCGGACGCGTACTACCAGTCGGTCAACGTGCTGAAGGCCAGTGAGGACAAGACTTTCCCGGGCGCGGTCGTCGCTTCGCTCGGCAGCCCGTGGGGGCAGGCGGTGTCCGCGGGCGACGCGCCTGGCGGCAAGCCGGTCTACTTCGGTTCCTACCGCGAGATCTTCGCCCGCGACCTCTACGAAAGCTTCTCCGGGCTGCTGTCCGCGGGCGACCGCGAGACGGCGCGGGCGAGCGTCCGCTGGCTGTTCTCCCGCCAGCAGCAGCCGGACGGCCGGTTCCCGCGCAACTCGCTGCTCAACGGCAAGAAGGCGCCCGACTCCGGCGGCGACCAGCTCGACGAGAGCGCGTACCCGATCCTGATGGCGTTGCAGGCCGGGCTCGACCGCGACCACACGCTCTACACCGACCACATCCGGGCGGCCGCGGACTTCGTCGTCGCGCACGGGCCGGCGTTCGGCTCGGAGCGCTGGGAAGAACAGGGCGGCTACTCCCCCTCGACGATCGCCGCCGAGATCGCCGGGCTCGTCGCCGCGGGCGTGATCGCCGACCGCAACGGCGACAGTGCGCGCGCGAACGTCTACCGCGCCACCGCCGACCACTTCCAGCGCAGCATCAAGGGCTGGACGGTGACGCGGAACGGGCCCTACGGCGGCCGGTACTTCCTGCGGCTGACCAAGAACGGCGACCCGAACTCCGAATGGTTCTACAACCTGGGCAACGGCTCGGTCGACGCCGACCAGCGCGCGGTCGTCGACGCCGGGTTCCTCGAGCTGACGCGCCTCGGCGTGCTGCCCGCGAACGACCCGGACGTCGCCGCTTCGCTCGGCGTCGTGGACCGCGTGATCAAGCGGGACACCCCGGCCGGGCCGGGCTGGTACCGCTACGGCACGTCGGCGCCGGGCAGCGAAGACGGCTACGGCGACTGCTACGAGCCGGACCCGACGAACTGCGCGCCCACCGGCGCGCCCTGGCCGTCGACGAACACCGGGTCCGGGCACCTGTGGCCGGTGCTCGCGGGCGAACGCGGCGAGCAGGCCGTGCAGACCGGGGACCGGGCCGGCGCGGCGGCACTGCTGCGCGCGATGCGGGCGCAGACGAACGGTACCGGGCTGATTCCCGAGCAGGTGTGGGAAAACCCGGCCGTGCCCGCGTCGCCGTACGGGTCGGACCCTCGCGCGGCGTCCATCGGCTTCATTCCGGGGCAGTCCGTCGGCTCGGTCGCGCCGCTGAGCTGGGCGCAGTCGCAGTCGGTGCGGCTGGCCAGGGCCGTCGACGACGGACGGCTGCCCGAGCAGCCCGCCGAGGTCCGCTCGCGGTACGTCCACGCGCCGCCCGCCTTGGCGGTCACGCTCGACGCCCCCGCGTCGGTGTCGACGGCGACCGCCGTGGTCACCGGCACCGCGCCCGCCGGCAGCCGCGTCGATCTGGCCGTCTCGGCCACCGACGCGGGAACGACGTCGGTGCTGTCGACCCGGGCTTCGGCGGCGGGGACGTTCAGCGCGACCGTGCCGACCCCGCTGGGCGCGAACGTCGTCACCGCGGCCGCGACCGGCGCGGGCACGGGCTATGCCCAGAAGACGATCAGTTCGGACTTCGTCACCGGCACGGTGTTGCTGGACACCACGGACCCGGACGGCGACGACAACGGACCGGGCACCTACACCTACCCGACGGCGGGCGACTTCCACGCGGGCGCGTTCGACCTGCAGCGGTTCCAGGTCATCGATTCCGGCACCACCCTGGTGTTCCGGGCGCAGATCCGCGACCTGTCACCGACGTTCGGCTCACCGCTGGGCGCCCAGCTGCTGACGATCTACGGGCACGACCCGGCCGCGACGGCGACGTCGACCGCGGCGCCGTTCCCGAGTCGCGCCTACACGATCGCGCCGCAGGACGCGTGGAGCCGCCGCATCGAGGTCCAGGGCTTCGCCGAACCGGCGCTCGTCGACGCTTCGGGCGCTTCGCCGGCAACGCCGTCAGTGCAGGCTTCGCAGGCGACGCGGTACATCACGGTCAGTGTGGCGAAGGCGGCCTTCGGGACGCCGGGACCGGGCTGGACGTTCGCCGTGGTGCTCACCGGCCAGGACGGCAACTCCCCCGACCAGGCGCGGCCGTTCACGCCGACGGCGGGGCAGTACACGTTCGGCCTCTGCGCGGCCGGCGGCACGTCGCCGATCTGCGCCGTGGACCCGGCGACCGCGCCGAAGGCGTTCGACGTGCTGACGCCGTCCGGGGTGGACCAGAAGCTGGAGCTGGACCCGACCCGCGGGCCGGTCACGGTGCGCGGCGTGCCGGTGGGCTGATCTGGCATGGTGGAGCCATGATCGACGAGTTCGCGAAGGACTACCTGCACGGCGATTTGCGGGAGATCCGCGAAGAGATGGTCGGAAAGCTCGAGGGGCTCAGCGAGTACGACATCCGCCGTCCCCTGACCGCGACCAGCACCAACCTGCTGGGTCTCATCAAGCACCTGACGCTGACCGAAGCCCGGTACTTCGGCGAGATCTTCGGCAGGCCGTACCCCGAGCCGCTGCTCCGGTGGGACGACCTCGCCGTGCGCGGCCAGGACATGTGGGCGACCGAGCACGAGTCGCGCGAGGAGATCATCGACGGCTACCGGCGGGCGTGGGCCCACTCCGACGCGACGATCACCGAGCTGGCCATCGACACGCCGGGGCACGTGCCCTGGTGGCCCCGGCCGGACGTCATGCTGTTCAACATCCTCGTGCACGTGCTCACCGAGACGAACCGGCACGCCGGGCACGCCGACATCCTGCGTGAACAGCTCGACGGCTCGAGCGCCTCCGAAGGCCACCGCGACGCGGAGTTCTGGGCGGCCCGGTACGCGGACGTCGAACGGGCGGCCCAGGCCTTCAAGTAACGACGGTCAGGGCAGCGGGTCCAGGCCGGTCAGCTTGACGCTTTCCGTCCACAGCCGCGCCGCGGCGGCTTCGTCGGTCAGGTTGGCCCACAACGGTTCCCGCCGCGGCCCGCCCCGCAGGCGAACACCCGCGGCCCCCACAGCTGCCCGCCTTCGACGTCCGGACCGAGCACCGCCCGGACGGCGGGCCGCGCACCGGCGTCCTTGCCGTGCAACAGAACCCGGGCCGGCAGCCCACTCAGCGATGCGCGTCTCCGCCGTCAGCACCGGCATCGGCTGGGCGATCAGGGCGAAGTGGCCGAGGTGGTTGGTGCCGAACATCAGCTCGTGGCCGGCCGGGGTCTCCCGGCGCGGCGGGTCGTCGAGCGCCACCCCGGCGTTGCACACGACGGCGTCGAGCTCGCCGGTGCCGACCGGTTCGAGAGCAGCCAGGTCCATCCACACGTGCCCGACCCGCGCGCCCGCGACCCGGGAGCGGATCGACGCCGTCGTGGCCGGCTTTCGCCGGGTCGCGGCTGCCGATCACCACCTCCGCACCCGCCGTGGCCAGTTGCTCCGCCACGAAGTAGCCGATTCCGGCATTGCCCCCGGTCACCAGCACCCGCATCCGTCCCCCCTTCGTCGTGCCAAGCTGTCCCCCGTGGACAACGCTACCGACTCGGGCGGGGCGGGGTACCGGCGCTCGGCCGGCTCGCCGCGCGGCGAGGCCCGCCGCCGGGAACTGCTGGCGAAGATCACCGACGATGTCGCCGAGAACGGGCTCGTGGACTTCTCGCTGCGGCGCGCCGCGCGGGCGGCCGGGACGACGCACAAGGTGCTGCTCTACCACTTCGAAAGCGCCGAAGACCTGCTCCGGCAGGTGGTCGTCACCCTGCGCGAACGGCGCGTCGGCAACGCGCTGGCGGCGGGCGCCGGCTCGTCGCCGACCCTGGCCGGCCGCGTCCGCGTGGCCTGGGAAAGCCTGCGCGAGGAGACGCAGCTGCGCCGCGTGCTCGACCAGGCGATGGGCCTGGCGATGTACGACCCCGGCCGGTACGCGGCGCTCGGGCGGGGCGCGTCGCAGCAGTACCTGCCGACGCTCGTGTCGTTCTGCCCCGAGGACTGGCCGGAGGGGCGGAAACTGGAGGTCGCGTCGATGATCCTCGCCGCGCTACGCGGTTTCCTGGTGAACCTGCTGATCGACGACGACCTGGCGGCGGCCGGCTTCGAGGCGTTGCTGCGCGCGGTCGAACGGGAGGAGGCGGCGCCCTGATCCTCGACAGTTTGCGAACCACGTGGTTCACTTCGGTCGGGGGTCACTTCACCGGGAGGCCGGAATGCAGGTCGAGCTGTCCGCGGGCACCATCGAGTACACCGACACCGGGGGCCCGGGCCCGGTCGTCGTCTTCGTCCACGGCCTGCTGATGGACGGCTCGCTGTGGGACGGCACGGTCGCCTCGCTCGACGGTTTCCGTTGCGTCGTCCCGACGCTCCCCCTGGGCGCGCACCGGCACCCGATGCGGGAGAACGCGGACCTGTCGCTGCCGGGCATCGCGTCTCTGCTCACCGAGTTCCTCGAGCGTCTCGACCTACTGGACGTCACCCTGGCCGGCGTCGACACCGGCGGCGCGCTGGTGCAACTGCTGATGGCGGACGGCGTCGCGCGGGTGAGCCGGGTGGTGCTGGCGTCGTGCGACGCGTTCGACAACTTCCCGCCGGGACTCACCGGCAAGACGCTGTTCCTGACCGGAAAGCTGTCGCCGGGGTTGTTCGGGTTGTTCATGCAGCAGATGCGCCTGCGAGCGGTGCGACGGCTCCCGATCGCGTTCGGCTGGCTGACGAAGCGCGGCGACGCGGCCACGCGCGAGTGGATCAGGCCGCTGCTGAGTGAGGCCGCCATCCGCCGTGACACGGTCGGCGTCCTGCGGGCGGCCGCGGCGTCGCCGGGAATCCTGCTGGAGGCGGCCGAGCGGCTGCCGGGTTTCGACCGGCCGGTCCTGGTGGTCTGGGCCAGTGAAGACCGCGTGATGCCCCCGGAGCACGGCGAGCGCCTGACCGCGTTGCTGCCCAAGGGAAAACTCGTGGAGGTGGCCGACAGCTACACGCTGCTGCCACTGGACCAGCCGGCGCGGCTCGCGCGGCTGATCGGGGAGTTCACAGCCGGCTGAGGCCGTGCAAAATCCGTTCCATGAGGTCGATGCTCGGCCGGTTGCCCGACGTCATCTTGGTGGTGTGCACGGCAACCAGGCCGCGATCGGCCAGGTCGGAGAGCAGCACGCGGGCGACCCCGAGTGGAAGCCGCCGCCGCGCGGCGACCTCGGCGACCGACTGCGAAGTGCGGCACAGCACGCAGATTTCCGACTCTTCCTGCGAGCTGCCTCGCACGACGGCCCGTCCCCGCGCAGTGGTCGAGACGAGCGTCTCGACGGGAAGGTCACGCGTCGGCCGGGTCCGGCCATGGGTCCGGAAGTACGGGCGGACGAGCCCCGCAGCCCCTCCGTCGTCGAGCGCGGTCCCCCAATGCACAGCCAACTCCTCACGGCGATTAATCCCTGTAGGCGATTATTCGACACGGTGATCGACTGAGCCGCAATCGACCGAACAGAGCAACGCCGGGAAAGCCGCAGGTCAAGGGCTTGCCGTTGAACGGGTTCGGCCATCCGTGGCGCTCGTCCACGGATGGATTATCAGATCACTGACAACGCCAGTTACCGACAACTTTTTTTGCCTTGACGAGACTTGCTGTCCACGACAGCGCCGCTCCGAGCCAGACCCGGGCGACGGACTTACCTGCGGTTAAGATTCGGCGGCCAGTCATGCTCAGACCTGGGGGGACCTTCCATGACGACGCCCGAAGACAGACCGCAGCAGCCCGCGCCGGAAGCGAATCCCTTCCAGGCCCCGCCCCCGGGGGCCGCCCTGCCGCACTACCCGGCCGCGCCGTACCCGCACGCGCCGTACCCCGCGCCTCCGCCGATCGGCTTGCCGCCCAAGAAGCGCAGTGGCCTCAAACTCGCGCTGGGGATCGGTATTCCCCTCGTGTTCCTCGCGGTCGTCGTCGCGGCCGGGCTGAGCTCGTTCGCGGCCAAGACGACCGACGTCGGCGACTGCCTCAAGGGCAACACGGACAACGCCGACAGCGTTACCTCGGTGGCCTGCGGCCCGGAGGCCGGCTACAAGATCGTCGGCAAGGTCCCGGACCAGCCCCGGCTGGCATTGACCCTCGGCGGCGGCTGCGACGAGTTCCCGACCGCGACCGTCGCGTACTGGGAAGGCGCCGACACCTCGAAGGGCACGCTGCTCTGCCTGGAGGACTTGAAGAACCCGGGCAAGGGCATGCCGCAGGTGGGCGACTGCGTCAAGGGAGACCTTTCCGACGCCGCCCACACCGAAAAGGTCCCTTGTGGACCGGAGGCGAGCTACAAGGTCGCCGGCGTCGAGGACGGCGGCGCGCTGGGCGGGTTCACGAAGGCGGTCTGCACCAAGGTCCCGTCCGCGGGCGCCTCGATGGAGTGGAAGCGGCAGGGCAGCCTGTCGTCGAAGATCCTGTGCCTGGAAGACCTGAAGAACCCGGACAACCGCAAGCCCGCCATCGGCGAGTGCATGGCGACCGGCGCCAACGACGAGCTCCACCTCGCCCCCTGCAAGAAGGGCGCGGCGAAGGTGCTCGGCCAGGTGGACGGCCTGTCCAAGATGGACGGTTTGTCGAAGACGGTCGAGGAGATCTGCAAGGACTTCCCCGGCTCGGACCAGGCGGCGTCATGGAGCATGCAGGGCTCCCTCGCGGTGACCACCTACTGCATGCAGTCGGTCAAGTAACAGGGCTTGGTGGTCGGTTTCGGAAATCTTCGGGGGTCTCGGCAGATTCCCCCGAAGTTCCGAAGCAGGTCAGAGGCGGATCGGTTTCTTGTTCATGAACTCCTCGATCCCCAGCGGCCCGAGCTCCCGCCCGATGCCCGACCGCTTGATGCCGCCGAACGGCAGATCCGCCTCCGACCCACCCGACTTGTTCAAATACACCATCCCCGCATCGAGGCGGCGCGCCACCCGTACCATCCGCTCGCGGTCCGTCCCGAACACGCTCGCCCCCAGGCCGAACGGGGTGTCGTTGGCCAGGGCGATCGCCTGTTCCTCCGTCTCCGCGCGGAACACCAGCGCCACCGGGCCGAAGATCTCCTCGTGGTACGCCGCCGTCTCGGGCGTCACGTCCGTCAGTACCGTTGCCTCCAGGTACGCTCCCGGGCCCGGGATGCGGTGGCCGCCCGCCCGTAGGGTTGCTCCTTCGCTGATCGCCTTCCGGACCTGGGCCGCCACCTCGTCCGCCGCCGCGGTCGAGGCCAGTGGCGGCAACGTCGTCGCCGGGTCGGCCGGGTCTCCCGGGACGTAGTACTCCGTGACTCGCTTGGCGAACCGGTCGACGAACTCGTCGTACAGCCCGGCCGGCACGATGATCCGCTTCGGCGCGTTGCACGACTGGCCGCAGTTGCGCATCCGGGCCGTCGCCGTGATCTTGACCGTCTCGTCCAGGTCGTCGGTGTCCAGCACGATCAGCGGGTCGGATCCGCCGAGCTCCAGCACGCACTTCTTGAGGTTCCGGCCGGCGTCGGCCGCCACCGAGATGCCCGCCTGCTCGCTGCCCGTGAGCGACACACCCTGGATGCGCGGGTCGGCCAGGATTCCGGGGACCTGACGGCTCGAGGCGAACACGTTGACGTACGCGTCCGGCGGCACCCCGGCGTCCCGCAGGACGCGCTCGATCGCCAGCGCCGAACGCGGGCAGATCGACGCGTGCTTCAGCAGGATCGTGTTGCCCAGCACCAGGTTCGGCGCGACGAACCGGGCCACCTGGTAACACGGGAAGTTCCACGGCATCACCCCGAGCAGCGGCCCGATCGGCTCCTTCGTCAGCACCGCTTCCCCGGCGCGGATCGACAGGGGCTCGTCCGCCAGCAGCTCCGGGCCACGCTCGCCGTAGTAGCGGAAAATATCCACGACGACGCCCACTTCGCCGCGGCCTTCGTTGATCCGCTTCCCCATCTCCAGCGTCATGATCGCGGCCAGCTCGTCGGCACGCTCGGCGAACAGCTCCGCCGCCCGCAGCACGATCGCGGCGCGCTCGGCGACCGGCCGGGCCCGCCACGCCGCGTACCCGCGGTGCACCCGGGCGATCGCGGCCCCGACCTCCTCGTCGGTCGCGTTCGGGACCTTCTCCACCAGCTCACCCGTCGCAGGGTCGGTGACTGAATACATGGCGGCCTCCTCTGCCGACGGCGTGCCTACTGGATACTGTATACACTATGTGAGCAGTGATCGACACCCGCGCGGCGGTACCCGTGCCCCCTTGATCGACTATCGTTTCCCCATGACGCTGGACCTCACCGGCGGACCCCATTTCGCCGCGCTCGCACCGGAAAAAGCCCGCTGGACCCGGCAATACGCCGACGACGCGGTCACCTTCGGCTGCCCCGCCCGCCCGTCGGAACGCACGCCGCGGGTCTGGAGCGGACGCGGTCTCGGCCTGCCGGAAGCGGAACTGGCGGGGTTCGCCGCGCAGCTGCGTCGCGTCATGAAGGACGATGCCTACTGGATCGCTCGAGCCGCCTGCGGGGATCGTCACGCGGGCGACGCAGCGGTCTGGTCGCCAGGCCGCTACGACGACGAAGACGGCTTCGTGTACTTCGCCGGCCCGTGCACCCACGGTCACCCATGGCCCGGCTACCGTCCGGCCGAGGCGTTCACCATCGCGCTCCCCCACGTCCGTGGCCTGCGGATCCGGATCGCGGCGTACCTGGCCGCATGAAAGCCGTCTGCGCCGGAGTCGTCGCGGCAACGGTCAGCGGCATACCGTCGACCGTCTACGCCCTGCTCACCGGCGACGACGTCCTGGCCGCGACGCGCGCGGCGGGCACGCTGCTGCCGGGCCGGCGCGACCGGCCCGGCATCGCCGCCGGGCTGGTCGCGCACGTCGCCGTCTCCGCGTTCTGGACGTGCGTGCTCGCGGCGGCCGCGCGCCGTCACCGGCTCGGCGCCGGCGGCGGCGCGGCGGCCGGGCTGGCGATCGCGGCGCTGGACCTCGGGATCGCGGCCCGCGCGTACCCCGCCGTGCGGGCGTTGCCGCGCGGGCCGCAGATCCTGGACCACCTGGTGTTCGGCGCCGTCGCCGGCGCGCTCCTCGACCGTCCACAAGGGACGGATCAGGGCACGACCTCGACGACGTCACCAGGGTGCAGCGAGTTGTAGAACGTCACCGCGGCACCGTGCGAAAGGTGCACGCACCCGTGGGACTTGACCTTCAGGCTCCCCTGGTGGAACGCGACCCCGGTGGTGGTGAAGAACACCGAGTACGGCATCGGCCCGTTGTACTGCTTGCTGTAGTGGTCGATGTCCTTGTACTGCACGTGGAACTTCCCGAGCGGGGTCGGGTACTTCGGCAGCCCGACGGTGATCGGGACGCCGCCGTAGGTGACGTTCCCGGCGCCGTCCGTCAGCCACGCGGTATTCGAACTGCGCTGGACGCAGGCCTTCGCTTCGGCGCTGCACGGCGTCGACGCCGCTTCGGCCGTTCCCGCGAACGCCACGGTCCCCGCCATCGCGGCGACCCCGCCCAGTAGTGCGATCATCCTCCGGTTCATCGTGTGCCTCCCGTTGTCGTTCGGCTACCCAACGAGAGTGCCCAGCCGGGGGATCTTCGAACCGGGAGATCAGTCCTGGGGCCGGGAAAGCCCGAGGAACTCGGCCTGTTCGCGGTCGTAACGCCGGGTCAGGCCGGTGCCGTACCGGTCCCACCAGTTCTGCGTGTGGCCGCCCTGGGTGGTGTTCGTCCCGCCGTAGATCTGCCGGTCGTATTCGATGCGGGCGTCGCGGAACTCCTGCTGGAACTGCTCGGGCGTCAGCCCCTGGATGTGCTGGATCGTCGCGTCGCCGAGGGTGCGCGAGCTGCGCATGATGTCCTCGCCCGCCATGTGGTTCAGGATCGCGCGGACGCCGCCGGCGCCGCGCATGTGCGCCCCGGACATGATCGCGGCCTGGGTGCCGGGGTCGGTGAAGTTGAGCGCGCCGGCCCGGCGGGCGTTGGCGGTCATGAGGTCGGCGACGACCGCGCGTTCCTCGGGACTGCCCTGGCCGTACAGCTCGCGCGCGGCGATGATCCGGTCGTAGCCGTTGTGCATGTTCTGCCGGAAGCCGTACGCCTCGGGCACGCCGCCCTGCTCCCCCGTCGCGCCCTCCGACCGCATGATCGAGTCGACGACGCGCGGGTCGAGCTGCTGCGGCGGAGCCGCCGCGGCCGCGGCGCCCCCGCCGTGGGTGCCGTCCTGGCCGCCGCCGTAGGCGCGGGCGACGTCGGAGTCGGCCGCGCGGTAGGCGTCCGCGGCCGCCTGGACGTTCTGGTTGACGTTCGTGATCAGGCCGAGGAACTTCTGGAGCGCGTGACCCAGCGTCGAGTGCAGAGCCGCGTTCGCCGCGGCGACCCCGCTGCCGATCCCGGCGAACGACATCGCGTCCAGCACCAGGCCTTCCAGGTCGCGCGTCACCGACAGGAAGGCCGATCCGACGTCTTCGACCGCCCTGGCGACCGTCCCCATCTCCGCCGTTTCGGCGTGGTAGGCCCCGGCACTCATGGTCTGCTCCCTCCGGACACCGGCTGTGCGCCTCGAGAATTCCGGACCGCACCGCGCCGCTCCACGGCCGAATTACCCACTGGTCCCGGCAGGACTGCCCACACCGGCGCTAAAGTCGGCAGATGAGCGAAGACCCGAACGCGGTCGACGGCGAGATCGTCGACGAGACCCCGACCGCCGCGCTGGCGATCCCGTCGCCGCCGGTGCCGCAATCACTGCCGGACCCGGACTACAGCGAGGGCGGCGTGCCGAGCTTCGACTTCGTCCGCGACAAGATCGAGAACCGCTACACGACGTCGCTCGGCTCGGTCGACGTCGCCGGCCTCGGCACCGAGAACACGGCCGAGGCCCTCGACAAGAAGATCGCCGACCGCGACCAGGCGGCCAAGGACCGGCTGGCCGAGATCCGCCGCTCGATGCGCGGCGAGTGACCCCGGGTCACCTTCACGTCTGCCGCGCGGGGCTCGTCCCGCACTCCGGCGCCCCGCTGCCCCGGAGGAAGTGCGCGGCCGCGTAACCGGTCTGCCCGCCTCCCGTGCCACGCAGCCACCGGTCGTCACCGGACGCGGGTGTCCCCCGCGTCCAGCACTCGGCCAGGAACGTGCCGCCGTCGCCGATCCAGCCGACCCGCCGGCACGTCGATGCCGCGCACGACCGGACGTTCAGGCCGTGGCCACCCGTCCCCGTCACGACGTACGGCATGGGTGCGGTGCGCGTGAGCAGATCGCTGCCGCCGGAACGCGGCGGGCCGGGCGCCCCGGCCGCGCCCGAGGTGAGCCCCAGCAGCACGACAACCAAGCCGGCCACGAGCGCGGTGGCGGCCAGCACCCGGAGGAGCACCCCGGGTCTCAGAACGATGAGCATGGTGGGTCCCTTCCGCTCGGTGCCGTCCGCCGGACCTGGGCGGCCTTGTCTTGCAAGTGTCACGCTGACGCGCCCACGGTGCAATTCCCACAGCGGAATCCCATCGAGCCGTACCTGTTCGGCCTAGCACGGGTCGCCGACCCGCCGTCCAGCAGCGGAAACAGGCCTTCAGGGGCGTGGCGCAGGCTCCTGGACGCCGAAGGGAGTATCGTCGCGGCCGCGATGGGAAACCCATGACGAGTTCCCATCGCCAACCGCCCACCGCCAGAACGAGGTCCCATGGCCCCCACGCAAGGTCCGATCGTGCCGCGCCGCCGGATCGCGGACACGCTCAAGCGCCTGCGTGACGAGTCCGGCCGCACCCTCGAGGAAGTGGCCGCCGCCCTGCTGATCTCGACGTCGAAGCTCTCGCGGCTCGAGAACGCGCAGGGCAGCCCGCAGGCCAGGGACGTCCGCGACCTGATCCGCTTCTACGGCATCGAGGACACGCAGCTGGCCGAGCGGCTGACGCGGTGGGTGCGGGCGTCCGGGCGGAAGGCCTGGTGGACCGACTTCTCGCAGACCACGGCGACGCCCGGGCTCGACGCCCACCTCGCGTACGAGTCCGAAGCGACCGTGGCGCGGATCTACACGATCCCGCTGCTCCCCGCGCTGCTGCAGACGCCGGACTACGCCCGCGCCCAGTATTCGTCGCACGAGCCGTGGTGGTCGGCCGCGGAGGTGGACCAGCTCGTGGACCTGCGGGAACGCCGCAAGCACGCCCTCGCCGAACGCGACGGCCTGGAGCCCCTGAAGCTGGTCGCGGTGACCCACGAGTGCGCCGTCCGGCAGTTCGTCGGGTCCCGCGAGATCATGCGCGCCCAGCTGGACCACCTCGTCGAGCGGTCGACCGCGCCGAACATCGAGCTGCGCGTCTTCCCGCTCGCCCATCCCCCGCTGTTCTCGATGAGCTGCATGTACGCCTACTTCGAGTTCGAGGACGAGCTGGACCGCGACATCGTCCACATCGAGACCCACGCGGGCTTCCGGCACATCGAAACCGCCGAGACCGTCGGGTACTACCGTGGCTACCACGACGACCTGGTGGCCGCCTCCCTCGAGCCCGACGAGAGCCGCGCCCTGATTCGCCGGATCCAGGCCGAGCAGTTCGCCTGAACCGCCGCCGCACGCCCCTTTTCCCTTTCACGTTGGGACGAACGCATGGCTCTCGACCTTTCCGGTTCCGCCGGTGAAGACCTCTGGCTGGCTCGCAAGCAGCTCGGCACCGACGGCTACCTGGTCGCTTCCGACGACGAACTGGGCCTGCCGGGCGCACGCCTGCGCGCGCACCTCCTGCGCACGTACTTCACGCCCGACGTCCTGCGCCGCTACCCCGGCGACATCCCCGACGACCGCGAGCGAGCCCGGGACGTCGTCGAATACGCGTGGGAGGACGGCGTCCCGGCCCTGACCGAGCACCCCGAGATCGCCATCGAGGACCGCGGCGGCCGCCCCGAACGCCGCGAATACGCGCGCACCCCGGTGGCGCACGACCCGCTGTTCGCGTCGTGGATCCGCGCCGCGCTGAGCCTGATCCCGGAAGACCGCCGCCGGCGGCGGGGGACGTTCGGGGTCAACATCTTCCGGACCTTCACCAACGTCGTGACCCGGCCGCACGCCGACGGCGAGGAGTTCGTCTTCGTCTACGTCGTGGCCCGCGAGGGCAGCGGCGCGGAGACGACGTTGTTCCAGCCCGGCGACCCGGCCACCCCGGTCCACTCCCAGCGGCTGGAACCCGGCCAGCTCATCGTGTTCGAGGACGCCCGGTTCCTGCACACCGCCAGCCCGCTGATCGCGCCGGCCGGCGGCCGCGCCCGCCGCGACGCGCTGGTGTGCACAGTGGACTACCCGCAGACCTACGGGCTCGGCTGACCCCCGTCAGCTCGGCAGCCACCGCACCTCGACCGGCTGGTAGGCGGCGATGGCGAGCAGCCGGTGCGCGAACACCGGCACCCGGTCGCCCAGCCCGGTGAGCTCGATCACCCGCTCGGCATCGCTGCCGGGTGGCGCGATCAGGCAGGCCGAGATCCCGCGTTGCCGGCACAGGGCGAACACCTTCAGCATGCCGTGGACGCCGCGGGCCGAAAGGAACTCCAGCATGCTGAGATCGAGCACCAGCAGGTGCGGTCCCGGCAGCTCGCAGATGGCGGCTTCGAGCACCGTCGTCCACCGCAGCACCGTGTCGATGTCGAGCTCGCCTCGCACTTCGACGACCAGCACGCCGCCGAGCCGTTTCGAGACGATGTCGTCGCGCATTGCGCCTCCTGGGAACGGGCCCCGTCCCGGCACCATCCTCCCACGCCGCGCCGCGCGAAGCGACGGCGAAACCGGGACGGGACGTCAGGCTTCCGTAATACTCGCGTGGAATCATCGGAGGTCCGGCACGGTTGTACCAGGCGGTAGCACCGCACGAGGAGAAGGAGTGACGCCGTGACCACGTCAACCGAAAGGGCCGTCCTGGCCGGCGGCTGCTTCTGGGGCATGCAGGAGCTGTTCCGCCGTCAGCCCGGGGTGATCTCGACCCGGGTCGGTTACAGCGGTGGCGACGTCCCGAACGCCACCTACCGCAACCACGGCACGCACGCCGAGGCCATCGAGGTGATCTACGACCCGGCGCGGACCACGTTCCGCGACCTGCTCGAGTTCTTCTTCCAGGTGCACGACCCGACGACGAAGAACCGCCAAGGCAACGACATCGGCCTGAGCTACCGCTCGGCGATCTTCTTCACCAGCGACGAGCAGAAGCGAGTCGCCGAAGACACGATCGCCGACGTCGACGCGTCGGGGCTGTGGCCGGGCAAGGTCGTCACCGAGGTCGCCCCCGTGGGTGACTTCTGGGAGGCCGAGCCGGAGCACCAGGACTACCTGCAGCGCATCCCGAACGGGTACACGTGCCACTTCGTGCGCCCGGGCTGGAAGCTCCCGAAGCGTGAGAAGACCGCCTGACCCTCAGCACCACCGAAGGCCCCTTCGCCGATTCCCCGGCGAAGGGGCCTTCGTCGTTTCGGACGCAGTGACATCCGGGGCTTCGCCCCGAGCCGGGGGCTCCGCCACCCGGACCCCCGAAAAGACGCAGTGAAGATCGACCAAACGGCGGTGAACCGTCCTCTGTCCTGAGTGGACGGTCAGCAGCCGGATCCCAATAGGCGTGAATGTCCTTTTTGGGAACTATTGCGAGTTCCCCATAAGTCCGTACGTTCGTCGCTTGTTCACGAGCCTTCCGCACCGGATCCTGATTTCCGCTAAGCCGCACCATTTTTCCCCGTCGTCCCCGTTCTCGGCCCGGCCTGTCACCGGGCCGGTTCGCCCTGCCCGGAGGAGATCCTTCGATGCACCTGAGACGTCCACTCGTGCTGGCCGCGAGCGGCGCGCTGATCGCCGCGATGTGCACGACCACCACCGCCCAGGCCCAGCCCGCGACCCCGAACGCCGTCCCCGACGCCCAGACCCTGGCCGCCACCGCGGCGGCCGGTCTCGTGGCGAGCAGGCCGGCCGCGCTGCACGCCAGCACGGACGACGTTTTCGTGGCCCAGAAAGCGATTTCCGCGAGCAACGGGCTGAAGTACATCCCCTACGAGCGCACCTACAAGGGCCTGTCCGTGGTGGGCGGCGACTTCGTGGTGGCGACCAACTCGACGGGCCAGGTGCTCGGCACCTCCGTCGCACAGGACCAGACCATCGACCTCGCCTCGACCACGCCGACCGTGTCGAAGGCCGCGGCCGAGGCGACCGCGCGGAAGCAGCTGTCCGCCGTGGACAGCGTGAGCCCCGCCCAGCAGGTCGTCTTCGCGCTCGGCAAGCCGACGCTGGCCTGGAAGAGCACCGTCGTCGGCCGCGACGCCGAAGGGCCGAGCAAGCTCGACGTCGTCGTCGACGCGGCCACCGGAAAGGTGCTGCACACCCAGGAACACGTCCTGCACGGCGACGGCACCAGCGCGTGGAACGGGCCGAACCCGGTCCACCTCGACACCACGCACTCGGGCAGCACGTACTCCTTGAAGGACCCGAGCATCACCAACACGTCCTGCCAGGACGCGGCCAACAACACCACGTTCAGCGGGCCGGACGACCTGTGGGGCAACGGCACCGCGTCGAACAAGGAGACCGGCTGCGTCGACGCCCTGTTCGCCGCGCAGACCGAGAACAAGATGCTCTCGCAGTGGCTCGGCCGCAACGGCTTCGACGGCAACGGCGGCGGCTGGCCGATCCGCGTCGGCCTGAACGACCAGAACGCCTACTACGACGGCAGCCAGGTCCAGATCGGCAAGAACACCGCCGGCGGCTGGATCGGCTCGATCGACGTCGTCGCCCACGAGCACGGGCACGGCATCGACGACCACACCCCGGGCGGCATCTCGGGCAACGGCACGCAGGAGTTCGTCGCGGACGTCTTCGGTGCCTCGACCGAGTGGTTCGCCAACGAGCCGTCGCCGTACGACGTGCCGGACTTCCTGGTCGGCGAGCAGGTCAACCTCGTCGGCTCCGGCCCGATCCGCAACATGTACAACCCGTCGGCGCTGGGTGACAAGAACTGCTACGACAGCTCGATCCCGAGCACCGAGGTGCACGCCGCGGCCGGGCCGGGCAACCACTGGTTCTACCTGCTGGCCGAAGGCACCAACCCGACCAACGGGCAGCCGACCAGCACCACGTGCAACAACTCCACGGTCACCGGCCTCGGTGTCCAGAACGCGGTGAAGATCTTCTACAACGCGATGCTGCTCAAGACCTCCGGCAGCTCGTACCTGAAGTACCGCACCTGGACGCTGACCGCGGCGAAGAACCTGTTCCCGGGCAGCTGCACCGAGTTCAACACCGTCAAGGCGGCGTGGGACGCGATCAGCGTGCCGGCGCAGTCGGCCGACCCGACGTGCTCGGCGACCGGCACGGTCACCGTGTCCAACCCGGGCAACCAGTCGACCGTGACCGGCGCTTCGGTCAACCTCCCGCTCTCGGCGAGCGGCGGCACCGCGCCGTACACCTGGTCCGCCACCGGCCTGCCGGCCGGCCTGTCGATCAACGCCTCCACCGGCGTCATCTCGGGCACCGCGACCACCGCGGGCACGTCGAACGTCACGGTGACGGCGACCGACAGCGCCAGCCACTCCGGCACGGCGTCGTTCAGCTGGACCGTCGGCACCACCGGCGGCTGCTCCGGCCAGAAGATCGCCAACGGCGGCTTCGAGTCCGGTGCGACCAGCTGGACCGGCACCACCGGCTCCATCGGCCAGTGGGCTTCGGACGGCCAGGCCGCGCACGGCGGCACCTACTCGTCCTGGCTGGACGGCTACGGCTCGACGCACACCGAGTCGATCGCGCAGTCGGTGAGCATCCCGGCGGGCTGCCACGCCAGCCTGACGTTCTACCTGCACATCGACACGGCGGAAACGACCACCACGACCGCCTACGACAAGCTGACCGTGACCAACGGCAGCACGACGCTGGGCAGCTACTCCAACCTGAACAAGGCGTCCGGGTACGTGCTCAAGACGATCGACGTCTCGTCGGCCGCCGGCGGCACCCTCGCGCTGAAGTTCACCGGCACCGAAGACAGCTCGCTGCAGACCTCGTTCGTCATCGACGACGTGGCCGTCACCCTGAGCTGAAGCTGAACCACTGAGACGGGGAGACCGGGCGACCGGTCTCCCCGTCTCCGCGTTTCCGGAGCAGAATCGGCGCATGGATGCCGAAGAGCTGCGCGCGGTCCAGACGCCGTTGAAGGAGCAGTACCGGGAACGGCCGGAAAGCGCGCTCGTCACGTTGCACGCCGACGCCACGCTGGACGGCCTCGGCATCTCCTGCAAGGTCGAGACCGGGCGCGCCGTCGTCGAGGCGGGACTGCACCCTGCCACCGGCGGTGACGACACTCTCGCCTGTTCGGGCGACATGCTGCTCGAAGCCCTCGTCGCGTGCGCCGGAGTGACGCTGCGGGCCGTCGCGACGTCACTGGGTCTCGAAGTCCGCGGCGGACGCGTGCGCGCCGAGGGCGACCTCGACTTCCGCGGCACCCTCGCCGTGGCGAAGGACGCGCCGGTGGGCTTCCGCGCCATCCGGCTGGCGTTCGATCTGGACACCGACGCGTCCGAAGACCAGCTCGCCACGCTCAAGAAGCTGACCGAGCGCTACTGCGTCGTGTTCCAGACGCTGCGGACGCCTCCGGAGTTCGACGTCACGCTTTCGGCGAACTGACCCACCTCAGGGAGAAACCCGGAGGACAAAGCGGACAGTGTGGCCTAGCTTGGCGGGGTCACCGAGAGGGGAAACCGCCATGCCTGAACCGGACAGCGCCGTCCACGTACGCGGGCTCGTGAAGACCTACGGCTCGACCCGCGCGCTCGACGGCGTCGACCTCGACATCCCCGCCGGGCGGGTGCTGGGCCTGCTGGGCCCGAACGGCGCCGGGAAGACCACCACCGTCCGCATCCTGACGACGTTGCTGCGGCCGGACTCGGGCGAGGCGCGCGTCGCCGGCTACGACGTGCTGGCCGAGCCCGACCAGGTGCGGCGGCGGATCGGGCTGTCCGGGCAGTACGCCGCCGTCGACGAGAACCTGACCGGGTTCGAGAACCTCTACATGGTCGGGCGGCTCTACGGCAGGCGGAAGGCCGCGGCCCGGTCGCGCGCCCGGGAGCTGCTCGCGCGGTTCCAGCTCGAAGAGGCCGCCGACCGGCCGGCCAAGGGCTACTCCGGCGGCATGCGACGGCGTCTCGACCTCGCCGGCGCGCTGGTCGCCGAGCCGGCCGTCGTCGTGCTCGACGAGCCCACCACCGGCCTCGACCCGGGCGGGCGGCTCGACACCTGGGCGGTCATCAAGGAGCTCGTCGCCGACGGCACGACCGTGCTGCTGACCACCCAGTACCTCGAAGAGGCCGACCAGCTCGCCGACTCGATCGTGGTGATCGACCACGGCCGGGTGATCGCCCGCGGCACCGCCGACGAGCTCAAGGCCCAGACCGGCGGCGAGCGCCTGGAGCTGGTCGTCGCCTCGGCCGCCGACCTGCCGGCCACCCTGGACGTGCTGCGCGAGGTCGGCACCGGCGAGCCGTCCGGCGACGACCACACGCGCCGCGCCGAGATCCTCGTGGACACCGGCCCGAAGGCGCTCATCGAGGCACTGCGCCGGCTCGACGGCCAGGGCATCACCGTGCAGGACGTCGGGCTGCACCGGCCCACGCTCGACGACGTCTTCCTGTCCCTGACCGGCCACGGCGCCGTCTCCACCGAGGAGGAGACCAAGTGAACGCGTTCGCGAAGGGCATCTCGGACGGCGGCGTCGTCACGTGGCGCAACCTGGTGAACGTCCGCCGCAACCCGGACTGGCTGATGGCGGCGACCCTGCAGCCGATCATGTTCGTGCTGCTGTTCGCCTACGTCTTCGGCAACGCGATCGGCGGCGAGGCGGGCGGCGCGGCCTACCGCGAGTTCCTCATCGCCGGGATCTTCGCCCAGACGGTGGCGTTCAACTCGGCGTTCACCGTCATCGGCTTCGCCAACGACCTGCAGAAGGGCATCATCGACCGGTTCCGCTCGCTGCCGATGTCCCGGATCGCGGTGGTCCTCGGCCGGACGACGTCGGACCTCGTCGTCAGCGTCGTGGCGCTGGTCGTGATGTCGCTGTGCGGGCTGCTCGTCGGCTGGCGGATCCGCGGCAGCTTCGCGGACGCGGTGCTCGGCTACCTGGTGATGCTGATGTTCGCCTGGGCGCTGTCGTGGGTCGGCGCGCTGATCGGCCTCGCGGCGCGCAGCGTCGAGGTCGCCCAGAGCGCCGGCCTGATCTGGATGTTCCCGCTGAGCTTCATCTCCTCGGCGTTCGTCCCGACCCAGACGCTGCCGGCGTTCCTCAAGGCGATCGCGGACTGGAACCCGTTCACCGCGGTGATCAACGCGACGCGCGACCTGTTCGGCAACCGGTTCGGCGCGCCGCCGACGGGCTGGCCGGCGGAGAACGCGGCGCTGTACGCGATCCTGTGCTGCCTGGCGATCATCGCGATCTTCGCCCCGCTCGCCACGATGCGCTACCGCCGGGTGGCGAGCAAGTAACGAAAGTCCGTGAAGGCCTCCTTCCCGGCTTTTATGGCCGGTATGGAGGCCTTCACGGACTTCGGGAGCGCGTCAGTCCTCTTCGGACAGTTCCACGATCGGGATCACGCGTTTGGCCTGGCGGGCCTTGGCCGCGTGGTCGGCGAGGAAAGGGTAGTGCTTCTCCAGCTCCGTCCACGTCCGCACGTAGTCCGCGCCCAGCAGCGGCAAGGCCTCCGCCTCGAACTCCCGGCCGTCCACCTCGACGGTGACCCGCGGGTCGTCCACGAGGTTCAGGTACCAGTCCGGGTGCTTCGGCGCGCCGATGTTCGAGGCGACCACCAGCATCCGGTCGCCGTCGCGGTGGTACATCATCGGGACCGTGCGCGGCTCGCCCGTGTGCCGGCCGGTCGTGGTGAGCAGCACCAGCCGCTCCCGGTGCATGCCGTCCACCTCGCCGCCCGCGCGGAACTGCTCGATCACGCGGCGGTTGGTCTCCCGGACGTCCATGGTCACCGGTCGTAGTACCGCGTCGGCGGGTCCTGCTGGGTCCACTGCTGCCGGGTCGGCGGCGGGGCCGCGTTCTGCTGGGTGCGGCGGCGGTGCAGCGTCCGGGCGCTGGCCGCCATGCTGTTCACGACCGCGGCGATGACCAGGCCGATCACCAGGTTGATCGCGGCCGTCGCGATCTTCGCGCTCGGCGCGACTGTGAGCGTCAGCGGCAGCACCACGGCGATGAGCGTGACGAGCACCATGATCCAGCCGAAGAACTGGGACGGCGCCGGCGTGGCGACGCTGAGCAGGTGCATCAGCCCGGTGGCGAGCAGGGCCACCGCGGCGGCGACCAGCGCGTACGTCGTGGTGCTCGCGTTGCCCCAGACGCCTTCGCCTTTTGGGGCGAGCACTTCGACCTCGAAGATCCCCCGCGCGATCAGCAGCCCGACCACCGCGAGCAGGGCCGCGACCACCGCCGTCGCCACGCCGCCCGCCCACAGCCGGCGCGCGTCGATCCCCGGGCGGACGTCCGGGGGCTGGTTCCCGTAATAGTCGGCCATCAGAGCCTTCCTAGGTCGGCTGCGCCTCTCCCCCCGATTGTCCCCCGTTTCGGCGCCGAACGCGATTTGCGCTGGAGTGCACTCCAGCTCGTAGCGTCGGGGACATGACTTCCGCACAGCACAAGATCGGTTCGGGTTTCGGCGCCGGCACCACGGCGGCCGAGGCCGTCGCGGGCATCGACCTCACCGGGAAGCTCGCCCTCGTCACCGGCGGGTACTCCGGGATCGGCCTCGAAACGACCCGCGCGCTCGCCGGCGCCGGCGCGCACGTCGTCGTCCCGGCCCGCCGCCGCGCGACCGCCGAGGAAGCGCTGGCCGGCTTCGAGAACGTCGAGGTCGACGAGCTGGACCTCGGTGACCTCGAAAGCGTCCGCGGCTTCTCGGAGCGCTTCCTGGCGACCGGACGGCGGATCGACCTCCTGATCGCGAACGCGGGTATCATGGCCTGTCCCGAGACCCGGGTCGGCCCGGGCTGGGAGGCCCAGTTCGCCACCAACCACCTCGGCCACTTCGCGCTGGTGAACCGGCTGTGGCCGGCGGTCGCGGAGAACGCCCGCGTGATTTCGCTGTCCTCGCGCGGCCACCACTACTCGCCCATCCGCTGGGACGACGTCCAGTTCGCGAACGGCTACGAAAAGTGGCAGGCCTACGGCCAGGCCAAGACCGCTAACGTGCTTTTCGCCGTCCGGCTCGACGAACTCGGCGCCGAAAAAGGCGTCCACGCGTTCGCGCTGCACCCCGGCGGCATCATGACGCCGCTGCAGCGGCACCTGCCGCGGGAGGAGATGATCGAACGCGGCTGGATCGACGAGGCCGGCAACTACCTGATGGAGTTCAAGACCCCGGAGCAGGGCGCGGCGACCACGGTCTGGGCGGCGACGTCACCGCAGCTGACCGGGCTCGGCGGGCTGTACCTCGAGGACTGCGACGTCGCCGAGCTCGCGCCCGCGGACGCCGAGGGCCTCGCCGAGTCCGGTGTCCGCCGGTACGCCGTCGACCGGGAGCAGGCCGCGCGCCTGTGGACGCTGTCGGCGCAGCTCACCGGCGTGGACGCGTTCGCGGGGCGGTGATCGCGCCCTGGATGTCACGTCGGCGGGTGTTCGGACGATACTCTTTTCGTGATCTTCCGACGTTTGCCGTTCACGGGGCCGGGGTACTTGGCGCCCGTGGCCGACGAAGCCGGTAGAACGGGGCGCCCGCCGACGGACGACGCGGACGTCACGTGCGGGCGCTACGCCCTCGGCGAGTTCACGATCACCCCCCGCCGGGCCCTCGACGACGAACGGCCGCCCGGCTTGCTGGCCGGGCGGTACGAGGTCGGGAGGCTGATCGGCAGCGGCGCCACGGCCCGCGTCTACCGGGCCTACGACACGCGGCTCGCCCGCGAGGTCGCCGTCAAGCTCTACGACCGGGACGCGGTGGCCCTCGACCAGCGCCGCCGGCTGCGCGAGATGACCATCCAGGGCAGCATCAGCCACCCGGGCGTGGTGGCGCTGCTCGACAGCGGCACCGAGAGCGGCCGGACCTACCTGGTCATGCAGCTCGTCGAGGGCGAGAACATGGCGGAGCGGCTGCTCGGCGGCCCGATGCCGGCGGCGGAGGTGACAGCGCTGGCCGAAGGGCTCGCCGAGGCGCTGGCCCACGTGCACGCGCGGCGGATCGTTCACCGGGATCTGAAGCCCGCCAACGTGTTCCTGTCCGCGGACGGTCCCCTGATCGGCGACTTCGGCATCGCCCACGCCCTCGACGCCACCCACATCACCGGCACGGGCCTGATCCCGGGCACGGCGGCTTATCTGGCGCCGGAGCAGGTTTCCGGCGAGCCGGCGGGTCCGCCTGCGGACGTGTACGCGCTCGGCCTGATCCTGCTGGAGTGCCTGACGGGCGAGCGCGAGTACCCGGGCACGATGGTCGAGGCGGCGATGGCCCGGCTGACCCGGCCGCCCCGGATCCCGGGGGACTTGCCCGCGTCGCTGGCGCACGCGCTCCGCCGGATGACGCAACGGGATCCCGCCGAGCGGCCTACCGCGGCGGAGCTGGTGGGGCTGCTCCAGGCACCGCCGGATGCGGCCGAGTGGCACCCGGTGTGGCGCCGGTATCCGGAGGCAGCCACCGACATCGCCGGCCCCCGCGACCCGGGAACCGGCGCCGTGCTTTCCGGTGACCTGGGGATCGGCCCCGGGCCCGGCCGGGATCCGGAGGCCGGCTCGAGCGCCGACCTTCCCCGCAACCCGGCAGCCCGTGCCACGCCTCCCCGCGGCCTGGCGATCGGCCCCGGGCCCGCCCGGGACCCTGAGGCCGGCACGAGCGCCGACCTTCCCCGCAATCCGGCAGCCGGCGCCCCTTCGCGCCCCATGCCCCGCGGCGAGCCGGCCGCGGACCAGGCGCATGATCACGATCCCACGAAAACCTTCGCGGTGTCCGACCTCAAGGCCGGTACCGTTCCGACCGGCAACCGGGAACGCCGTCGGCTCGCCGCCGCGGCCGGGCTGACCGCCGCCGCGGTGGCCGTCGTTTCCGCGGTGCTGCTCGTCGAACGGGAAACCGGGACCGGCTCCCCGGCCCAGCCTCCGGCGGCGAACTCCCCAGCGGCCACCTTCACGCCTTCGTCGTCCACGCCTCCTGCCGGATCCGTGAGAACCGGAACCGCGGCGCCCCGGACCACGACCGGAAACGGGAACGTCGTGCCGCCGCCCGCGAGCACGTCGGCTTCGCCGGAGCCCGCCGCGGTGACCCACGAAACCCCGACTTCACCCGAACAGACCTCGAAGACCGGCAAACCCGAGAAGACCGAGCCCCCCGGCAAGACCAAGGGCAAGGGCCCCGGCCACGACTCCTGAACCGGCGGGAAAGGACCTCCGGCAGACGGATCCGGGTCCAACGGCCCTGGTGCGGGAAAACCCTCCGAAATAGGCGCGAGATCATATTCATTCGATTTCGTGAATTCGGACTCGAAGCAATAACGAGAAGTAACCGGAGCCCCGTCCGGCCCGACACACTCCACGTGCCGTCCGCGCCTCTTCCGCTCCGGCACCGCCGCCGGGAACTCCCGTCCCGGGCGGTCCGACGACGTTTCCGGAGGTCTGGATGAGTGTCCACGCTGCCCTCGCGCGGCCGGCCGGCACATCGCGTGGCAGGCACGCCAAGCCCCGTCCCGCGTGGCCGCGGGTCGCCGGCCGGGCAGTCTTCCTGCTTTCCGCACTGGCCGCGGCCGTGGTGGTCGTCGCCGCCGGGTGGCCGCTCCTGGTGCTCGCGGTGCCCACCGGCGCGCTCCTGCTGGTCGCCGCGAGCGTAGCGAAACTGCGGACCGCGGCCGGGAAGATCGACACCATCTTCGCCGAAGAACTGACCGGGCGGGACGCGCTTCCCGAACCCGCCGAGCGCCTCGCGAGCTGAGCAGCGGACGTCGTCCACCGCCTGAGGTTTCCCTCTCCCCACTTGAACATATAGCCGACCCCGGGACTTGTGGCAAGACCCCGGTGCGGGTCCACAATGCGGGCTCACCATTTTCCGGGCGAGGGGATTCCTTGATGCGTGTGCTGCTGTCCACGATCGGCTCGCGGGGCGAGGTGCAGCCGGTGGTGGCGCTGGCGTCGGAACTGCGGGCGCTGGGCCAGGACGTCCGCCTGTGCGTGCCGCCGGACTTCCGCGAATGGCTCGAAGAGCTCGGGTTCGACGTCGCGCCCATCGGTCCCGCACTGCGCCGGACCGGCTCGGGCCGTCTCACCCCCGAAGAACTGCGCAAGAGCGCCGAAGACACCGTCTCGACCCAGTTCGAGACGGTCACCGCCGCGGCCGAGGGCTGTGACGTCGTGGTGGCGGCCGGGGCGCTGCAGTTCGCGGCCCGTTCGGTCGCCGAGCGGGCGGGTGCCGGTTACGTCTACGCGGGCTTCTGTCCCATCACGCTCCCGTCGGACCGCCACGCGCCGCCGCCGATGCCGTGGCGATCGCCCGGTCCGAAGGACAACCGGGCCCAGTGGGAGGAGGACGCGCAGCGCTGGAACCTGCTGTTCGGCGGCCGCGTCAACGCGTGCCGAGCGGCGACCGGGCTGCCGCCGGTGGACGATCTCCAGAGCCACGTCTTCACCGGCCGGCCGTTGCTCGCCGCGGACGCGGCGCTGGCGCCGTGGCCCGACCAGAATGACCCGGACGTGATCCGGACGGGCGCCTGGATCTGGCCGGACGAGCGGCCGCTGCCACCCGATCTGGTGGAGTTCCTCGACGCGGGCGAGCCGCCGCTGTACTTCGGGTTCGGCAGCATGCACACCCCGGCGGAGGTCGCCGAAGTGATGCTCGCGTCGGCGCGGGCACACGGGCGGCGGGCGATCATCGCGCGCGGCTGGGCGGACCTCGCGGCGGACGGGCACCCGGACTGCTTCGGCATCGGCGAAATCAACCAGCAGAAGCTGTTCAAGCACGTCGCGGCGGTCGTCCACCACGGCGGCGCGGGCACGACGACAACGGCGGCCGGCGCCGGCGCGCCCCAGGTGGTGGTCCCGCAGATGTACGACCAGCACTACTTCGCGAGCCGGGTCCGCGAGCTGGGCCTCGGCGCGGCGACCGAGCCGGGCGTGCCGACGGCCGAGGCGTTGACGGCGGCGCTGGAAGTCGCGCTGCGGCCGAAGGCGGCTGCCCGGGCGCGACGGTTCGCGGCCGAGGTCCGGCCGGACGGGGCGAGCGTCGCCGCGCGCCACCTGCTGGCCACGGCCCCTTTGACGTCCGCCTGAGTGTCGGTGGGCCTGCGGGTCAGCCTGCCGGGTTCGGTGGGCTGACTCGCAGGTCCAGCCACATGATGCGGAGCCCGACGTCTCCCGCGGTCGGATGGCGGAAGGCGCCGGGAGCCGTTCCGAGCGTGACGAACCCGAGGCTCTCGTACAGCCGGATCGCGGGCTCGTTCACCTCGACGACGGCGTTGAACTGGATCGCCGCGAACCCGCTCCGGTGGGCCCAGCCGATCAGGTCCGTGGTGAGGGCCCGGCCCACGCCCTTGCCGCGCGCCTCCTTCGCGACCATCAAGCTGCCGGAGGCGATGTGGCTGCCGGGGCCGGGCCGGTTGGCGTACATGTTCGCGGTGCCCGTCACCCGGTCGCCGTCGACGGCGACGACGACCCGGGCGGGCGGGGCCAGCAGCCAGCTGCGGCGGGCGTCCCGCTCGGTCATCTCGGGGTCATAGGCGAACGTCCGCTGCTCGGTGACGACGTCGTGGACGATCGGCCAGATCCGGGGCCAGTCGTCGTCGCGGGCTTCGCGGATCACGACGTCACGGCCGCGCAGAGTTCCGGGACGACGGCCTCGATGTCGTCCCGCAGCACGAAAGTGGCGTCCTCGTCGTACGGCGTCGGGTCGCGGTTGACGATCACCAGCGTCGCTCCGGCCTGGGCGGCCATCGTGCACAGCGACGCCGCCGGCTCCACCTGCAGCGAACTGCCGATGGCCAGGAACAGCCCGCTCGCCGCCGCGATGTTCCGTGCGTGCCCGAGGACCTCGCCGTCCAGCATCTGTCCGAAAAGGACGACGTCGAGCTTCAGGATCCCGCCGCAGCGCGGGCACGCCGGGTCGTCGTCGCCGGCTTCGACGCGCGCGAGCACTTCGGGGGTCGGGAACCGGGCCGGGCACCGGGTGCACCGCGTGGTGTGCATGGTGCCGTGCAGTTCGAGGACCTTGCGCGCGGCGAGGCCGGCCCGCTGGTGCAGGCCGTCGACGTTCTGGGTGAGCACGCGGACGGCGACGCCGGCGCCGTCCAGCTCGGCGAGCGCGCGGTGGGCCGCGTTCGGCTCGGCACGCCAGGCGCTGTGCCCCGCGTAGGTACGCCAGAACTCCCGGCGCACCGCGGCATCGGCCATGAAGTTCTCGAGCGTGAAGGCGTTCACGGCGCTGGGCGTGCGCGTCCAGACGCCTTCGGGGCCGCGGTAGTCGGGAATCCCGGAAGCGGTGGAGATGCCCGCGCCGGTCAGCGCGGCGATCCGCCCCGCGCTGCGGATCCGGTCGATGAGCTTGCCGTCCATGGTGGCGGAGGTTAACGGCTCGTCCTCCGCCGCACCACGGGATTACCGGGCCGGATCGGTGACCAGCAACGGATTGTCCCGCCGGATCCCCGAAAGCAGTTCGGCGGTGCTCGATTCCTGGGCGACGCGCAGTTCTTCGCCGGTGATGCCGAAAACGGTCAGGAACCGGGCTGCTCCGTGCGGGGTCCCGATCACCCCGAGCACCGGGTCGTCGGCGAGCGCGATCGCGGTGAGCCGCGTGTCCGCCGAGCCGGTGATCGGCCCGCCGGGGCTCATGCGGTGGCCGGCCGCGAACGCCCGGCCGGTGGAAAACACGTACTGGCCCAGCCGTTGGAGCAGGTTCAGCGACCACTGCGGGGGCGGCTCTTCGGCGGCGGGGACGCGCATGGTGAGTTCGAACCCCCAGCCGCTGGTGCCGGGGTCGTCGCTCTCCTTGGCGAACAGCTCAGTCAGGCCGAAGGTGACCAGCAGCCAGTGCCCGTCGCCGCGATAGGCGCTGAGCCCGTAGATGCCGTCCTGGCCGGGGAGCGTGTCCGTCCCCCAATGCAGGGGCCGCTGCGCCGGGAGGTGCGCCGCCACCGCGGCTTCGATCGCGTCCCAGCCCGGTGCGCTCTCATCTTGTTCCACCGCCGGATGATAGTCGGCGCGCTCACTCCTTCCGCAGCCGCAACGCCAGCGCCGGGCACGCCGCGGCGGCGCGGCGGGCCTCCGCCGCCAGTTCCGGTGGTACTGAACCGGTTGCCACCACCGGATAACCCCATTCGTCGAGCCTCACCAGCTCCGGCAGCAGGTCCGCGCACAACCCGTGCGCGCGGCAGCCGATCGGGTCCACCGTGACCTTCATGCCACACCCGCCGGGACCCGGCACCGGCCGCCCGCCTGGTGGGTCCGGACGTCGGCGTCGAACACCCGCAGCGCGCTCTCCGCGAGGCGGGCCGCGCCGTCCGGGTGGGCGCACGCGCCGCGGCCGGTGAGCAGCGGGAGGCGGCGGGCCAGCCGGGCCGACGACGGGCCGCCGCGGACCAGTTCGGCGAAGTCCGCCGCGATCGACGGCAGGCCGAACGTGCACGGCCCGCACTGCCGGGCCGACTCCGCCGCCAGGAAGGCCAGCACTTTCGCGGTGTACTCCAGCCCGCACGCACGCGCCGGAAGCGCGTGGACCGCCGGGATTCCCGACAGGCCGCCGTCGAGATCCGACGTCCAGGTCCCGCCGGAACCGCCCGCGAGCACCACCTGCACCGGTTCGGCTTCCCCGCCGGCCGCGGCCAGCACCGCCGCCAGTGACGATCCCGCGGGCAGCTCGACGACGCCGGGCCGCCGGACCGCGCCGGTGACCGTGACCAGTTCGGTCCGCGCCGCGCGGTAGTGGTGCGGGCCGAGGAGGATCGCCGACGCGAGCTGCGCCAGCGTCTCGACGTTCGAGACCAGCGTCGGCCGTCCGCGCACCCCGCGTTCGGCCGGCCGCGGCACCTTGCCGAGCGGCCGCGCGTCCCCCGACGTCAGGTACCGGACGAGCGCGGTCTCTTCGCTGGCGACGTACCGGCGCGGGATCTCCGCGACGCGCACCGGGACGCGGTCGTCGCGCTCGGCGAGCGCCGCGTGGACGCTCGGCAGCACCGGGCTTGCGGCGTGCACGCACAGCACCGTCTCGACGGCGCCGATGGCGTGCGCGGCGAGCTGCAGGCCGTCGAGCACGAGATGCGGCGACAGCGTGAGCAGCACCGCGTCCTTCCGGCTCAGCGGATCGCCTTCGCACCCGTTCGCGACGACGATCGAGCGTTTCGCCCGGGCCGCGCGCAGCTTGACGGCGGTCGGGAAGCCCGCGCCGCCGCGGCCGCGCAGACCGGCCGAGCCGACGGCTTCGATCAGCCGGTCGCGGCCGTCGTCGCCGTGGTAACCGACCCACGGCACGACGCCGTTGTGACGCCGGTGCCCGGCCAGGTCGAGCCGGTGCGGGGGCAGGATGCTGATAGGACTACCTTCCTTCATGGCTGGGACCTCCGAGGAACGCTTCGGGCGCTTGTCCTGCGAGGACTAAAATGAGACGGCGTCCTCGAAG
>NZ_JBFACT010000087.1:0-30414 GCF_040640995.1 Amycolatopsis sp. NPDC021455 | reverse complement strand
GTGCGTTCAACGCACCGAACGCCACATTGGGTGCGTTGGACGCACCCAACGCCACATTGGGGCGCTTCAGGCCACGGGCAGCACCCGGACCTCCCGGGCCTCCGCATCCGGTTCCGCCCAGCTGACCAGCCGCCCGGCCGCGCTCTCCAACGCCGCCAGGTCTTTCTTCGGCAGCTTCTCGAACGGCGCCAGCTCCACCGTCGCCGCCTTGCGCTCCTTCCGCAGCTCCCAGAAGCCGCGGACGTACCCGCCCACCAGCAGCGTTCCCTTGACCAGGCCGTTCTGCGAGATCACCCGCTTGCGGTACTCGTCGGAGATCACCCGGGTCCGTTCCGCGTACGACAGGATCATCTGGTCGAACCCGCCGAGCAGCCGCGGCGGGGCCGGGACGTCCTCGTCCGGCACCGTCAGCTCCGGCAGGTCCAGCAGCTCGCGGCCGTCCGGGTCGCGGTAGCGCCGCAGATCCATGGCCGCGGCCACCTCGCCCAGCCGGGTGATGCCCGCCCACACCTGGACGTCGGCCACCGTCGCCGGTCCGAACGCCCGTAGGTACCGCGAAATCAGCGAAGCGGGCGAAGGCGGCGAGAGTGGCGCGCCCACCCATTCGTCAAGGCACGCGTACGTCGTCTGCCCGGCCTTGCCCCAGATCGCCCGGGGCGGGGTCTGCACCAGCGGCAGCCGGGCGCGGGCGAGGTGCGTCAGCGATGCCTTCGGGACGTCCGGCCAGCGCTGCGCCAGCTCGGCGCCCAGCGCGGTCCCCGCCAGCGGACCGCGGAGAAGCAGCTTCCGCGCGGCCTCGGCGACCTGGTCGTGATCCAGCCCGGCCAGCTCGTGGGCGTGCTGCGTGTTCTGCTTGAGGTCGCGGTCGTACAGCCCCTGCACCACCGGGCGCCACGCGAGCGCGTCCGCCGCCGTCACCAGGTGGACCGTGCCGCGCATCAGCGCGATCCGCACCACCTGCCGGTTCTCCAGCAGCGACGCCAGATCCGACGGCTTGAACGACGCCAACCGCGCCCACAGCGCGTAGTACGGCGGGAACGGCGCCTGCGCCTGGAGCCCGGCCAGGTGCTCCACCGCGTCGAAGGCGGACATCTTCGCGCGGCTCAGCAGCAGCTGGCGTTCCAGCATCGCGCGGTTCAGGGCTCTCCGGCTCAACGTCTGCACGCCGTCACCCTAACGATCACCCAGGACAGTTCCGGTCCTCGATTGCCCGGCGGAGGCCCGTGATCCATACTTCCGGCCATGGCCGAGCTCGCCCCGCCCGCCGTCGGGGACTGGGACTTCCCCCGCGGCACCGCGAGCATCGAGCTGATGACCCGGTTCGCCGCCGAGCGTGGCCTGCCCGCCGGGAAGCTGCTCGCCGTGACGACGCTGTCGCCGGAGCTGCTCGCCGACCCGGCCGTCCAGGTCGACGCGCGTCAGGAGCTGGCCGTCGTCCGCGCGCTGGCCGAGCTGGACGGTTCGGACGCGGCGGCGCTGGAGCTCGGGCGCCGCTACCGCGCCAGCACCTTCGGCATCTTCGGTTTCGCGTGCATCAGCAGCCCGACGCTGCGCGACGCGATGGTGTTCGCCCTGCGCTACTTCGACCTCAGCTTCGCCTTCTGCATCCCGCACGTCGAGCTGCGGGACGACCGGCTGACGCTGGAGCTCGACGACAGCCGCGTGCCCGCCGACGTCGCCCGCTTCCTCGTGCTGCGCGACCTGGCCGCGATCGTCACGGTCATGCGCGACCTCCTGCCCGAAATCACCCTGGAGGACCTCGCTTTCCGGCACGGGCCGTCCGCAATGGACGCCTACGAGACGACCTTCGGGCTGCGGCCGCGGTTCGGCGCCGGCGCCTGCCGCGCGACGCTCGACCCGGCGCTGCTGACCCGGCCGCTGCCGCAGGCCAACGACCAGACCGTCGCCCTGTGCGCCGCGCAGTGCGAAGCGCTCGTCGCGCGACGGCGGCAGCGCTCGGGGATCTCCCAGCAGGTCCGGGAACGCCTGGTCCGGCTCGGCGGAGTCGACGCGGGGATGGACGAGATCGCCGGCCAGCTGGCGCTCAGCACGCGGACCCTGCGCCGCCGCCTGACCGAAGCCGGCACGAGCTACCGCGCGCTGGTCGACGAGGTGCGTCAGACACTCGCCGAAGAGCTCCTCGACACCGGCGTGCTGTCGGTCGAGGACGTCGCCTACCGGCTCGGGTACGCCGAGGCGTCGAGCTTCATCCACGCGTTCAAACGCTGGACCGGGATGACGCCGGCGGCGTTCGCCCGCCGCTTCCGCGCCGCTCGGCAAGCACCGCCGGGTAGGTGACCTTGAGCAGGTTGAGGATCGAATCGGTGAGGAAGGTGCGCAGCGCGGCGCGGTCCAGCGTGCCGCGGATCAGCCATTCGCGCGACGCCGCCCGCAGCATCCCGCCGAACGACCGGATCATCGCGCGCAGCTCTTCGCGCCCCTCGGTCACGCCGGTCATCAGCGCGGCTTCCAGGACCCGGTCGGCCGCGATCTCGTCGGCTTCCAGCATGATGCGCTCGATCTCGGGGTCGCGCCCGGCCGCCTCCGGCCCGATCACGGTCAGCCACGCGTCGCGGTTGCGGTCGACGACGTCGATCCACCGTTCGACGCCGATCGACAGCCGCTGCTCCATCGTGGTGTCCGGCAACGCTTCGGTGACCGGGGCCGGCACGATCATCATCTGCCGCACCACTTCCAGGTACAGTTCGCGCTTGCCGCCGAAGTAGTGGTTGATCAGCGGACGCGCCACCCCGGCCGCCTCGGCGATGTCCGAAGTGGACACCGAGGCGTAGCTGCCGGCGCCGAACAGGTGCCGGGCCGCGGCGAGGATCTCCGCGCGCCGCTCGGCCGGTTCGAGCCGGCGGCGCCGGGGCCGGGTCCCACTGGTCATCCGCCCAGCCTCGCGGGGGATCGGCATGCTGTCAACAAGTAGTTGACTCGATGTCAAAAGAGTGACTCCGGTGGCGGGCAAGCGGTGTTTCACGCCAACCTTTGTCGTTACGCAACCGGAACAACCGGCCGGTAACTTCCCGGCACCCGGATGCGACGAGACGGCAGGGACACGCGACCGGGGGCAGGAGCAGATGACCGAAGAAGACGCGCCGATCCGGCCGGCCGGACGCTGGGTGAGCGTCCGCCTGCAGCATCGCCACGTCAGCTTCGACGACGGCTTCGAAGCGGACGAGCCCCTGCCCGACGGCGACTGCGCGGACGAGGAGTCGCTGTCCTACTCCGGCATCGTGATCACCAGCTACGACCGGGGCGCCAAGGTCTCCGAGCGCTGGATCCCGCTGGGCGTCGATCCGTCCGAAGCGGACGACGAGCGGCTCATCGAGCAGCTGCGGGAGGCGTTGCTCTGGCAGGCGGGCCGCCCGCCGCAGACGGCCGAAGACTGACTCGGGCCATTTCGCGGCCCGGTCTCAAGCGCCCCAATGTGGCGTTGGGTGCGTTGAGCGCACCGAACGCCACATTGGGTGCGTTGAGCGCACCGAACGCCACATTGGGGCGCTGGCGGCTAACCGGTGCGCAGGCCCTCGAAGGCCACCTTGCACACCGCGTCCGCCACCTCCGCCGCCGAGCCGCGCCGTGGCTTGTACCACTCGATCAGCGAGTTGACCATGCCGAAGAGCAGCCGCGCGGTCACCGCCGGGTCGACGTCGGGGCGGACGTCTCCCTCCGCTTCGGCCTGCTTCACCAGGTCGGTCACCAGGCGGTCGAACTCGCGACGGCGGGCCAGCGCCGCCCGCTCCACCTTCGTGTTGCCGCGCACGCGAAGCAGCAGCGTCACGAACGGCAGCCGGTCGGCGAGCACCAGCACGCTGCCGCGCACCAGGTGCTCCAGCCGGTCGATCGCCCGCCCGTCGAGCCGGCCCGTCTCCGACGCCACCTCGAACAGGCCGTCCAGGGCCCGGTCCACGGCCAGCCGCAGCAGTTCCTCCTTGCTGGGCACGTGGTGGTAGATCGCCGACTTCGTGATGCCGAGCTTGCGGGAGAGGTCCTCCATGCTCGTGCCGTCGTAGCCGCGCTCGTTGAACAGCTTCACCGCCACCTGCAGCAGCGATTCGAGGTCGTAGCCGGGGCGCCCGCGGCGCGGTGTCGTCACGGCTTCTCCCGCTGGTCGATGATCCGCCGCATCTTGCCCATGGACCGTTCCAGGGTGTCAGGGTCCACGACGTCCACCGACACCGTCACGCCGACGCCGTCCTTGACGCCGCTGACCAGCGCGTCAGCCGCCCGCGACCGGTCGTCCGGAGAAGCGTCGTGGCGTGCCTCCACCCGCACGGTCAGGTGGTCGAGCCGCCCGCGCGTGGACCGGACGAGCTGGAAGTGCGGGCTCAGCCCGGCCGTCCGGAGCACGATCTCCTCGATCTGCGTCGGGAAGACGTTGACCCCGCGCAGGATGATCAGGTCGTCGGTGCGGCCGGTGACCTTGGCCATCCGCCGGAACGCCGGCCGCGCGGTCCCCGGGTTCAGCTCGGTCAGGTCGCGGGTGCGGTAGCGGATGATCGGCAGCGCCTGCTTGGTCAGCGACGTGAACACCAGCTCGCCCGTCTCTCCGCCGCCGAGGACCTCTTCGGAGTACGGGTCGATCACCTCGGGGTAGAAGTGGTCCTCCCAGACGTGCAGGCCGTCCTTCGTCTCGACGCACTCCTGCGCGACGCCCGGGCCCATCACCTCCGACAGCCCGTAGATGTCGACGGCGTCGAGCGCGAACCGCTCCTCGATCTCGGCGCGCATCTGCTCGGTCCACGGCTCGGCGCCGAAGATGCCCACTTTCAGCGAAGAAGAACGTGGGTCGACGCCCTGGCGCTCGAACTCGTCGAGCAGCGTCAGCATGTACGACGGCGTGACCATGATGACCTCGGGCCGGAAGTCGGTGATCAGCTGCACCTGCCGGGCGGTCATCCCGCCGGACGCGGGGATCACCGTGCAGCCCAGCTTCTCCGCGCCGTAGTGCGCGCCGAGCCCGCCGGTGAACAGGCCGTAGCCGTAGGCGACGTGCACCTTGTGGCCCGGACGGCCGCCGGCGGCGTGGATCGAGCGGGCCATCACCGTCGCCCAGGTGTCGAGGTCCTGCTCGGTGTACCCGACGACGGTCGCCTTGCCGGTGGTGCCGCTCGAGGCGTGGACGCGCCGGACCTGGTCCTGCGGCACGGCGAACATCCCGAACGGGTAGTTCTCGCGCAGGTCCTGCTTGGTGGTGAACGGGAACTTCGCCAGGTCGGCGAGTTCCTTGCAGTCGTCCGGGTGGACGCCGGCCGCGTCGAACTTCCGCGTGTACGCCGGAACGTTCGCGTAGGCGTGCCGGAGTGTCCACTGCAGACGTTCCAGCTGCAGGGCGGCCAGCTCGCCGGCGCTGATGTTCGCCTCGATCATGCTTCGTCCCGTTTCGCGGAGAGGACGCGGCTGCGGCCGCGGAATTCGGCGACGACCTCGGGCCCGCCGGGGGTCTCCCGGTGCACGGTGACGTCGTAGATGCCGTTGCGGCCGTAGCGGGTGCGCTCGGCGGCCGTCGCGACGAGGTGGTCGCCCAGCCGTCCGGCGGCGACGAAGGAGATCTCCGCGCCCGCCGCGACGGTCACCGGGCCGTGCGTGTTGCAGGCGCAGGCGAACGCCGTGTCGGCGAGGAGGAAGACGTACCCGCCGTGGGCGATGTCGTGGCCGTTGACCATCGCCCGGGTGATCGTCATGGTCGCCACGGCCCGTCCGTCACGCGCTTCGACGAGTTCGATGCCCAGCGCGCGCGAGGCCTCGTCGGCGGCGAACATGGTGTGCGCGGCGTTGGTCATCTGCCCTCCGTCCCCACTGACCGAATGGACGGTCACCACGCGGTGCCGCTCAGTAAAGGCAGTGGTCGGGGCCGGTGTCAAGCGCCGGGGCTTCCGATCTTCGGAGGCGCCGGTTAGCATGGGTTAACTGAACGTCCGGTAGGTAATTCGGCGAGAGGGTCGGACCTGATGGCATTGCTGCGCAGCTACGTCTCGGGCGGGTGGCACACGGCGGCGGACGAGGGCGTCCCGCTGCACGACGCGGCCACCGGCGAGGAGGTCGCCCGGATCTCGTCGAAGGGGGTCGACTTCGCCGCCGCGCTGGAGTACGGCCGCCGCGTCGGTGGCCCGGCGCTGCGCGAGCTGACCTTCCACCAGCGTGCGGCCCTGCTCAAGGCCCTGGCCTCACACCTGCGTGAGCACCGCGACGAGCTGTACGCGCTCTCCGCTCGCACCGGGGCGACGCTGGGTGACTCGAAGTTCGACGTCGACGGCGGCATCGGCGTCCTGTTCAGCTACGGCTCGAAGGGCAAGCGCGAGCTGCCGAACGACACCGTCTACGTCGAAGGCAACGTCGAGCCGCTTTCCCGTGGCGGCACGTTCGTCGCGCAGCACATCGCGACCCCGCTGCGGGGTGTCGCCGTCCAGATCAACGCGTTCAACTTCCCGGTCTGGGGGCCGCTGGAGAAGTTCGCGCCCGCGTTCCTCGCCGGCGTCCCGAGCCTGGTCAAGCCCGCGAGCCAGACGGCTTACCTGACCGCGCGGCTGGTCGAGCTGATCATCGAGTCCGGGATCCTGCCCGAGGGCTCGCTGCAGTTCGTCGCGGGCAGCGTCGGCGACCTCCTCGACCACGTGACCGCGCAGGACCTGGTGTCGTTCACCGGCTCGGCGTCGACGGCCCAGAAGCTGCGGACCCACCCGGCGATCGTGCGCAACGCCGTCCGGTTCAACGCCGAGGCCGACTCGCTGAACTGCTCGATCCTCGGCCCGGACGCGGTGCGCGGGACGACGGAGTTCGACCTGTTCGTCAAGCAGCTCGTCACCGAGATGACGGTCAAGGCGGGCCAGAAGTGCACCGCGATCCGCCGCGCGTTCGTCCCCGCTTCCCTGCTCGACGATGTTGCTCAGGCGGCGTCGGAGCGGCTGGCGAAGGTGACGGTCGGCAACCCGGCGTCGGAAGGCGTCCGGATGGGCGCGCTGGCCAGCCTGGAGCAGCGCGAGGAGGTGCGGCGGTCGCTGAAAGCCCTGCTGGACGCGGGGAGCGTCGTGTTCGGCGACCCGGAGCGCGTCGAGGTCGTGGACGCCGATGCCGAGCGTGGCGCGTTCATCTCGCCGGTGCTGCTCAAGGCCGACCCCGAGCGTTCCGAGCCGCACGAGGTGGAGGCGTTCGGCCCGGTCTCGACGCTGATGCCGTACACGTCCACCGAGCAGGTCGTCGACTTCGCCGCGCGCGGCGGCGGCAGCCTGGCCGGATCCGTCGTCTCGGCCGACAAGGAGTTCGTGCGCGAGGTCGTGCTCGGCGCGGCGCCGTTCCACGGCCGCCTGCTGGTGCTCGACGCCGAGGACGCGAAGGAGTCCACCGGCCACGGCTCGCCGATGCCGCAGCTGGTGCACGGCGGCCCGGGCCGCGCGGGCGGCGGCGAGGAGATGGGCGGCATCCGCGGCGTGCTGCACTACATGCAGCGCACCGCCGTGCAGGGCTCGCCCGCGGTGCTCTCCGCGGTGACCGGCCGCTGGGTCGCCGGCGCGCCGCGCGCCGAAGGCGTCCACCCGTTCCGGAAGTCCCTGGCCGAGCTTCGCGTCGGTGACTCGGTGGTGGCCGGGCCGCGGGTCGTTTCGCAGGCCGACATCGACCACTTCGCCGAGTTCACCGGCGACACGTTCTACGCGCACACCGACCCCGAGGCGGCGGCCGCGAACCCGCTGTTCGGCGGGATCGTCGCGCACGGCTACCTGGTCGTCTCGTTCGCGGCCGGGTTGTTCGTCTCGCCCGAGCCGGGCCCGGTGCTGGCCAACTACGGCCTGGAGAACCTGCGGTTCCTCACGCCGGTCAAGGTCGGCGACTCGTTGACGGTGACGTTGACCGCGAAGCAGATCACCCCGCGGATCGACCAGGACTACGGCGAGGTCCGCTGGGACGCCGACGTCACGAACGCCGAGGGCGAGTCCGTGGCGAAGTACGACGTCCTGACCCTGGTTTCGAAGGAGCAGCCGTGACCGCCGTGGCATCGCTGGAAGAGCACTTCGAGGCGACGATCGAGCGCGACCAGCGGATCGAGCCGCGCGACTGGGTGCCCGAGGGCTACCGCAAGACGATGATCCGGCAGATCGCGCAGCACGCGCATTCGGAGATCATCGGCATGCAGCCGGAGGGCAACTGGATCACGCGGGCGCCGTCGCTGCGGCGCAAGGCGATCCTGCTGGCCAAGGTCCAGGACGAGGCCGGCCACGGGCTCTACCTGTATTCGGCCGCGGCGACCCTGGGCGCGGACCGGGCGGACCTCACCGACAAGCTGATCAACGGCAAGCAGAAGTACTCGTCGATCTTCAACTACCCGACGCTGACCTTCGCCGACGTCGGCGTGATCGGCTGGCTGGTCGACGGCGCGGCGATCTGCAACCAGGTGCCGCTGTGCCGGTCGTCCTACGGGCCGTACGCGCGGGCGATGATCCGGATCTGCAAGGAGGAGTCCTTCCACCAGCGGCAGGGCTACGAGCTGCTGATGACGATGATGCGCGGGACTTCGCAACAGCGGGAGATGGTCCAGGAGGCCGTCGACCGCTGGTGGTGGCCGTCGCTGATGATGTTCGGCCCGCCGGACGCCGACTCGCCGAACACCGCGCAGTCGATGGCGTGGAAGATCAAGCGCCACACCAACGACGAGCTGCGGCAGCGGTTCGTGGACATGTCGGTGCCGCAGGCCGAAGCCCTCGGCGTCACCTTCCCGGACCCCGAGCTGAAGTGGAACGCCGAACGCGGGCACTACGACTTCGGCCCGGTCGACTGGGACGAGTTCAAGAACGTGCTGAAGGGCAACGGGCCCTGCAACGCCTCGCGGATCGCGCACCGGCGCCGGGCCCACGAAGACGGCGCGTGGGTGCGGGAAGCCGCCGTCGCCCACGCCGCGAAGAAGGAGCGCAAGTGAGCGAGCTGACTTCCGAAGGTGGCCACGGCGCCGTCCCCCTGGAAGGCGTCCCCGCCGCCCCGGGCCCGGTCAAGCACGACTGGCCGCTGTACGAGGTGTTCGTCCGCGGCAAGCGCGGGCTGAACCACGTGCACGTCGGGTCGCTGCACGCGGCCGACGACCAGATGGCGCTGCACCACGCGCGCGACCTCTACACACGCCGCAACGAAGGCGTGTCGATCTGGGTGGTGCGCGCCTCGGACATCACGGCGTCGTCGCCGGACGAAAAGGACCCGTTCTTCGCGCCCAGCGGCGACAAGGTCTACCGGCACCCGACGTTCTACGACATTCCCGAGGAGGTGCCGCACATATGAGTTTCGACAACGTGTACGAGGCCATCACCGAGGAGAACGACGCGCGCTGGGCGTTCGGCACCGGCTTCGAGGACCCGCTGTCCGGAGTGGACACTTCGGTGCCGTCCGGTGTGGACGGTGCGGCCCTGGCCGCCTACTGCCTGATGCTGGGCGACGACGCGCTGATCTTCTCCCACCGGCTCCAGGAGTGGTGCACCAACGCGCCGGAGCTGGAGGACGAGGTCGCCATCGCGAACATCGCCCTGGACCTGCTCGGCCAGGCGCGGCTGCTGCTGGCCCGGGCCGGCAAGGCCGACGGTTCCGGTCGCTCGGAGGACGCCTACGCGTTCCAGCGCATGGAGAACGAGTTCCGCAACGTCCGGCTCGCGGAGCTGGGCGGCGGGCACTTCGGGCACCTGATCGCGCGCTTGTTCGTGTTCTCGACCTGGCGGCTGGCGCTGTTCCAGCGCCTGGAATCGTCGGTGGACCCCGTGCTGGCGGCGATCGCGGACAAGGGCGTCAAGGAGCTGACCTACCACCGTGACTACGCGGCGCAGTGGCTGGTCCGCCTCGGCGACGGCACGCCGTTGTCGCACGCGCGGATGCAGGAAGGCCTGGACGCGGTCTGGCCGTACGTGGGAGAGCTGTTCCGCACGCACCCAACGGAGTTCGTGGACGCGGCTTCGCTGCGCCCCGAGTTCGATGCGGTGCTGGACCAGGCGCTTTCCGCGGCGACGCTTTCGAGGCCTTCTTCCGGTGAGCTGGCCGGCGTGTCGGGTCGGACGGGCCGCGACGGCATCCACACCGAGCAGATGGGGTACCTGCTGGCGGAGCTGCAGAGCGTCGCCCGGGCGATGCCGGACGCGAAATGGTGACGGCGGCCGCGGTGGCCGCCACGGTCACCGACCCGGAGCTGCCGATGCTGACGCTGGCGGACCTGGGCGTGCTGCGCTCGGTGTCGGAGTCCGAGGGACGCGTGGTCGTCGCGATCACCCCGACGTACACGGGCTGCCCGGCGATGGACACCATGCGCGACGACCTGGAGCACGCGCTGGTTTCGGCGGGCTTCGCGGACGTCGAGATCCGCACCCAGCTGTCGCCGGCGTGGACGTCGGACTGGATTTCGGCTTCGGGACGCGAAAAGCTGGCCGCGGCCGGGATCGCGCCACCGGGCGCCGCGCCTCGCCGATCGGGCCCGATCCCGCTGACGCTGTCGGCGCCGGTCACGCGTGTCTCATGCCCGCACTGCGGGTCCGCGGACACCGAAGAGCAGTCCCGGTTCGGCGCGACGGCGTGCAAGGCGTTGCGGCGCTGCCGCACGTGCCAGGAGCCGTTCGAACACGTCAAGGAGATCTGAGGTGGCGCGGTTCAACTCGCTCAAGGTGGCCGGGGTCGAGCGGCTGTGCGACGACGCGGTCGCGGTGACGTTCGACGTGCCCGCGTCGCTGGCTTCGGAGTATACGTTCAAACCGGGCCAGTCGCTGACACTGCGTCGATCGATCGACGGCCGCGACGAGCGCCGGTCGTACTCGATCTGCGCCCCGGCGGGCGCGGCACCGCGGGTGGGCGTCCGCCTGGTCCCGGACGGGTTCTTCTCGTCGTGGCTGGTGAACGAAGTCCGCCCGGGCGACACGATCGAGGTCGCCCCGCCTTCCGGTTCGTTCACGCCCGATCTGTCGGCGGGCGGCCACCACGTCCTGATCGCGGCGGGCTCGGGCATCACCCCGGTCCTGTCGATCGTGTCTTCGTTGCTGCGCTTTTCGACGGCGACGGTGACGGTCCTGTACGGCAACCGCCGCACGGACACGGTGATGTTCGCGGACGAGCTGGCGGACCTGAAGGACACCGCGCCGTCGCGGCTGGAACTGATCCACGTGCTGTCGCGCGAGCCGCGCGAGGCGGAGCTGTTCACGGGCCGCTTGGACGTCCCGAAGCTGCGCACGCTGTTCTCGTCGTTGGTGCCGGTGGATTCGGTGGACCACTGGTGGCTGTGCGGCCCGTTCGAGATGGTGTCCGGAGCCCGTGACCTCCTGGCGTCGCTGGGCGTGCCGTCGTCGAAGGTGCACCAGGAGCTGTTCTACGTGGACACACCACCGGCCCCGGTGGAGCACCTCGACCCGGCGGTGGCGGGGGAGTCGTCGGAGGTGACCCTGGTCCTGGACGGCCGTTCGACCCCGATGACGCTGCCCCGCTCGACGTCGGTGCTGGACGGAGCCCAGAAGTTCCGCCCGGACCTGCCGTTCGCCTGCAAGGGCGGGGTGTGCGGAACCTGCCGAGCCCGCGTGACGGAGGGCAAGGTGGACCTGAGGCGCAACTTCGCGTTGGAGAAGGCGGAGGTGGAGGCGGGCTTCGTGCTGACGTGCCAGTCGTACCCGGTCTCGGAGACGCTGACGGTCGACTTCGACGCCTGAGCCGGTGACCCGGTCTGGTGTGGAGCTTCTCCACACCAAACCGGGTTCCGCGCCTTTCAGTTCCCCCGGTTCTTGCGGCGTGCCATCCATCGCTTCAGCGCGACGTATGCCCCGCCGAGGGTCGCCGACCCGCCGCCAGCGCCCGCGACGGCCGTCCAGCTGCCCTGGCCCGGGAAGACCAGGCTGAAAAGCCACGCGAAGCCCGTCGCAAACGCCAGTACGCAAGCGAAAGCGCCGCATGCGGCGAAAAGCAATATGCAGGCGCGGCGCGTTCGATCGTCATCATCGATGACCCAGGGGAGCGAACCGCTCGGTGGCGGGACTCGCTCGGCCGGTACGAGGGGGGAACCCGGTCGGTTCGGTGCTGGTGTACCCGGATCGGCCGATTTCGGGCCGGGAAAAGAATGCACGGTGCCTCTCAGAACGTGTGAGGGCCTGTCCGCCGTCGACGGAAGCCCGAAGCCGTTGCTGCTGGGGTGATGCGCGAGGATGTGGGTTCGTCTGGCCGCTCCCCTGATCGGATCCTGATCGGCTGCTAGCGCCGGCTCGGCTGCACGAGTGACCGCAGCTTCTCGCGTGTCTCCGGATCAGTGGAGTACAGGATTGCGCCGGACCGGGCACGGCTGAGCAAAACGTAGTAGGTGCGCCGCACGTAAGCGTCGAAACGCTGGTCATCGGCTTTCCGGAGAGCGGGATCGCACGAGGCCGCGCGATCGGTCACCCAGCGATCGTCACGCCAGACGAGGTCCGGACCGAAGATGACGCCCACCCAGTCGAATTCGAATCCTTGAGCCGAGTAGACGTGGCCGATCTGCTCGAAGCCGGCCGGTTCGACAGCCCACAGCGCGTTCGGCGGGGCACCGTTCACGCCGCGCTCCCCGGCTATCGTCCACGGTCGCGCCCAGTCGCCGATCACCACATCGCGCGGAAGAGGCTGGTGGGGCCGAGCTTCAGTCGACGGCCAGCAGAAACCCGCGACGATGCGCGCTACCTGACCGCGCTGAGTCTCCGCGACCAGGCGGTCCTCCATCTCCTGCGGCGTGCCGGCGGTGGCGAGCGCGAAGCCGGGCCGGCCCGCCCAGCCGACCGGCCCGAGCTGCGGCGCGTCGAGGCCGAGCAAGCGTCGCGCCCAGACGTCGTATTGCGTGCTTCCCGCGGCCCCGAACTGCACTTCGAGGTCGACGTGGTGGACGGGCCAGCCGTGCCGGCCGGCCGTGGACTCGATCAACTCGGCCGTGCCGACTTCGCCCGGGCGGACGGACTGGTTGCGATCGATCAGGAACACGGTCACCCGTGCGGCATGGACCAGTTCCTCCACTTGAGAGATCTGTGTGCGTGCGGCGCGCGGGGTGAAGCGGTTCACCGAGCTGGCGCGGATTCGGTGGGCTTCATCGCAGATGAGGACGTCGAGCCCGTTGGGCTCGGCCGTGGCGAAGCTGTTGAAGTAGGTGAACAGGCCTTTGGTGCCGGGTGACCTGGAACCGACCCTTTTCCTCAGGCTGGTGGTGAGGGCGCGCGAGCCGGTGGCGTGCCGCACCGCGTACCCGCTCCGGTGCAGATCACCCAGCAGCGAAATGGCCAAGGAGCTCTTTCCCGTTCCCGGACCTCCGGAGACGAGGATGATCTCTTTGTCTTCACCGCCGATGGTCCGCTGCAGGGCTTCCTTGACGAGCGAGAACGCGACCTGCTGCTCATCGAGGAGAACAAGGTGGCCACCCTCCCTGAACTCGCTCGCGGCCGATGCCATCAACCGGAGCGGCGCGGTCTCTTCGCTCCGCAGGAGCTGCTCCGCGCCTTCCCCCCGGGGGTCGGCGGCGAGATGCGACCGCAGGAAAGCCCGGAGAGCGTTCCCGTCTCCACCGGTGAAGAGGCGATCGTGTTTCTGCGGAAGCCTGTCGACGTACGGCAGATAGGCGATGCCGGTGACCACCGCGGGGAGCTCGCCCCGGACCGGGAGATGGGCGGCGATGTACCGGGAGTGCTGCTCGGCCTGTTCGACCGGGCTGAGGCGCGAGCGATGCGGCCCGGTCCAGAGTTTGATTTCGACGACGACGTAGGAAGGAGCGCCGGTAGCCGGGTCGGCACCGCAGACGACGAGGTCGGCTTCCTGGCTGGAGTGGGGCAAGCGGTAGTCGCGGAGGACGTCCAGCGAGCCGAGCCCCGCTTCGACGAGCTCGTTCGAGAACTGCCGGATGGCGGCTTCGTGAGAGGTCGACGCTTCCGCCGGCTGTGCCAGCGTCCGCGCCTCGAAAAGCCGAGACGTCATCAGTCGCTCCATACAGTGTTGGCGTGTCCGCTAGCGGAAGCCAGAAGTGTGTATGTCGAGAGGCACTGTACCGCATGGATCCCGACGTGATCAGGATCTGCGGCGTCTCCGCCGATGGGCAGCCCGGGAAAACGGGGCGTTCCCGAGTTCTTCAGTCGACGGGTCTTCGTTGTCCGGCATCTGCGGCTTCGGCTCGGTGAGGCCCAGCATCTCCGCCGCCAGTTCCTGGGAACTCGCGAACATCCCGGTCGGCGTCTCCGGGGCCCGGCGCAGCGCGGCCGGGCGGAGGCGGTTGTAGCCCCGGACCGTCACCGGCCTGCGGGGCTTCAGCTCGTACGCCTTCTCCTCCGCCAGCTCCGCCGCCAGCTCGCGGTCCACCAGGATCGTGCCCGGGCGGGCCACCGACGTCAGGCGGGCCGCCAGGTTCACCACCGAGCCGTAGACGTCGCCGAAGCGCGACAGGATGCGGCCCGAGGCCATGCCCGCGCGCACTGACGGCAGGGTTTCGGCCGCCGACGTGCGTTCCGTCAGCGTCAGCGCTATCTCCGCCGCGTCGACCGGCGCGTCCGCGACGAACAGGACCTCGTCGCCGATCATCTTCACCACGCGGCCGTGGTGCTCGGCGATCACCTCCGTGGCCAGCGTCTCGAACGCGTCGAGCACGCGGCTCAGCTCTTCCTCGTCGATCTGGCGCGTCAGCCGCGTGTAGCCCACCATGTCGACGAACCCGACCACCTCGGTGCGGGTTTCGAGGTGCTCGTCCGGCGCGGCCAGCGCGCGGCCCGCGTACGCGGCCAGGTGACGCCGCCAGACGAAGTTCTGCACCTGCTCCAGCTCCGGCAGCAGCCGGTCCACCAGCCGGGCGATCTGCCGCTCGCTGCCGCCCAGCTCCGGGTGCTCGGTGATCAGCTGCCACAGCATGTCGACCTGCCACTCGGCCAGCCGTGACAGGTGCTGGCCGAGCGCGCGCGTCACCGACACCTCGATGCTCGGGTCGATCAGTCCCGACTGGACCAGCTGGTCCGCGGTCCGCATCGCCTCGACGTCCGCGTCGGTGAAGACCACCTCGTCGTCGCGGACCGTCGCGAAGCCCAGGGCGCGCCAGAGCCGGCGTGACCGATCGTCGGGCACGCCGGCCTTCTCCGCCACCTCGAGCCGGGTGTACTTCCGCCTGCCGCCGAGCAGGACGCGTTCGAGCCGCTGCTGAAGCTCTTCGCTCGAATCGGCCACGTCAGGTCGTGTGGACGATCAGCACGTCCACACCGGACTTGCGGGCCACCTCCGACGGCACCGAGCCCAGGATGCGGCCGGCGATCGTGTTCAGCCCGCGGTTCCCGACCACCAGCAGGTCGGCCTCGCGTTCCTTGACGACCTTGCGCAGCGAGTCGACCGGGTCGCCCTTCACCGCGACCGTGTCGATCTTCCCGGCCCCCGCGCGTGCCGCGCGGTCCCGCGCCGACTGCAGGGTGTCTTCGGCCGGTGCCGAGCCGACGACCTGGTACGCCTCTTCGCCGAGGACGTCCTGGGCCTTGTCGACGTCGGACTGGCTGGCCGGGTAGTACGCACACGCGATGACGAGCGTCGCGCCCGCGTCGCCCGCCACCGCCGCCGCCCGGTCCACCGCCGCGAACGAGGATTCCGAGCCGTCCGTGCCCACCACCACGGTCCGATATGCCGCACCCATGCGCAAACCTCCAGGTGATCCCGCGTGAGCAGGGACGATGGCTCGTCCGCGCCCGTGTCGGGTGGAAGGTTACTCGCCAGTCGCTTTCTGCGCTCCGCTCGGCCGCGGAGCCGGCTTCGGCGCGGGTTTGGGAGCGGGCTTGGCCCCGGGCCGGGTGCCGGGCTTGGGCTTCGGCACGTCGGCGGCGCGGATCCGGATCGTCTCCTCGACGTCGGTCACACGGACCGTCTTCTCGGTGTCGTCCCCGGGCTCCTCGTCCGGGCCGGCCTTGACGGTCGTGTCCGGCTTGTCCGCCGCCAGGTCGGCCTTGATGTCCGCGGGCACCTTCACGTCGTCGCCGAGGACGGTGTGCGCCTCGGCCAGCACCGCCCGCGCCGCGCGCACCTGCTCGGCCAGCCCGCCGCGCACCTTCCGCAGCGCGTCGACCCGCTCGTTGGCCTGGGTGATCCGCCGGTTCGATTCCTCGGTCGCCGCCGTCACGCGGCGCCGCGCCTCGTCGGCGGCCTCCGCGAGCCGGGCGTTGGCCTCGGTGATCGAGTCCTGACGACGCTTGTTCGCCTCCGCGACCGACTCCCGCTGACGACGGTCGATGTCGGCCTTCGCGGCCTTCTCCTCTTCGAGGACCTTCGCGCGGATGTCGGCGGCGTCCTGCGTGGCCTCCTGGACGCGCCGCGCGGCTTCGGCCTTGCTCGCCGCTTCCTGCTCGGCCAGCACCCGCATCGCCTCGGTGCGGCGCGAGGCCATCGCGATCTCGAAGTCCTCTTCGACCTTGGTGCGGCGCTCCTGGGACTCGGTGTCGAGCCGCTTGCGCTCCGCCTCGGCCTTGTCGGTGATCTCCTTGGCCTGCGCGCGGGCGTCTTCGAGGACCTTGCGGTGCTCCGCCTCCATCTCCTTGCGCCGCAGGTCGAGCTCGGTGAGCAGTTGCTCGTAGCGGGCGCGCATGGCACTCGCGTCCGTCTCCGCCTTGGCCCGGATGTGCCCGGCCTCGGCTTCGGCGCGGGCGCGCGTGTCGGCGGACTCGTCCTGAGCCAGGCGCAGCATGCGCTGCAGCCGCTCGGACAGGCCTTCGACGCTCGTCGGCGGCTGGGCCAGCCGGTCGACCTGCCCGCGCAGGTCCGCGATCTCGCCGCGCGCGATCTCCAGCTGGCGGGCGAGGTCGCCCGCCTGCGCGATGGCGGCGTCCCGATCCGCGGTGAGCATCTTCAGATCGGCGTCCAGCCGTTCGAGGTGCTCGTCGACCTGCGCTCGGCTGTACCCGCGCTTCGCCACGTCGAAGCCGGCTCCCAGCGGCACAAGCTCCCGTTCATCGCCAAGGCTCATGGCCCTACCGTAGTCGCAGTCCGGTCACGGAAGGGTGAGCACCCGTACCGTGCGCCGAACGCACGGCCTGCCGCGGTGAAGGGAACTGGCGGATTCCCGCTGCTCTTCGGGGATTTCCGACGCCGGGAGCACGGGTGCTCCCGGCGTCGTCACGGCTCAGGCGCCGCGGAAGGCGTTGATCGCGTCGAGGTGCTTCGCGCGCTTCTCTTCGTCGCGGACGCCGAGGCCTTCCTGCGGGGCGAGCGCGAGCACGCCGACCTTGCCCTGGTGGGCGTTGCGGTGCACGTCCAGCGCGGCCTGCCCGGTCTCTTCGAGGGAGTAGGTCTTGGAGAGCGTCGGGTGGATCAGCCCCTTCGCGATCAGCCGGTTCGCCTCCCAGGACTCGCGGTAGTTCGCGAAGTGGGAGCCGATGATCCGCTTGAGGTTCATCCACAGGTAGCGGTTGTCGTACTGGTGCAGGTACCCCGAGGTCGACGCGCAGGTGACGATCGTGCCGCCCTTGCGCGCGGCGTAGACGGAAGCACCGAACGTCTCCCGCCCCGGGTGCTCGAACACGATGTCCGGGTCCTCGCCACCGGTCAGCTCACGGATCTTCGCGCCGAAGCGCTGCCACTCCTTCGGGTCCTGCTCGTTCTCGTTCTTCCAGAACTTGTAGCCCTCGGCGCTGCGGTCGATGATCAGCTCGGCGCCGAGCTTCCGGCAGATGGCCGCCTTCTCCGGGCTGGACACGACGCACACCGGGATCGCGCCGCCGTTCAGCGCGTACTGCGTCGCGTAGGAGCCGAGGCCGCCCGAGGCGCCCCAGATCAGGACGACGTCACCCTGCTTCATGTCCGCGCCGTTGCGCGAGACGAGCTGGCGGTAGGCGGTCGAGTTGACCAGGCCGGGGGAGGCGGCCTCTTCCCAGGTCAGGTGGTCCGGCTTCGGCATCAGCTGGTTGGCCTTGACCAGCGCGATCTCGGCGAGCCCGCCGAAGTTCGTCTCGAAGCCCCAGATCCGCTGCTCGGTGTCGAGCATCGTGTCGTTGTGCCCGTCCGGGCCTTCGAGCTCGACGTTCAGGCAGTGCGCGACGACCTCGTCGCCCGGCTTCCAGTTGTGCACGCCGACGCCGGTCCGCAGCACGACGCCGGCCAGGTCGGAGCCGACGACGTGGTAGGGCAGGTCGTGCCGCTTGGCCAGCGGCGAGAGCTTCCCGTACTTCTTGAGGAACTTGAACGTGGGGATCGGCTCGAAGATCGACGTCCACACGGTGTTGTAGTTGATGGCGCTCGCCATCACCGCGACCAGCGCCTCACCCGGGCCGAGCTCCGGGACGGCGACCTCGTCGACGTGCAGCGACTTGCGCGGGTCCTTGTCCCGGCTCTCGAGGCCCTCGAACATGTCGACCTCGTCCGCGCGCACGGTCACCCCGCGGTAGCTCTCGGGCACGGGCAACGAGCCGACCGCGGCGGACTCGCCGTTCAGGATGGCCTGCTGGATCTCGCCGAGCTGCGTCATCGGTTCCTCCGCGGAAATGGGGGTCAACGGCGTTGGCGCCAGAAATTACTCGCCGGTAACACGCGCCCACAACTGTACGAGACGAGCGGCACCCTCACGAGCCGAACTGTGACCCGAATATCTTGACCGGCTGGCCAGTCAAGCGGATCATCGGCACTGGGTACACCCACCCGACCAGCAGTTTCGCCGACGGAGGTGAGCACGAATGAGTGAAGTCTCTACGCGCGCATGGACCCGGCCCCATGACTGGGCCGAGGTCGTCATCGGGGTGGTCGCCGCTCTTTCACCCCTTTGGCTGAGCACGGACACGACCGCGATGTGGACGATGGTCGTCCTGGGCGCCTTGATCGCACTCGACGGCCTGGTTTCGCTGGCGATGCCGGGCATGGTCTACGGCGAAGGCGTCCAGATCGCGCTCGGCGTGCTGCTCTTCATCGCGCCGTGGGTGATGGGGTACACCGAGTTCAACGGCGCGTCCTGGACGTCCTGGATCGCCGGCGTGCTGACGGTCATCGCCGGCGCGGCGGCGATGCCGGTCGCGAACGCCGCCCACCGCACGGCCGGCCAGCACTGACGCACCAGGAGGCACCGGAATGACCGAGGATTCGGCGAAGGAGCGCATTCTCTGCGCCGCCGAGGCGCTCTTCGCCGAGTCCGGCTTCGACGCCACCCCGACCTCCCGCATCGCGGAGCGGGCCGGGGTGCCGAAGGGGCTGGTGCACTACTACTTCCGGCACAAGTCGGACCTGCTCACCGCGCTCGTCGAGCGGCTGCCCGACGAGCGCATCGAGCCGGCGGTGGTCGTCGTCCCCGGCGACCTCGCGGGCAGCCTGCGGCGCCTCGTCCGCGAACTCGACCACCGCTTCAGCCGGTCCCTCGGGCTCTCGCACCTGCTGTGGCGCGAGGCCGACACCCACCACGTCGTCCGCGACGCCCTCCACGAACGCTTCCAGATCCTGGTCCGGCAGGTCCGAGCGGTGATCCTGGCAGCCACCGGCGGCGGACTCCCACCGGCCGACGTCGAGCGGGCGTCCGGCCTGCTGGCCCGCGCGGTAAGCCACCGCCACGCGACCGCTCGGCACTCGGAGGACGACCTGCCCGCCGAGTTCGACGGCGAGCTGACCTTCATCGCCGACGCCCTCGTCTCGAAGACGGCGCCGGCTTGAGGGTTGCCCGGGACGGGCGCCGCGAAGTGCGGGTCGCCTCGCCGTGTGGGGCGTGCTGTCGACCACCTCGCCGTGGGGATTGCGGCGCCGGGGTGCCGCGCGATGCGGGCCCGACGTCGGGCCCGCCTCGGCGTGCGGGCGTGGCGTCGGGCCCGCCTCGGCGTGCGGGCGTGGCGTCGGGCCGCCCCGCATGCGGGGCGCGCCGCCGGGGCGCGGAGGTGCCCCATCGGCTTCCTCCTGGGCCCCGCCCCGCCCGTTTGTCATCCGTGAGCGGCTTCGCCGAGCTGGAGTCGTTGCGTCCGAACGGGTCCGCGTCAGTGCGCGGCGCCGTCCTTCGCCGGCTCCACCAGCTCGACCAGGACGCCGCCGGCGTCCTTGGGGTGGATGAAGTTCACCCGGCTGTTCGACGTGCCGCGCTTCGCCGCGTCGTACAGCAGCCGCAGGCCCTGTTCGCGCAGGGCCGCCGCCGCGGCGTCCACATCGGACACGCGGTACGCCAGCTGCTGCAGCCCCGGGCCGCTCTTCGCCAGGAACTTGCCGATCGCCGAGTCTTCGCGCAACGGCGCCAGCAGCTGGATCTGCGTCTCGGTGCCGGCCGTGCCGGGCGCGCGCAGCATCGCCTCGCGCACTCCCTGCTCCTCGTTCACCTCCTCGTGCGCGACTTCCAGGCCGAAGTGCGCGCGGTGGAACTCGATGGCCGCGTCCAGGTCCGGGACCGCGATGCCGACGTGGTCGATGGCCGTCACGAACGGCCGCAGAGCGTCATTCATGGAGGCAGGATAGGGGGCCCGCGCGCCGCGCCCAGCCGGAATCGTCGCGTGCCCCGCCTCACACTGGCTCCATCAAGAAGCCCTGCTCCCGGGTATGGTCGGGAAAACTGCCCATGCGCCGATGCTTGGAGGACGCCGTGTCCGGTTCCGTGATCCTGGGTGCCGCCCGTACGCCGATCGGGCGCCTGCTGGGCTCCCTCAAGGACTTCACGGGGGCTCAGCTGGGCGGGGTCGCGATCAAGGCGGCCCTCGAACGCGCCGGGGTCTCCCCGGAGGCGGTGCAGTACACGATCATGGGCCAGGTGCTGACCGCCGGCGCCGGCCAGATCCCGGCCCGCCAGGCCGCCGTCGCCGCGGGCATCCCGATGAGCGTGCCCGCCCTGACGATCAACAAAGTCTGCCTCTCCGGCCTCGACGCCATCGCGCTCGCCGACCAGCTCATCCGGGCCGGCGAGTTCGACCTCGTCGTCGCCGGCGGGCAGGAATCGATGACCCAGGCGCCCCACCTGCTGCCGAAGTCCCGCTCCGGCTACAAGTACGGCGACAGCACCCTCGTCGACCACATGGCCCACGACGGCCTCTTCTGCGCCTTCGACCAGGTCGCCATGGGCGCCTCGACGGAGAAGTACAACTCCCGCTACGGCGTCACCCGCGAGCAGCAGGACGCCTTCTCCGCACGCTCCCACCAGCGCGCCGCCGAAGCCATCAAGAACGGCTACTTCGCCGACGAGATCGCGCCGGTCTCCATCCCGCAGCGCAAGGGCGACCCGGTCGTCTTCGACACCGACGAAGGCGTCCGCGCCGACACCACCGCCGAAGGCCTCGGCAAGCTGCGCCCGGCCTTCGCCTCCGACGGCACCATCACCGCGGGGTCTGCCTCGCAGATCTCCGACGGCGCCGCCGCGGTCGTCGTGGCCAGCAGGGCGAAGGCCGAGGAGCTCGGGATCACGCCGCTCGCCGAGATCGGTGCGCACGGTGTCGTCGCCGGGCCCGACGCGAGCCTGCACGAGCAGCCGTCGAACGCCATCCTCGCCGCGCTGGCGAAGGCGAACCTGACCGCCGACGCCCTCGACCTCGTCGAGATCAACGAGGCCTTCGCCGCGGTCGGGCTCGTCTCCACCGAGAAGCTCAGCCTCGACCCGGAGAAGGTCAACGTCAACGGCGGCGCCATCGCCCTCGGCCACCCCATCGGGGCCTCCGGCGCCCGGCTCGCCGTGCACCTCGTCCACGAGCTGCGCCGCCGCGGTGGCGGCCTCGGCGCGGCCGCGCTGTGCGGTGGCGGTGGCCAGGGCGACGCCCTGCTGCTGCGGGTGCCGTCCGCGTAAGTGGCCGGCCCACTCGACCTCGACGACCTGGTCGGCCGCGCGCGGGACGGGCAACCCCGTGCCGTCGCGCGGCTGCTGTCGCTCGTCGAGGACGCCCACCCCCGTGTCGCCGAGATCGCCCGGGCACTGACCCCGCACACCGGGCGGGCCCGGGTCGTCGGGCTCACCGGGCCACCCGGCGTCGGCAAGTCGACCTCGACTTCGGCGCTGCTCACCGCGTTGCGCGCGGAGGGCAAGCGGGTCGGCGTGCTCGCCATCGACCCGTCTTCGCCGTTTTCCGGCGGTGCGCTGCTCGGCGACCGGATCCGGATGACCGAGCACGCCACCGACCCCGGCGTGTTCATCCGCTCGATGGCCACGCGAGGACACCTCGGCGGGCTGTCGTGGGCGACGCCGCAGGCGGTGCGCGTGCTCGACGCCGCCGGCTTCGACGTCGTGCTGATCGAGACCGTCGGCGTCGGACAGTCCGAAGTGGACGTCGTGAAACTGGCCGACACCACGGTGGTGCTGCTCGCGCCGGGGATGGGCGACGGCATCCAGGCCGCGAAGGCTGGCGTGCTCGAGATCGCCGACGTCTTCGTCGTGAACAAGGCGGACCGCGAGGGTGCCGACGCCACCGTGCACGACCTCAAGCAGATGATCGCGCTGGCCCGCCGGGAGATCCGGGGAGCCGCCTGGCGCCAGCCGATCGTGCGGACCGTCGCGGCGAAGGGCGAGGGCATCGACGAGGTCGTGAAGGCCCTGTCTTCGCACCATGACTGGCTGGTGGCGCACGACGAGCTGGCGCGGCGCCGGGCGGCCCGGGCGCGCGACGAAGTCGAGGCCATCGCCGTCCGGCGGCTGCGGGCCGAGCTGGCAGACCTGCGCGGCGGCGGACGGCTGGCCGGGGTGGCCGAGCGGGTCGTGGCCCGGGAGATCGATCCGTTCGCCGCCGCCGAAGAGCTGATCGCCGACCTGCGCGGGTGACGTGCGCAGGAGCCGCAGTATCGCCTTCGCGATCCGTTCCACCGCAACGATTCCTCGCCGACGCGCCATGACTTCCTCCTCCGCGAGTGCGGCACTTTGCCGCTTGATCGACAGCGTGCTCCGGGGGTCCGACAATTTCGGGGTCCCGGCGCGGGGATTCACCCGATGGGCTGACACGGGCGACTTTCGCCGGTTCTGGCTGTCGGTGCCGGGGCCTAGACTGCGGGACGCTCCGGAACCGGGCGATCACTGGGAGGGTGTGCAGGATGAAGAAAACACTCGTCACCGCGCTGGCGGCGGGCGCGTTGTTCGTGGCGGGCAACGGCGTCGCCACAGCAGCCGACGCTCCGCCGAAGACGACTCACGGGCCGTGCCAGTACACCGAAACTCCCGACGAACCGCCCGCCCGGCCGGTACCGCTGCCACCCGACCCGCGGCACACACCGAGCCACGGCGAGGTCGACGTCGCGATCCCGACCAGCCAGGGCGCACTTCCGCTGCGGCTCGACCGCGCGAAGGCGCCGTGCACGGTGCAGAGCTTCCTGCACCTGGCGCGGCACCGGTTCTACGACCACACGGTGTGTCACCGGCTCACCGCGTATCCGACGCTGAAGGTCCTGCAGTGCGGTGACCCGACCGCGACCGGCGAGGGCGGGCCGGGGTACAAGTACAAGGACGAGCTGCCGGTGGACCTGCCGCCGGCGCCGACCGACCCGACCGGCGCGCGGCGAGTGTACGCGCGCGGCCTGCTCGCGATGGCCAACGCGGGGCCGGACACCAACGGCTCGCAGTTCTTCGTCGTCTACGGCGATTCCGCGCTTCGGCCCAACTACACGGTGTTCGGCACGGTCGGCGCCGAGGGGTTGAAGACGCTCGACAAGGTCGCCGCCGGCGGAATCCAGCCGACCGCGGAGGACCCGGCGCCGGTCGACGGCACGCCGGTGCTGCGGACGGAACTGCTCCGCGTCCGCCCCGATTGCTGGTTCTGACGGTGTTTGAGAGGGCCACCCCGAGGGACGGCCCTCTCAATACTTGTGATTGGAGAGGCATCACGTGTGATTGAGGGGGCATCACACGTGATTGAAGGGTCGACTCGCGTGACTGGAGGGTCGACTCGCGTGACTGGAGGGTCGGCTCGTGTGATTGGGGGCGGAACTCGGGCGGGAGGGTTAGGGGGTGGCTTCGCGGAGGGCTTCCACCAGGTTTTGGGTGGCGCCTGTGAAGGCGTGTTTCGGGGTTGCCGCGTAGCCGACGATCAGGCCGCCTGGGCCGTCCAGGGTCATCCAGTAGCTGCCCAGGCCTTCGATGCCGATCGAGCGGCGGCGGCAGGCCGCCAGGACCGTTGCCTCCGAGGGGCCGTCCGGGGGCAGCTTCAGCAGCAGGTGCAGGCCCGCCGAGATGCCGGACGGCCGCACCGAGTCCGGCAAGGCCGCCAGCAGGCGGGCGCGGCGGGAGCGGTACTCCGCGCGGCTGCGGCGGACGTGCTGGTCGTAGGCACCTGAGTCGATCAGCTCGGCCAGTGCCAGCTGGTTCAGCAGCGCCGGGCGCGAACCGCTGTCGGCCATCGCCGCCCGGACCGGCTCCACCAGGGTCCGCGGCAGCACCAGCCACGCCAGCCGCAGCGCCGGGGCCAGGGTCTTGCTCGCCGTGCCCGCGTACACCACCCGTTCCGGCGCCAGCGCCTGCAGTGCCCCGACCTGCTGGCGGTCGAAGCGGAACTCGCCGTCGTAGTCGTCTTCCAGCACGAACGCGCCCGACTCGCTCGCCCAGCGGGCCAGGGCCGCCCGCCGCGGTGGGGCCAGGGTGACGCCGGTGGGGTACTGGTGGGCCGCCGTCACGACCGCCGCCGGACTGTCCAACGCGGACACGTCGATCCCGTGCTCGTCGACCGGCACGCCGACGACCCGCTGTCCCTGCGCCGCCGCGATCGACCGGTAGGTGGCCAGCGACGGGTTTTCGAACGCCATTTCGCCGGCGCCCAGGCCGGAAAGCGCGCGGGACAGCACCGCGATGGCGTGCGAATACCCGTGGCACACCACGATTCGCGCCGGGTCGGCGACCACCCCGCGGGCGCGGGCGAGGTAACCGGCGAGGGTGTCCCGCAGCTCCGGCGAGCCCTGCTCCGACTCGTAGCCGAACGCCGACGCCGGGGTCCGCAGCAGGGCCCGCCGGGTGGCGGTCATCCAGGCCTGGCGGGGGAAGGCCGTCAGGTCCGGGCGGCCCGGTCGCAGGTCCCAGCGCGGTGCCGGGTCGCGGGGCGCCTGCCGGGGCGCGGACTGGGGGAGCGAGCCCGCCGTCGCCACCCGGGTCGGCGCGCCCTGGGCCGTGCGAAGGTAGCCCTCGGCGGCGAGGTCGGCGTACACCCGGGAGACCGTTCCGCGGGCGACGCCCAGGTCGTGCGCCAGTGCGCGGGTCGACGGCACCGCCGCGCCCGGCTGCCACCGGCCCTCGCGGATGGCCGCGCGGATCGCCGCCGCGAGCCCGGCCCGACCGGACGCGGGCTGCCAGCCGAGGTGGACGTCGAGCCCCGAACTGGACCACGAATCAGTCATGTGACTGGACCATACCGGTGGTCCAGTCACCGCTAGCGTGATCGACATGACCAACCGAATCGGACTCGGGGGCGCCCCCGAGCTCTACCAGGCGATGGCCGGCCTGCAGGCTGAGGTGAACAAAGCCGCGGCCAACGCCGGGCTCGACCGCAAGCTCCTGGAACTGGTGAAGACCCGCGCGTCGCAGATCAACGGCTGCGCGTACTGCCTCGACATGCACACCCGCGACGCGCTCGAGCTGGGCGAGTCGCCGCGGCGGCTGTTCGTGCTCGACGGCTGGCGCGAGACCGACCTGTTCACCGAGCAGGAACAGGCCGCCCTCGCCCTCACCGAGGCGATGACCAAGCTGTCCTCGACGCAGACCGTGCCCGACGACGTCTACGAGCAGGCGGCGAAGGTGTTCAGCGAGGACCAGTACCGCGCCATCGGGTGGGAGATCATCGCGATCAACAGCTGGAACCGGATGACCATCACCAGCCACACGCCGCTGCCGAAGCGGGACGAGTGACCGCCGCCGCGCTCAAGGCGCTGCACGTCCCGGGCAAGCCGCTGGTCCTGCCGAACGTCTGGGACGCCGACACCGCGAAGCTCGTCGAGGCCGCCGGGTTCCCCGCCGTCGCGACCAGCTCGGTCGCCGTCGCGGCCGCGCTCGGGTTCCCCGACGGCGAAGCCGCGCCCGCGGACGAGATGTTCGCCGCCGCCGCGCGGATCACGAAGGCGGTCGGTGTCCCGGTCACCGTCGACGCGGAGTCGGGCTACGGCCTGTCCGGCGCCGAACTGGCGGGCCGGCTGCTCGACGCCGGCGCCGTCGGCTGCAACTTCGAGGACACCGACCACGCCACCGGCGGCGTCCGGCCGGTCGCCGAGCAGGCGGCGCGGATCGCCGCCCTCCGCGAGGCGGCGGGCGACGGCCTGGTGATCAACGCCCGGGTCGACTCCTTCCGCGGAGTGGATCCGAAGGAAGCACTCGAAGCCGGCGTCGCCAGGGCGAAGGCCTACCTCGAGGCAGGCGCCGACTGCGTTTACCCGATCCACCTGCGCACGCCCGAGCTCATCGCGGAGTTCGTGCAGGGGACCGGCGGTGCGGTCAACGTGACCGCTTGGCCGGGCAGCCCGGGTCTGGAAGGCCTCGCCGCACTGGGGGTGGCGAGGATTTCGCTGGGTGGCGGGCTGTGGCAGTACGTCCGGAAGCAGTTCGAGGCGGCCGTCGCGGGCGTCACGGAGGGCAAACTGCCGTACTGATGGCCGAAGGCCGTCGCGAGGGGATCGGGAACACCCTCGCGACGGCCCTCGGGGTCACTGCACCTAGTGAACGACCGCCTTCTCGGCGCCCGCGCCGGTCAGGGAACGGACCTCCATCTCGGCGTACTTCTTCTCGTCGTGCTCCTTGGACAGGATCGTGCCGAGCCAGCCGAGGATGAACGCGGCCGGGATCGAAACGATGCCCGGGTTGCTCAGCGGGAACCAGGCGAAGTCCGCGCTCTTGATCATCGACGTGCTCTTGCCCGACACCGCGGGCGAGAACACGATCAGCACGATCGTGATGGCCAGGCCGCCGTAGATCGACCACAGCGCGCCCTGGGTGTTGAACCGCTTCCAGAACAGCGAGTAGAGGATCGTCGGCAGGTTCGCCGAGGCCGCGACCGCGAAGGCCAGCGCGACCAGGAACGCGACGTTCTGCCCGTTGGCCAGGATGCCGCCGCCGATGGCGAGGGCACCGATCACCACGGCGGTGATCCGGGCGACCTTGACCTCCGAGTCCGGCGACGTCTTGCCGCGCTTGACGACGTTCGCGTAGACGTCGTGGGCGAAGGACGCCGACGCCGTGATCGTCAGGCCGGCGACCACCGCGAGGATCGTCGCGAAGGCGATCGCGGAAATCAGGCCCAGCAGCACCGGCCCGCCCAGTTCGAGCGCGAGCAGCGGGGCCGCGGAGTTCACCCCGCCGGGCGCCTTCTTGATCGTGTCCGGCCCGACCAGCGCGCCCGCGCCGTAGCCGAGCACCAGCGTGAACAGGTAGAACACGCCGATCAGGACGATCGCCCAGACCACCGAGCGGCGCGCGTCGCGGGCGGTCGGCACCGTGTAGAAGCGCATCAGGACGTGCGGCAGGCCCGCCGTGCCCAGCACCAGCGCGATGCCGAGCGAGAAGAAGTCCAGCTTCGACGTGCCGGTGGCGCCGTACTGCTTGCCCGGGCCGAGCAGCGACTGCCCGGCCTTGCCCGCCTTGTCGACGGCGGCCTGCAGCAGCTGGGAGAAGTTGAACCCGTACTTGCCGAGCACCCACAGGGTGATCACGAGCGCGCCGATGATCAGCAGCGCGGCCTTGATGATCTGCACCCAGGTGGTGCCCTTCATACCGCCGATCAGGACGTAGGCGATCATGATGATGCCGACCACGGCGATCACCAGCCCCTGCCCGAAGCCGCCTTCGATGCCGAGCAGCAGGGCTACGAGGCCGCCGGCGCCCGCCATCTGCGCGAGCAGGTAGAAGAACGACACGGCCAGCGTCGACGTCGCGGCCGCCGCGCGCACCGGGCGCTGCTTCATCCGGAACGCCAGGACGTCGCCCATGGTGAACTTGCCGGTGTTGCGCAGCAGTTCGGCGACCAGCAGCAGCGCGACGAGCCACGCCACCAGGAAGCCGATGGAGTAGAGGAAGCCGTCGTAGCCGTTGATGGCGATCGCGCCGGCGATGCCGAGGAACGACGCCGCGGACAGGTAGTCACCCGAAATGGCGATGCCGTTCTGCGGGCCGGTGAACGCGCGGCCGGCGGCGTAGTAGTCCGACGCCGTCTTCGTGTTGCGGCTGGCCCGGAACACGATCACCAGGGTGACGACCACGAACGCGGCGAAGATCAGGATGTTGAGGAGCGGGCTGCTGCCTTCGACACCCGCGGCGAGCGTCGTGTTCATTCGTGCTCCTTCGCAGCGCCCTCTTCGATGTCCTCACGGATCTTCTCGGCGACCGGGTCGAGCTTCCGGTTCGCGTACCGGACGTAGAGCCCGGTGATCACGAACGTCGAGACGAACTGCAGGAGGCCGAAGATCAGGCCGACGTTGATGTTGCCGAACACCTTCGTGCTCATGAAGCCGTGCGCGTAGTCCGCCAGCAGCACGTACAGGAGGTACCAGACGAGGAACAGCGCCGTCATCGGGAAGACGAACCGGCGCAGGCGGCTGCGCAGCTCGCGGAACTCGGTGCTTTCGTGGGCTCGTTCCCAGATCGTCTCGGACGTGTCCGGGGGCCCGCCGGTGTTCGTCGTGCTCATCGCTGCTCCCTGCGACGCTGCGGAAAGTGACCTGCGACACCGTAGGGACGTGTGAGTCTCGTGTGAAGATTCAGCGGTTCAACAGCCGGGTCAGACGACGAACGGTTGACGAACGGTCGCGCGAACCCGTCGAACGGGGTTCGTCGAGGTGCAGCCGGAGCATCGCCGCCATCGACCAGCCGGGGGGTCTGCCCCGCAGCGAGACCAGCGCCATTACGCCGAACGCCAAGGGTACCGACCAGGGGGCCGGTTGCTGTACCAAGATCGCCGGCCAGCCGCTCAGCGGGGGCCCGGCGAGGGCGAACAGGATCGAGCCGGACGACGCGACCAGCCCGGTCAGCACGCCGGCGATCCCGCCGGTCGCGGTCAGGCGCGGCCACCAGATGCCGAGCACGAGCAGCGGGCAGAACGTCGACGCGGCGACGGTGAAGCCCCACGTGACCAGGACACCGGCGTCGAGCTCGGCCGAGCGCAGCGCCAGCAGCACCATCACCCCGGCGACGCCGAACACGGCGATCCGCAGCCGCCGCAGCTCGCCGGGCACGAGGTCGTGCGCGATCGCGCCGGACATCACCAGCAGCAGGCCGAGCGACGTCGCCAGGAACGCGGCGAACGCGCCGGCCGTCAGCAGCGCCGTGAACAGCCCGCCGGTCCAGCCACTGTCCACTTGGGACGGCAGGGCGACGACGACGGTGTCGGTCGCGCCGGAGAGGTACAGCCCGGGGACGAGGACCCGGCCGAGCACGCCGTAGATGCCGGGGAAGAGGTAGAAGACGCCGAGGAGGGCGACCGTGATCGCGGCGGTGCGGCGCGCGGCGCGGCCGTCCGGGCTGGTGTGGAAGCGCATGAGGACGTGTGGGAGGCCCATCGTGCCCAGCATGGTCGCGACGAGCACGGCCCAGGTGCCGAGCAGCGGGTGGCCCTGGTCGCCGAGGTCGAGCAGCGGGCGCCGCCAGTCCGGGCCGCCGAGTGCGGCGCCGCCGCGGACCGCCGGGACGGCCGCGCCCGTCCCGAACACGACCTCGTCCTGGCTGCGCGCGGTGAACTCGCCCGGCTGCAGGACTTCGACGGCGCCGTTGCGCCGGACGGGGGTCTGTTCGCGGATCTCCATGGTGACGTCGACCTCGAACCGCACCGGGGTCTCGCGGGCGAAGTGGGTGAACTCGACGGGGTTGAGCGCGTCGGTCCGGTTGACCGCGCCGGCCTGCAGCACCAGCCAGATCGCCGGGACGAGGAACAGCAGCAGCTTGAGGACGAACTGGAACGCCTGCACGTACGTCGCCGCGCGCATGCCGCCCAGCGCCAGGGTGACGCTGACCGCGGCGCCGGCCAGCACCACGCCGACCCAGTACGGGGTGCCGCCGACCGCGGCGAGGACGAGGCCGGCGGTGCGGAACTGCGGGACGACGTAGATGGTGCCGATCACGAGCACGACGACGGCGGTGAGGCGGCGCAGCGCGGGGGAGTTGAGCCGGGCTTCGGCGAAGTCGGGGACGGTCAGCGCGCCCGAGCGCCGCATCGGCGCGGCGACGAGCACGAGCATCGCGATGTAGCCGGCGGTGAAGCCGACCGGGTACCAGAGGGCGCCGATGCCGTCCTTGACGACGAGCCCGGCGACGCCGAGGAAGGAAGCGGCACTGAGGTACTCGCCCGAGACGGCGGCCGAGTTCACCAGCGGCGAGATCCGGCGGGACGCCACGAGGAAGTCCGACGTCGTGCGCATCGCGGCGACCCCGCGGACGCCGATGAGCAGCGTGACGAGGACGACAGGCGCGACGGCGAGCGCGACGCCCACTAGCCTGCCCCGCCGCTCTCAAGCGCCCCAATGTGGCGTTCGGTGCGTTGGCGACTGCTGCCGCGACGTCCACATCTCCGGCACCACGGTAAACGCCTTCAACGACGACGCGATCGCCCTCAAGAGTTCCTACGCACTCGGGTT
>NZ_JBFACT010000086.1:0-30711 GCF_040640995.1 Amycolatopsis sp. NPDC021455 | reverse complement strand
AGATGTCGCAATCCACACCGAACCCGGAGGCCCTCCCTCACACCAAGATCATCCGATCACGTGTCGCCCCGTACCCAACCTCCGTGGTCAATACACCTAGCCGGCGAGCCGGCGGACCACGCCGTCGGCGAGCAGCCGCCCGCGGTCGGTGAGCACCGCGCGGCCGCGGGTGTCCAAAGCGGACGGATCGAGCAGGCCCTCGGCGGCGGCCGCGCGGGCCTCGGCGAGCCCCGGCCCGTCGAGGACGTCGAGCGGAAGCCCCTCGGCGACGCGGAGCTCGAGCATGATCCGTTCGAGGTGCTGGTCGTCGTCGGTGAGCACCTCGCGCCCGCCCGCGGGCGAGGCGCCCTCGGCGAGCAAAGCGGCGTAGCGCGCCGGGTGCTTGACGTTCCACCAGCGCACCCCGCCGACGTGGCTGTGCGCGCCCGGCCCGGCGCCCCACCAGTCGTCGCCCCGCCAGTAGCCGAGGTTGTGGTGGCAGCGGGCCTCGTCGGACGCCGCCCAGTTCGACACCTCGTACCAGCGCAGTCCCGCGGCCGAGAGCGTCGCGTCGATCATTTCGTAGTCCGCGGCCAGCACGTCGTCGTCCGGCGCGGGCAGCTCGCCCCGGCGCACGCGGCGGGCCAGCGCCGTGCCCTCTTCGACGATCAGCGCGTACGCCGAGACGTGGTCGACCCCGGCGGCCAGCACGGCGTCGAGCGTCGCGCGCAGGTCGCCGGCGCGCTCCCCCGGCGTGCCGTAGATCACGTCGAGGTTCACGTGCTCGAACCCGGCGGCGCGGGCTTCGGCGGCGGCCTTCCCCGGACGGCCCGGGGTGTGCACGCGGTCGAGGATCTTCAGCACGTGCGGCGCGGCCGACTGCATGCCCAGCGAGACCCGCGTGTAGCCGGCTTCGCGGATCCCGGCGAAGAACTCCGGCGATGTCGACTCCGGGTTCGACTCCGTCGTCACCTCGGCGCCCGGGGCGAGCCCGAAGACGTCGCGCACGGCGTCGAGCACCGAGCGGAGGCCGTCGGCGCCCAGCAGCGACGGCGTGCCGCCGCCGACGAACACGGTGTCGGCGGCCGGGGGCACGACGAGCACGCGCGCCGCGAGCTCCAGCTCGCGCCGCAGTCCTTCCAGCCAGGACTGCGGCGACGAACCGGTGTCGAGCTCACCCGCGGTGTAGGTGTTGAAGTCGCAGTACCCGCAGCGCGTCGCGCAGAACGGGACGTGCACGTAGACCCCGAACGCTCTGCTCCCGAGCCCCTTCAACGCGCTTTCCGGCAAGGCGGGGTCGATGGCGGTGGCGGGATCGGGACGCAGCTCGGGCACCCTCCGATTGTCCACCCCGCCACGCTCGGTCGCGGCGAGAGGCCGATCGGGTGAACACCCGTTACGACGGCGGCAGGTTCGCGGCCGCCCAGTCCGGGTCGACCGGGATCATCTCGATGACGTCGAGCAGCACGCCGTTCGGGTCGGCGACGGAGAAGTGCCGCTGCCCGTATACCTCGTCGACGACCGGCGTCACCAGCTCGACACCCGCCTCTTCCAGCCGCTTCGCCTCGGCGCGCGCGTCTTCGACGACGAGGCCGAACATCAGCCCGGCCGTCTCCCTCGCACGGTAGGCCGGCGGCACCGACTCGTGCCCGCGCCGCACGAAGCTGATCTCGTACCCCGGCGCGCCGGCGTTGACGCTGGCGAACCAGTCCAGCTCGACGGTGACCGGCAGCCCGATCACGTCGGCGTAGAAGCGGGTGGTCGCGGCGACGTCGTCGACCAGGTAACCCGCCCCGAAACCCTTGACCTGCATCCCCACGCACCTCTCTGCTTACCACTGTATTCGTAGTACTCTACTCATAGTGGTTTGGATCGCGCAAGTGGGCGCGGGAGGGCGATTGACACGGTTTTCGCAGGTAAGTGACCCTTCTCCCACCATGCGGGCAGCCCTGGACCACATTGTGGACGCGTGGCACGCTGACGCCGTGACTCATGCCGGTGTTCTGCTCGTGGCCCGCCGCCACGTCGACCTCCTGCGGGTCGCCAGCGCCCTCTGCGTACCCGTTCGCTGACTCCCCGATCGCCACCACCTGCCACGAAATCTGGACAGCCGGCGCCGGAGGACACCCGCGAGCCGGTGCTCCTCCGCTGCCACGAAAAGCCTCTCGGAGGACGCCGCCATGGCCACGCCCCAAACCCCAGCCCGCCCCGCGCGTGTCAAGCAGAAGCGCGGCGAAGGGCAGTGGGCGCTCGGTTACCGGGAGCCGCTGAACCCCAACGAGCGGTCCAAAAAGGACGACCACCCGCTCAACGTGCGGGCGCGCATCGAGAACATCTACGCCCACCGCGGGTTCGACGCGATCGACCCGGGCGACCTGCGCGGCCGGTTCCGCTGGTTCGGCCTCTACACCCAGCGCAAGCCGGGGATCGACGGCGGCCGCACGGCGACGCTGGAGCCCGAAGAGCTCGACGACCGCTACTTCATGCTGCGGGTCCGGATCGACGGCGGCGCGCTGACCACCGACCAGCTCACCGTGCTCGGCGAGATCTCGCAGGCGTACGCGCGCGACACCGCCGACATCACCGACCGGCAGAACATCCAGTACCACTGGATCCGGATCGAGGACGTGCCGACGATCTGGGCCAAGCTCGAGAACGCCGGCATGACCACGATGGAAGCCTGCGGCGACAGCCCGCGCGTCATCCTCGGCTCGCCGGTCGCGGGCATCGCCGCGGCCGAGGTGATCGACGGCACGCCGGCGATCGACGAGATCAAGCGCCGCTACATCGGCAAGCCCGAGTACGCCAACCTGCCGCGCAAGTTCAAGACCGCGATCTCCGGCCAGCCCGACGTCGCCCACGAGATCCACGACGTGGCCTTCGTCGGCGTCGACCACCCGGAGCACGGGCCCGGCTTCGACGTCTGGGTCGGCGGCGGCCTGTCCACCAACCCGATGCTCGGTCAGCGCCTCGGCGCCTGGGTGCCCCTGGACGAGGTCCCGGACGTCTGGGAAGGCGTCATCTCGATCTTCCGCGACTACGGCTACCGGCGGCTGCGCTCGCGGGCCCGGATCAAGTTCCTGGTCAAGGACTGGGGCGCGGAGAAGTTCCGGCAGGTCCTGCAGGACGAGTACCTCAAGCGCGAGCTGATCGACGGCCCGCCGCCGGCCGACCCGGCCGTCCCGATCGACCACGTCGGCGTGCACCCGCAGGTCGACGGCAAGTTCTACGTCGGCGCGGCGCCGATCGCCGGCCGGTCGTCCGGCGGCACGCTCGTCGCCGTCGCCAAGGCCGCCGAGCGGGCCGGGTCGAACCGCGTGCGGCTCACCCCGCAGCAGAAGCTCGTCGTGCTCGACGTGCCCGAGGCCCAGGTCGCCACGCTCTCGGCCGAGCTGGCCGAGCTGGGGCTGGAGACGAAGCCGTCGCCGTGGCGGCGCGGCGTGATGGCCTGCACCGGGCTGGAGTTCTGCAAGCTCGCCATCGTCGAGACGAAGGCCCGCGCACAGCAGCTCGTCGCGGACCTCGAGAAGTCCCTCGCCGACATCCAGGACGGCCTCGAGACGCCGGTCACCGTGCACCTCAACGGCTGCCCCAACTCCTGCGCCCGGATCCAGACCGCGGACATCGGTCTCAAGGGCCAGATCGTCACCGACGCCGACGGCAACCAGGTCGAAGGCTTCCAGGTGCACCTGGGCGGCGGCCTCGGCCTCGACGCCGGGTTCGGCCGGAAACTGCGTGGGCACAAGGTGACTTCGGGCGAGCTGACCGGCTACGTCGAGCGCGTCGTGCGCAACTACGTCGCCGGGCGCGAACCGGGCGAACGGTTCCCGCAATGGGCCGCCCGCGCCGAGGAAAGCGCGCTCCAATGACAGAGCGAGCCACGCCGTTCTACTGCCCCTATTGCGGCGACGAGGATCTCCGGCCGGAAGAGAACGGCGGCTGGCTGTGTTCCAGCTGTCGCCGGGTTTTCTCGGTCAAGTTCCTCGGCCTGTCCCTCCCGGAGGTTTCCCGATGACCGCCACCGCCGACTACAAGACCCTCGCCGAGCGCGCCTCGAAAGAACTCGCCGACGCCACCGCGGAAGAAGCGCTGCGCTGGACCGTGGACACGTTCGGCGACGACTTCATCGTCGCGTCCAACATGCAGGACGCCGTCCTCATCGACCTCGCCACGAAGGTGAAGTCCGATGTGGACGTTCTGTTCCTGGAGACCGGTTACCACTTCCCGGAGACGATCGGCACCCGCGACGCCGTCCAGACGGTGTACCCGGACGTCCGCATCGTGAACGCCCAGGCCGAGCAGAGCGTCGCCGAGCAGGACGCGGAGTACGGCCCGAAGCTGCACGACCGCGACCCGAACCAGTGCTGTTTCCTGCGCAAGGTCGTCCCGCTGCGCAACACGCTGTCGAACTACTCGGCGTGGGTGACCGGCGTCCGCCGGGTCGACGCGCCGACCCGCGCGAACACCCCCATCGTCACCTGGGACGACCGCAACGGCCTGGTGAAGGTCAACCCGATCGCCGCCTGGACCGACGACGAGTTCAACGGCTACATCCGCGAGCACGGCATCCTCGAGAACCCGCTGGTGTCGATCGGCTACCTCTCGATCGGCTGCGCACCCTGCACGGCTCGCGTCGAGCCGGGGCAGGACCCGCGCAGCGGCCGGTGGGCAGGCCAGTCGAAGACCGAGTGCGGACTGCACGGCTGAGGAAGGGACGCATGACGACCTTGGAGCCCGCTACTGATGCGGCACAGGACAACTTGGCCGCCCTCGAATCCGAGGCCATCCACATCTTCCGGGAGGTGGCGGGCGAGTTCGACCGTCCGGTGATCCTCTTCTCCGGCGGCAAGGACTCGACGCTGCTGCTGCACCTGGCGATCAAGGCGTTCTGGCCGGCGCCGGTGCCGTTCCCGCTGCTGCACGTGGACACCGGGCACAACTTCGACGAGGTGATCGAGTTCCGCGACCGCGTCGTCGAGCGCCACGGCCTGCGCCTGGTCGTCGCGAAGGTCCAGGACTGGATCGACGACGGGCGCCTGGAAGAGCGCGCCGACGGGATGCGCAACCCGCTGCAGACCACGCCGCTGCTCGACACGATCGCGGAGAACAAGTTCGACGCCGTCTTCGGCGGCGGCCGCCGGGACGAAGAACGCGCCCGTGCGAAGGAGCGGATCTTCAGCCTGCGCAACGCCTTCGGCCAGTGGGAGCCGCGGCGCCAGCGGCCCGAGCTGTGGAACCTCTACAACGGCAGGCACCGCCCGGGCGAGCAGGTCCGCGTCTTCCCGTTGTCCAACTGGACCGAGGCCGACGTCTGGAACTACATCGCCCGCGAGAAGGTCGAGCTGCCTTCGATCTACTACGCGCACAAACGCGAGGTGTACCTGCGCGACGGGATGCTGCTGGCCGAAGGCCCGTGGGGCGGCCCGCGCCCGGGCGAAGAGGTCCGCGAGCTGGTGGTCCGCTACCGGACCGTCGGCGACGGCTCGTGCACCGGCGCGATCGAATCCACCGCGGCCACCGTCGAAGAGGTCATCGCCGAGGTGTCGGCCTCCCGGCTCACCGAGCGCGGCGCCACCCGCGCCGACGACCGGATGTCCGAGGCGGCCATGGAAGACCGCAAGCGTGAGGGGTATTTCTGATGTCCAGCCTGTTGCGGCTCGCGACCGCGGGCAGCGTCGACGACGGCAAGTCCACCCTGGTCGGGCGGCTGCTGTACGACACCAAGTCGGTGCTCGCCGACCAGCTCGACGCCGTCACCCGCGCGTCCGTCGACAAGGGACTGTCCACACCGGATCTTTCGCTGCTCGTGGACGGCCTGCGCTCGGAGCGCGAGCAGGGCATCACCATCGACGTCGCGTACCGGTACTTCGCCACGCCGAAGCGGTCGTTCGTCCTGGCCGACACGCCGGGGCACGTGCAGTACACGCGCAACACGGTGACCGGCGCGTCCACCGCGCAGCTGGCCGTGCTGCTGGTCGACGCGCGCAAGGGCGTGATCGAGCAGACCCGGCGGCACGCGGCCGTGCTGGCCCTGCTCGGCGTGCCGCAGCTGGTGCTGGCGGTGAACAAGATCGACCTGGTCGGCTACGACGAGGCGACCTTCACGGTGATCGCCGAAGAGTTCGCCTCGCACGCGGAGTCGCTCGGCTACTCGCGGGGTTCCGTCCTCGCGATCCCGGTGTCGGCGCTGGAGGGCGACAACGTCGCGACGCGCTCGGAGCGGACCCCGTGGTACACCGGGCCCAGCCTGCTGGAGCACCTGGAGGAGGTGCCGGTCGCGCCCGACCCGCACGACTCGGCGCTGCGCTTCCCGGTGCAGTACGTCATCCGGCCGCGCACCCCGGAATACCTCGACTACCGCGGCTACGCGGGCCAGATCGCGGCGGGCACGGTCCGCCCCGGCGACGAGGTCGTCGTGCTGCCGCAGGGCATCCGCAGCCGCGTCGAGCGCATCGACACCGCGGACGGGCCCCTGGAAGAAGCGGGCGCCGGGACGTCGGTGACGCTGCTGCTCACCGACGACATCGACATCTCCCGCGGCGACCTGATCGCGGCCGCCGACGCGCCCCCGCGGGTCACCGACGAGATCACCGGCACGCTGTGCTGGCTGTCGTCCAAGCCGCTGAAGCCGGGCGCGCGCGTGCTCGTCAAGCACGGCACCCGCACGGTCCAGGCCCTGGTCGACGAGCTGCACGCGCGGTTCGACGAGCAGACACTGTCCAGTGTGGACGACCCGGCGACGCTGGAGCTCAACGACATCGGCCGCGTCACGCTGCGCCTGGCCGAGGAACTGGGCGTCGACGACTACGGCGTCAGCCCGCGCACCGGCGCGTTCCTGGTGATCGACCCGAAGGACGGCGACACCCTGGCCGCGGGCCTGGTGGGTGAGCGCTTCTCGTGACGCCTCCCCTGGTGGCCGTCGCGCACGGCAGCCGTGACCCCCGCTCGGCGGCGACCGTGCGGGCACTCGTCGACGTCGTGCGCGCGCAGGCACCGGGACTGCCGGTGTACGAGTCCTTTTTGGACCTCTCGGCCCCGTTGGTGACCGACGTGCTGCGGGGGTTGTACGCGGACGGCCACCGGACGGCGGTCGTGGTGCCCCTGCTGCTGGGCAGCGCGTTCCACGCCCGGGTCGACCTGCCCGCGCTGATCGATGCGGTGACGGCCGACTGCCCGGGCTTCGCCGTGCGGACGTCCGAGGTACTGGGCGCCGACCCGGCCCTGGAGGCGGTCGCGCTCGACCGGCTGGCCGCCGCGCCCCGCCGCCGCGGCACGGGTGTGCTCGTCAGCGCGGTCGGCTCGTCGAACGCTTCCGCCAACGCGGTCGTCGCTTCGCTGGCGGCACGCTGGGAAGAGCGCCTCGGGCTGCCGGCGAGCGAAGCGTTCGCCAGCGCCACCCAGCCGGACATCCCCGCGGCCGCCGAAAAGCTGCGGGCCCGCGGGGTGCGTCACCTCGTGGTGGCGTCGTGGTTCCTCGCGCCGGGCCTGCTCCCCGACCGGATCGCGCGGCTGGCCCGCGAAGCCGACCCGGGCGCGTTCATCGCCGCACCGCTGGCGGACGACCCGCGCGTCGCGGACGTCGTCATCGCCCGCTACGCCACGGCGGTCACCGGCCTGCTGCGCACCGGCCAGCCCGTCTAGCCCCCGCCCCAAGCGCCCCAATGTGGCGTTGGTTGCGTCTGACGCACCGAACGCCACATTGGGTGCGTCCAACGCAACCAATGCCACATTGGGGCGCTTGGGAGCCGCGGGGCTCAGCCGGCCGCCACGATCCGCCACCGCTGGTTGGCGCTGCTGCTGTCGGCGTACTGGCCGAGGTCGGCGCCGCTGCTCGTGCGGCCCATGCCGTCGAGGTACTCGCCCGTGGCGCCGTTCCTGATGCGCACGTTGTCGGCGTCGGTCACCACCGACCACTGCTGGTTGGCGCTGCCGCTCCCGGCGTACTGGCTCACCACGGCGCCGTTGGCCGTGCGGCCCGCGCCGTCGAGGTACAGCCCGGTGGCGCGGTTCTTGATGCGCACCCGGTTCCCGGAGTTCTCGATGACCCACTGCTGCCCGGCCTGCCCGGTGCCACCGGACTGCCCCGCGGTGGCCCCGCTGGTGGTGCGGCCGAGCCCGTCGATGTACAGGCCGGTGGCGGCGTTGACGATCCGGACGTACGTACCGCCGCCGTCGCCGATCCCCCACGCGTACTTCAGCCGCGTCAGCCCGCTGGCGTTCGACAGCGTCAGCTTGGTCGCGGAGCCGGTGCCGGCCTTGGTGGTCAGGCTGTACCAGTCGCCGTCGCGCAGGCCCGGCCAGTAGACGCTGCCGACTCCGAGGCTGCGCATCTTCGCGCTCACGCCCCGGATGTAGTCGGCGAAGAACGACCCGCTCGGGATGCTGTAGTCGATGGTGTCGTAGTGGACGCCGTTCTTGCTGCCGGGCGACATCGGGCCGCCCCACTCGGTGACGACCGTGCGGTCCGCGTACCCGCCGATGTAGCCGCCGAGGTGGTCGGCCCACTCGGTTTCGCTCTCGTAGCCCGCGAAGAACGAGTAGTCGTGGGCCGCGAGCAGCGTCCCGTCGAGCCGGTGGTCGGCGCCGACCGCGGGCACGTTCTGGGCGTAGCCGGTGCCGTCGAGGATCACGCGGCCGCGCGGCACGCCGGGATAGCGGGCCAGCCAGGCGTTGTAGAAGTTGTTCAGGTCCCCGGCGCTGTAGCTGTAGGGCTCGTTGATGACCTCGAAGTAGGCGTTGGGGTTGCCGCCGTACTTGCCGACGACCTTGTCCCACATCTGCTGGAACCCGGCGGTGCTCGCCGGCTTGCCGCCGCTGTAGGCCCAGTACGCCAGGATCACCTTGCCCTTGGCGAGCGCGGTGTCGATCGCCCCGGTGTAGGTGTCCCAGTAACCCGCGACCGTCGGCTCGTTGATCGGCATCCGGACCGTGTCGGCCCCGGTGATCGAGTACAGCTGGCCGACCACCTGGCCGGCCGTGGCGGCGGCCGAGGAGTACGTGTCCGAGGAGGTCAGCCCGGACACGTACAGCACGCCGTTGACGAAGTTGTCCCGCTGGTCCGCCCAGTTGACGCCCCGGAGCCCGGCGGTGGACGCCTGGGCCTGCGGCGGGACGGCGGTCAGCAGCCCGCTGCCGAGCACGAACAGCGCCAGCAGCCTGAACACCATCGACAGCGTTCGTGCTTTCATCGGCTCGTTCCTCTCCGTCGAGGTCATCCGAGTGACACAGGTAACAAAGCCGCCGCGGGCTTGACCAGAGTTCCGAAGCGAACCGGTCAGGATCGATCGGAGACGAACACGCGCCGGACACGGAGTGGCACCACCACCGCCAAAAGGTGAGATTCATTCACATTTGTCGTCACCGTGCACGCATGGGAACGGTGAATCCTTGACGCGCTAGTTAACTTGCCGGTAACTCTCTAAGCGCTGCGCAGCTTTCTCCCTCCCCTCGTGAAAACCGCAGGTAGGTGGACTCAGATGAAAGCTCTTCATCTTTCCCGGCTGGCCGCGCTGACCGCGGCCGCGGCTCTCCCGATCGCCCTCGCCGCCCCGGCCTCGGCGGCCACCGCCGTCACGTTCGACTGCCAGGCGAACGCCCCGATCGTCGGGCCGCAGAAGGTGTCCCTCAACCAGGACACCGACGTCACCGCGCCCGCCACGGTCGCGCCCGGCGCCGCGTTCGACGTCGTCATCGACCCGGCACCGAACACCGTGCCGGGCACGGTGAGCGGCAACAAGGTCAAGAACATCAACACGTTCGCGCTGAAGATCCCGATCCCGGCCAACTCCAGCTACGTCGGCGCGGACCTCGCGGGCGGCTCCGGCCTCGGCTCGACCCCGCCGGTCATCTCCGTCGCGAACGGCGTCGCGACGCTGAGCTTCCCCGGCCCGATCGCCGGCGGCTCGACGTTCGAGCTGCCGACGGTGACCGCGCACCTGACGGCCGGCCAGTCGGGCACCATCCAGACCAAGCTGGCCGGCACCGGCTACAGCGACCCGGGCCTGACGTTCAACGCGGTGGCGAGCACGATCATCGGCGACCTCACCGCGCCGACGGCGTGCTTCCCCAACCCCAGCCCGGTCTTCACCACGACGACGATCGGCTGAGCACCCGGCCGCCCCGCGGTTCCGGCCGCGGGGCGGCCGGTGGCACGCGGCGCGTGTGCAAGGGTGTCGGCATGGCTGACGAACTGGTGCACTACGACGTGGTGGGCGGCACCGCCACGATCACCCTGGACTCCCCGCACAACCGCAACGCGCTGTCGGCGCAGCTGCGCGGCGAGCTGTCCGCCGCGCTGGCGGCCGCGGCCGCCGACGACGCCGTGCGGGTGATCGTGCTGACCCACACGGGCCCGGTGTTCTGCGCGGGGATGGACCTCAAGGAGGCCCGCGGCGCCGGCGCGGGCGACCAGGGCGTCAACGAGTTCCCCCGCATCCTCGAACAGCTGTGGACCAGCCCGAAGCCGGTGGTCGCCCGCCTGGCCGGCCCGGCCCGCGCCGGCGGCATCGGCATGGTGGCGGCGTGCGACATCGCGGTGGCGGTACCGGCGGCGACGTTCGCCTTTTCCGAGGTCCGCATCGGCGTGGTCCCGGCGATCATCTCCCTGACGGTCCTCCCGCGGTTGAATCCGCGCGCGGCACACGAGCTGTTCCTGACGGGCGACACGTTCGACGCCCGCCGCGCGGTGGAGATCGGCCTGCTGAACGCGGCGTCCGAAGACCTCGACGGCGAGGTCGCCCGGTACGTCAAGGCCCTCGCGGCGGGTGGCCCGAAGGCGCTGGCCGAGACGAAGGCGCTGCTGAGCCGTCCCCGCCCGGCCACGCCGTCGGAGGGGTTCGAGGAGATGCTCGCGCTGTCGGCGAAGTTCTTCGCGAGCGAGGAAGGCCAGGAGGGCATCCTGGCCTTCGCCCAGAAGCGCAAGCCGAACTGGGTCCCGCAGGACTGACGGAGTGACGCTGAGGGTCCGGGGCGGTGAACGTCCCGGACCCACCGTCGGCGAAGGGACGCTCAGGCGTCCGGCAGCACGACCGTGAGCTGCCAGGAACCGGGTCCGGTCCCGGTACCGGGGCCCAGTGCGCGCTGCGCGTCCGAGAGCACGCTGCGGATCGCCAGGTACGTCTTGGGTTCGGCCTTGCGCAGCGCGTCCGAGCCCGGCCAGATCAGCACGTGCTCCCCCGGCGGCAGCCACGACAGGTCGGTCAGGCAGTCGTAGAGCGCGTCGAGGTTGTGGCCGAAGTAGTCCGGAAAGGACAGTGCTTCGGCGAAGGCGCTGAGCGTGCTCGCCTTGTCGACGGTCGGCCGCGAGTTCACCAGGTGCGGGTACGCGCCCCTCGCGAAGGCTTCTTCCGCGGCGGCCTTCGCCTGCTCCGAGGCGCTCATCGGGCCGCGTCCACGACGACGAACGACGCGTAGTGGTCGCCGGTGTAGTACAGCTCGCGCGCCTGCCCGGTGATCAGCCGCCGCGCGCCGCGGTCGGCGCTGCCCGGCGTCTTCACCGTGTACTCGTGGTAGTAGCCGGACTTCTTGGCGGGCAGGCGTTTCTCGCGGTTTTCGAACACGACGTCGTCATTGCGCGGGTACGGGTACGGCCCGCCCTTCTCGATGAGCTTCCACGTGTCCGCGGCCTGCGGCGGCAGCGCGGAAAGCGCCTTCACCGGCAGCCCCGAGTCCGCACCCGGCACGGCGCCGCCGCCGCGTGCGGGCGCACTGGCCGAGGTGCTCGGCGCGGTCGACGACGGCGAGCCGTCGCTGAGGACGTCCTTGACCAGCCAGCCCCCCAGCACCAGCACGAGGAGCCCGATCAGCGCGGCGGTGATCCGCCTTCGGTTGAACATGGTGCGCGAGCCTATGCCGAGGTGTCGGAGTCGTCGTCACGCCCCGGGCTCAGCCGGCGGGCGAACAGCCCGACCAGCTTGTCGAGCACCCACGCGGCGGCCAGGCACAACGGCACGACGACCACCATGACCAGCACGAACTGCACCGGGAACCAGGCCTGGGCGAGCCACAGCTCGACCCCGTCCCACCAGTCGGCAAGCCCGTTGAACACGGTGTGAGCCTACGCGCGCCCTGCTGCCGCCGCGTGCCAGGGGCGGTACGTTGCAGGACATGTTCGCCGTGTACGCGCAGGAACCCAACGCCGACAGCCCCCTGGACGCGCTCGTCGTGGGCGAGCGCCCCGAGCCCGAAGTGCCCGACGGCTGGGTCCGCGTGCACGTCAAGGCGGCCAGCCTCAACATGCACGACCTGTGGACGCTGCGCGGCGTCGGGATCAAGCCGGACCAGTTCCCGATGATCCTCGGCTGCGACGGCGCCGGCACCCTCGACGACGGCACCGAGGTCGTCATCCACTCCGTGATCAACGCGCCGGGCTGGCAGGGCGACGACACGCTCGACCCGAAGCGCACGCTGCTCACCGAGAAGCACCAGGGCACCTTCGCCGACCAGGTCGTCGTGCCGGCCCGCAACGTCGTCCCGAAGCCCGCGGCGCTCAGCTTCGCCGAAGCGGCCACGATGGGCACGGCCTGGCTGACCGCCTACCGGATGCTCTTCGTGAAGTCCGGGCTGCGGCCGGGCCAGACGATGCTCGTGCAGGGCGCCTCCGGCGGCGTCTCGACGGCGCTGGTGCAGCTCGGCCGCGCCGCCGGGTTCCGGGTCTGGGTCACCGGCCGCACCGAGGAGAAGCGCGCGCTCGCCACGAGCCTCGGGGCGCACCAGGCGTTCGAGTCGGGCGCGCGGCTGCCCGAGCGCGTCGACGCCGTGTTCGAGACCGTCGGCAAAGCGACCTGGTCGCATTCGGTCAAATCCCTCAAGCCGGGCGGGATCATCGTCGTCTCGGGCTCGACGAGCGGCCCGGACGCGCACGCGGAGCTGCAGCGCGTCTTCTTCCTCCAGCTGCGCGTCGCCGGCTCGACCATGGGCACCCATGACGAGCTCGCGGACCTGCTCGCCTACCTCGACCTGACCGGCGTCCGGCCGCAGATCGGCGCGGAACTTACATTTTCCGAAGCACCCAAGGGGTTCCGGGCGATGCTCGACGGGGAAACGGCCGGCAAGATCGTCTTCACCCGCTAGACCATCGCCGAGCTGGGCGGATGCACAATCCGCCCGGCGCGGAAACCATTCCGACATCTCGTGAAGACTTGACGTATTCAGTTCGAGACCGGGTCGTTAGCACCGAAATTCCACCAAAAACCAAGCCTCGCCAGGTAATCTGTAGTCATGACCGCGACGCAGCGGCCCGCACCGGCTGTACCGGGCGGCCGGCCCAGTGACCAGGACCCCGTCCGGGTCTCCTTCCGGCGCTATGCCGGTGTCCGCACCCGGGTGCTCGAAGTCGGCGCTCCCGAGCCGGAGCAACCCGCCGCGCGCCGCTCGCTGCGCCGCAAGGCCGTCGCGCCCCACGTCCGGCCCACCGCACCACGGCTGGTGCTGCTGCACGGCTACTGCGACAGCGCCGACACCTGGCGCCCCGCCCTCGAACAGCTCGCGGCCGCCGGGATTCCGGCGGTCGCGGTCGATCTGCCGGGTTTCGGCGACGCCCAGCCGCTGCGACCAGGGCCGATGCTGCCGCAGCTCGACGCGTTCACCACCGCCGTCGTCCGCGAACAGGCCGTCCTCGGCTCGGTCGTGCTGGCCGGCAACTCCCTCGGCGGCACCATGAGCCTGCGCGCGGCGCAGAACAGCCGTCTCCCGATCTCGGGGGTCGTCTCCATCGCCGCGCCGGGGTTCGTCGACTCGTGGCTGATCCGCACGGTGGCGCGCTACCCGCTGCCCCTGCGGCTGTACTCCTCCCTGCCGGTCCCGGTACCGGGTTTCGTGGTCCGCAAGGTCGCCGAACAGCTCGTCCCGCGGCTGCTCTACGCCGACTCCGGCGCGGCCGACGCGGCCCAGGTGCAGCGTTTCACCGCGCTGTTCCCGGACTACCGCGCGACCAAGACCCGCCTGGAGCAGGCCCGGCAGCTCGTCGCCGAGCTCGCCGACGCCTACCGCCTCGACTCGGTGAAGGTGCCGCTGCTGGTCGTCGCGTGCGGCAAGGACAAGCTCGTCACCGCCGCGTCCGGGCGCCAGCTGCACACGCTGGTGCCGCACAGCAGGCTGCTGGTCCGCGAGGACTGGGGGCACTGCCCGCAGCTGGACGACCCGGTCGAGATCTCGGAGCTGCTCACCTACTTCGCCGCGAGCGCGGTCCGGACCACCCAGGCCAAGCGCGCCGCGGCGACGGCGTCGGAAGCGGTGAGCGAGGACACCGCCGCGGGCTGACGCGCTCACGCTGTCTTCACGCGGAGTTGGCGGTAGGTTCCGGCGATAGGTCCGTGATCCGGGCTCTCCACCGACCGTTCGGGAGACGATGATGTCCGCTCCAGAAGGCCTGGGTTCGAGTTCAGGCATCTTCCGGCGCAAGCCGATCGACCAGATCCAGGACGCAGGCGAAACCGGTGGCCTGAAACGCACCCTGGGCCTGTGGCAGCTGACCGCCATCGGCATCGGCGGCATCATCGGCGCCGGGATCTTCGCCCTCGCGGGCAGCGTGGCGCACGGCGACGACGCGGCGGGCATCCCCGGCGTCGGCCCGGCCGTGCTGATCTCGTTCCTCATCGCCGGGGTCGCCAGCGCCGCGGCCGCGTTCTCCTACGCCGAATTCGCCGGCCTGATCCCGAAAGCGGGTTCGGCCTACACCTACGGCTACGCGGTGCTGGGCGAGATCGTCGGCTGGTTCATCGGCTGGGACCTGCTGCTGGAGTACACCGCGATCGTCGCGGTGGTGGCCATCGGCATCTCCGGCTACTTCAGCTTCCTGCTCGGCCAGCTCGGCCTCGACCTGCCGGCGTGGATGCTCGGGGCGCCCGGCACCGGGCCGGGCCACAAGGTCGACCTGTTCGCCGCGCTGCTGTGCCTGCTGATCGCGTACCTGCTCAACCGCGGCATCCGCAGCGCCGCCCGGTTCGAGACGGCGATGGTCGGCATCAAGGTCCTGATCGTGCTGGTGGTCATCCTCGTCGGCTTCTTCTACGTCAAGACCGGCAACTACACGCCGTTCGCGCCCGCGGGCTTCGGCGGCGCGGTGACCGGCGCGGCGACCGTGTTCTTCGCCGTCTTCGGGTACGACGCGATGTCGACGGCGGCCGAGGAGTCCAAGGACGCGCAGCGGCACATGCCGAAGGCGATCCTCTACTCGCTGGCGATTTCCATGGTGCTGTACGTGCTGGCCTGCCTGGTGCTGACCGGCATGCAGAAGTACACCGAGATCGACCCGAAGAGCGGTTTCTCGACGGCGTTCAAGTCGGTCGGCCTGGACGGGCTGGCCACGGTGATCGCGATCGGCGCGATCGTCGGCATCCTGACCGTGCTGTTCACGTTCCTGATGGGCGCCACCCGCGTCGGCTACTCGATGAGCCGCGACGGGCTGCTGCCGCCGTGGCTGGGCAAGACCCACCCCGAGCGGCAGGTGCCGAGCCGGATGACGTGGATCCTCGGCGGCGCGTCGGCGATCATCGCGGGGGTGCTGCCGATCGGCGAGGCCGCGGAGCTGACCAACATCGGCATCCTGCTCGCGTTCGTCGTGGTCTGCGTCGCGGTGATCGTGCTGCGCTACAAGCAGCCGGACCTGCCGCGGACGTTCAAGACGCCGGGCATGCCGGTGGTGCCCGCGATCGGCGTCGTGTTCTCGCTCTGGCTGATCACGTTCCTGCAGCCGGTGACCTGGCTGCGGTTCGGCATCTGGTTCGTGCTCGGCCTGGTCGTCTACTTCCTTTACAGCCGGCGGCACTCGGTGCTGAACCGCACCGGCGGCTAGCGGATCCGGTCGAGGCGGGCGGCGGCGTCGCGCGCCTCGACCTTCAGCCGCTCGACGATCACGGCGGCCGACGCGTCGTAGGCGAGCGGATAGGTCTGGCCCGCCCACAGCGAGATCCCTTCCGGGTCCCCGGCCTTCGCCGACGCCTTGCGCACTGGTCCGGCGAGGTTGTTGAGCTGCGGATACGCGGCCGGCGCACCCTCGGACAGCGCGTCCATGAACTTGTTGACCAGCCCGCGCGCCGGACGTCCGCTGAAGGCCCGGGTGAACGCGGTCTCGCGCTCGGCGAGCGCGAGCGCCTTGCGGTGTGCTTCGGACGTCCCGGCTTCGTCGGCGCGCAGGAAGACCGTGCCCAGCTGGGCGGCCACGGCTCCGGCGGCGAGCACGGCCGCGACGTCGGCACCGTGCACGAGCCCGCCGGCGGCGACCAGCGGCAGGTCGACGCGAGCGGCCACGAGCCTCAGGAGCGCGAGGACGCCGTATTCGGCACCGCCGCCGGGCAGGTGCGGGTCGTCGGTGAACAGGCTCCGGTGCCCGCCCGCTTCGAAGCCCTGCAGGACGAGCGCGTCCGCGCCGAGGTCCGCCGCCCGCTGCGCGGCCTCGGGCGTGGTCACGGTGACGACGACCGTGCTGCCGGCCTCCTTGAGGCGCAGGACCTCCGACGGCGACGGCGGGCCGAAGGTGAACGACACCACCGGGACGCGCTTCTCGAGCACGACTTCCAGCTTCGCCGCGTAGTGGTCGTCGTCCCACTTCGGCTCGCCGAGTTCGACGTCGTACTCGCGCGCGAACGCCTCGAGCCGCTCGCGATGCGCTGAGACATCGGCGCCGGTGTCGGGCTGCGGGACGAAGAGGTTGACGCCGAACGGCTTGGCGGTGAGTTCGGCGGCGCGCTCGATCTGCGCCCGCAGCGCGGCCGGCGTGAGCATGCCGGCCGACAGGAAGCCGAAACCACCGGCCTCGGTCACCGCGGCGACCAGCTCCGGAGTGGTGGGACCGCCCGCCATCGGCGCGGCGACGACCGGGAACTCGAGCTCGTCGAACATGCTCGTGAGCCTAGTCCCACCGCACCGGTCGCGCGGACCACTGCACAGACCACCCGACTTGGTCTAGACCACAGTCGCCGGAAATGCGACGATCCGGGCAGGTGCGACGCCGGCGTCGCACCCTTCCCGCCAGGAGGTCCCGGTGCAGACTCCCTTCGCGCGGCGGTTCGGCCGCGTGTTCGCCGTGCTGGCCCTGATCGGCGCCGGCACCACCACCGCCCAGGCCGCCGCGGCGACGCCCGCGCTGCAGTCGATCGTCCCCGTGCCGGTCTCGGTGACACCGTCGGCCGGGGTCGCCTTCCCGCTGGTTTCGACGACGAAGATCGTCACCGAAGCGGGTTCGGCCCCGGCCCGCCAGGTCGGCGACTACCTGGCCGGCGTGCTGCGCCCGTCGACCGGCTACGCGCTGCCGGTGTCCGACGCGCCGGCGTCCGTGCCGCCGGACAGCATCGCGCTGCTGCTGAGCGGCGCACCGGCGTCCGTCGGCGCGCAGGGCTACCAGCTGGTGTCGACGGCGTCGTCGGTCACCGTGCGGGCTCAGACGGCCGACGGGCTGTTCGCGGGCGTCCAGACACTGCGGCAGCTGCTGCCCGGCCGTATCGAAAGCTCGTCGGCGCAGGCGGGGCCGTGGAGCGTCCCGGGCGCGACGATCGTGGACTACCCGAGGTTCGCCTACCGCGGCGCGATGCTCGACGTCGCGCGGCACTTCCACCCCGTGCCGACGGTCAAGCGGTACCTCGACCAGCTGGCCCAGTACAAGATCAACAATTTGCATCTCCACCTGGCGGACGACCAGGGCTGGCGCATCCAGATCGACAGCTGGCCCCGCCTGGCGACGTACGGCGGCAGCACCCAGGTCGGCGGCGGCGCGGGCGGCTACTACACGAAGGCGCAGTACACGGACATCGTGAACTACGCGGCGTCGCGGCACATCACGATCATCCCGGAGATCGACATGCCGGGACACGTGAACGCGGCCCTGGCGTCGTACGCGGAGCTGAACTGCAACGGGGTGGCACCGGCGCTGCGAACGGACACGGCGGTGGGCTACAGCTCGCTGTGCATTTCGAAGGACATCACGTACACGTTCGTCGCGGACGTGCTGCGCGAGCTGGCGGCCCTGACACCAGGCCCGTGGCTGCACATCGGCGGCGACGAAGCGTCGGCGACTTCCCAGGCGGACTACCTGAAGTTCATGAACAAGGTGCTTCCCCTGGTGGCGGCCACGGGCAAGTCGGCGGTGGGCTGGCACGACATCGCGAAGGCCACCCTGCCGGCGTCGGCGACTCCGCAGTTCTGGGGCACTTCCACGTCGGACGCGGGCGTCTCGACGGCGGTTTCCCGCGGCAGCAAGGTGATCCTGTCCCCGGCGAACAAGGCGTACCTGGACATGAAGTACAACAGCTCGACGCCGATCGGTTTGTCGTGGGCGGGCTACATCGAGGTCCAGGACGCGTACGGCTGGAACCCGGGCTCGTACCTGTCGGGCGTGGGCGAAACCGCGGTCCGCGGCGTGGAATCCCCGCTGTGGACGGAAACGGTGGTGACGCCGTCGGACATCGACTACCTGGCGTTTCCCCGTTTGGCGGCGCATGCGGAGCTGGGCTGGTCGCCGTGGTCGACGCATGACTGGACGGCGTTCCGGGCGCGTCTCGGAGCGCAGGCCCCGCGCTGGGTGGCGCAGGGAGTCAACTTCTACCGCTCGTCGCAGGTTCCGTGGGACACGGGCGGGACGAACCCGGGCACGTGCACGGCGCCCGAGTGGAGCGCTTCGCAGGTGTATACGGGTGGGAACGTGGTGTCCCACAACGGCCACAAGTGGACGGCGCAATGGTGGACCCAGGGAGAGGAGCCGGGGACGACGGGCCAGTGGGGCGTCTGGACCGACAACGGCCCCTGCTGAGCGACGGCGGTCCGCTCTGCGCGGACCGTTAAGAGCGCATTTCGCCGGGTGAAATCCGGACATCCGGTGCACCGGGCGGGCTAGGTTGATGCCATGAGCGCTGATCTGGAGCAGGTTCGGACGCTGTCGCTGCAGGAGCACGGCCTCGCCACCGTCGCCACGACGCGCGCGGACGGCACCGTGCACGCCTCCGTCGTCAACGCCGGCGTCCTCGGCGATCCGGTGACCGGTGCTCCGGGTGTCGCCTACGTGGCCGTCGGCAAGGCGCACAAGCTCGCCCTGCTGCGGCGTGTCGGGCACGCCACCGTCACCTTCCGCCGCGGCTGGAACTGGCTGTCCGTCACCGGGCCCACGCACCTCATCGGCCCGGACGATCCCGACCCCGCGTTCGATCCCGCAGGCTTGCCGCAGCTGCTGCGCGACGTCTTCATCGCCGCCACCGGGACCCACGACGACTGGGCCGAGTACGACCGGGTGATGGCCGAAGAGCGGCGGGTTGCGGTGTTCGTCCGGGCGGACCGGATAATCGGCAACCCCTGACCCGTCCGGCCCCAGGAGTCGTCCCGTTGTCCGAGTCCCCCCTCCGCGTCACCACGCCGGTCAAGGTCCTGCTCGGCGTCCTCGCCGTCGCCGACGCCGGCTTCGGGGCGGCGCTCGCTCTCGGCCTGCTGGACAGTCTGCTGGGCGGCCTGTCCCCGTGGCTGATCGGCGGGGCCTACGCGGCGACCGTGCTCGTCGCCGTGGTGGCCTTCCGGGTGTCCCGCGCCCGGGAGCTGAAGCGTGGTTTCGAGGGTCTCCGCGACCTCACCGTCGGCGACGAGGGGATCCGCCTGCCCGCGGGCACGCTCAGCACGCGCCTGGTGCCGTGGCCGGAGATCGCGGACGTCACCGTCCGCCGTTCGGCCCGCTTCGGCGACGGCTACCTGCGCGACGCCCTCTGGGTGGACCTGGTCACCGGCGGAGGCGTCGAGAGCTCGGTGCAGCGGTACGCGCCGCGCGGCAAACTCCAGCCGGCGCCACCCCAGCGGAGGCAGTTCGAGCAGACCGCGATCCTCGCCCCGGCCCTGTTCGACGCGGTCGTCGAACGGCTCCGGAAGGAGCTGCGGCACCGGCAGCTGCACGCCCAGCTCCGCGGCACACCCCGCGTCCGGCGCGCCGACCGGTGGCACGGTTCAGCCGAGCCGCCCCAGTAGCTCCCGCGGGACGATCCGCACCGGGAAGGGCCGCTCGAGTTCGAGAACCTCGTCGCCCGCTGCCTTGGCCACCTGCTGGTAGTGGCCCTCCTCGTCCAGCTCGAACACCGTCAGCGCGGGCTCCTCCGGGTCGATCACCCAGTAGCTCCCGGTGCCGAGCCGCTCGTAGACCGCCTTCTTGAGGTTCAGGTCGTAGATCGCCGTGCTGGGTGACAGCACCTCAACGGCCAGCACCGGCGGCGCCGGGAGATCCTTGTCGGTGAAGTCTTCGTCCCGGCCTACCAGGACGTCCGGCTGGAGTTCAGTCTTGTCGCCGTGATGCACGGCGAAGGGCGCTCCGACAACATCGAACTCGATCGGACACGCATCCTCCAGCACACCGTAGAGACGGTAGGTGATCTTCTGGTGCCGGAACCCGGGTGCCGGGGTCACCAGCAGTGCCCCGTCGATGAGTTCGTATCTTCGCCCGTCATCCGGCATCCCCTCGAGATCGCGCACCGTCATGGGGCCCGACCCGGTCGGATACTGGAAGTCCGTCATGAGAGTCATGGTGCCCTCCTTTCGCTCTTCGCACCAGAGCAAACCAGAGAGCACCGACAGAAACCGCATCGAACACGGGTTCGGCGCCCATATTCACACCGATGAGTGAATATGGGCGCCACTGTCACATCAATGGAACAGTTACTTCTTGTTCTTGCCGGAGTCCTCAGTGGACAGTGCGGCGACGAAGGCCTCCTGCGGGACCTCGACCCGGCCGACGGTCTTCATCCGCTTCTTGCCTTCCTTCTGCTTCTCCAGCAGCTTCCGCTTCCGCGAGATGTCACCGCCGTAGCACTTGGCCAGCACGTCCTTGCGGATCGCGCGGATCGTCTCGCGCGCGATGATCCGCGAGCCGACCGCCGCCTGGATCGGGACCTCGAACTGCTGCCGCGGGATCAGCTCGCGCAGTCGCGTCGCCATCCGGTTGCCGTAGCCGTAGGCCGCGTCCTTGTGCACGATCGCGGAGAACGCGTCCACGGTTTCGCCCTGCAGCAGGATGTCCACCTTGACCAGATCCGCGATCTGCTCCCCCGCTTCTTCGTAATCGAGAGACGCGTAGCCGCGCGTACGCGACTTCAGCGTGTCGAAGAAGTCGAAGATGATTTCCGCCAGCGGGATGTTGTAGCGCAGCTCGACCCGGTCCTCGGACAGGTAGTCCATGCCGAGCAGGGTGCCGCGCTTGCTCTGGCACAGCTCCATGATCGTGCCGACGAACTCGGCGGGCGCGAGAATGCTGACCTTCGACACCGGCTCGTGCACCTCGGCGATCTTCAGGCCGCTCGGCCAGTCGGACGGGTTCGTCACGACCACCTCGCTGCGGTCCTCCAGCACCACGCGGTAGATGACGTTCGGCGCCGTCGAGATCAGGTCCAGGCCGAACTCGCGCTCGAGCCGGTCGCGCGTGATCTCCAGGTGCAGCAGGCCGAGGAAGCCGCAGCGGAAGCCGAAGCCCAGCGCGACCGACGTCTCCGGCTCGTAGTCGAGCGCGGCGTCGTTGAGCTGGAGCTTGTCCAGCGCCTCGCGCAGTTCGGGGTAGTCGGAACCGTCCACCGGGTACAGTCCGGAGTAGACCATCGGCTTCGGCTCCCGGTAGCCCGCCAGCGCTTCCTTGGCGCCGTGGCGCTCCGAGGTCACGGTGTCGCCGACCTTCGACTGCCGGACGTCCTTCACGCCGGTGATCAGGTAGCCGACCTCCCCGACGCCGAGGCCCTTGCTGGGCTTGGGCTCCGGCGAGATGATCCCGACTTCCAGCAGCTCGTGCGTGGCGCCGGTGGACATCATCTTGATCTTTTCGCGCGGGGTGATCTTGCCGTCGACGACCCGGATGTAGGTGACGACGCCGCGGTAGGTGTCGTACACCGAGTCGAAGATCATCGCCCGGGCCGGCGCGTCCGCGTCGCCCTGCGGCGCCGGGACCTGCTTGACGACCTCGTCGAGCAGTTCGCCGACGCCCATGCCGGTCTTGGCCGAGACCCGCAGGACGTCTTCGGGCTCGCAGCCGATGATGTGCGCCAGCTCACCGGCGTACTTGTCGGGGTCGGCCGAGGGCAGGTCGATCTTGTTGAGCACCGGGATGATCTGGAGGTTGTTCTCCAGCGCCAGGTAGAGGTTGGCCAGCGTCTGCGCCTCGATCCCCTGGGCCGCGTCGACCAGCAGGATCGCGCCTTCGCACGCCTCCAGCGCCCGGGAGACCTCGTAGGTGAAGTCGACGTGGCCGGGGGTGTCGATCATGTGCAGGACGTGGTCCTGGCCGCCGACCTTCCAGGGCAGCCGGACGTTCTGCGCCTTGATCGTGATGCCGCGCTCGCGCTCGATGTCCATCCGGTCGAGGTACTGAGCGCGCATGGCCCGCTCTTCGACGACGCCGGTGAGCTGCAGCATGCGGTCGGCCAGGGTGGACTTGCCGTGGTCGATGTGCGCGATGATGCAGAAGTTCCGGATCAGCTCCGGAGGCGTGAAGGTGGTGTCGGCGAACGTCGTCACTCGAATGAGTCCTCGGAAAGTCGGGGATGGCCACCTCTATGTTCCCATGACCCTCCGGGTGCGGGTGGGGGTCATCCCCGATGCGAGGTTCCGCGAGAAGTGGTGCCCTCGAAGTATGAGCACTTCGCACCAGCCGGCACCCCCTCCCCAGCCGGATCCAGGCGGCTTCGCCCGCGTCCTCGACCGTGCTTTCGGTCACCCTTCGGGCGTGCTCGGCCGCCTCGGCGGCTGGGTGATGGCCCGCGGCAACGCCGCCACCGAACACCGCGTCGTCGACCTGGCGAGGATCGAGCCGGACGAGACCGTCCTGGTCGTCGGGCCCGGCCCCGGCGTCGGGCTCGAGGCCGCCGCGCGCCTGGCCGGGCGCACCGTCGGCGTCGACCCCTCCCCCGAGATGCTCGCGCTGTGCCACGAGCGCTGCGGCGACCGGGCCGAGCTGCGCGAGGGTTCGGCGGCCCGCACCGGCGAGCCGGACGGGTCGGCCGACGTCGTCCTGTCCGTGAACAACGTCATGCTCTGGGACGACCGCGCGGCGGGCTTCGCGGAGCTGTTCCGGGTGCTGCGCCCCGGCGGGCGGCTGCTGCTGTCCGCGCACGAGAGGTGGCTGCCCGTGAGCAGGCACGTGCTGGCCGACGAGGCGGCCGCGGCGGGCTTCACCGACCTGCAGACCTGGACGTGGGAGCCGCCGGGCTTCGCCGCGCTGGCCGCGCAGCTGCGCGGCGTCAAGCCGGCCTAGCGGGTGTCCGTGCGCATCGGGTGGCCCTCGGGCACCTCGACCAGCACGATGCGGGTGCCGTCCGGATCGGCGATCCAGGCCTCGTCGAGGCCCCAGGGCTCCCGCCGGGCGTCCCGCACGGGCTCGAGACCCTTCGCCCGGAGGTCGGCCAGCGTGCCGGCCAGGTCGCGGACCTGCAGCCAGAGCACCAGATCGGGCGACGCGCCCGCCTCGCCCCGGCCGGACACCTCGAGGGATCCGTGGCCGAGGAAGAACACGGTGCCGCCGGGGAACTCCCGCTCCACGGCCAGGCCGAGAGTCTCGCGGTAGAACGCCGTGGACGCCGCGGCGTCGCGCGGGCGGATCAGCAACCGGCTCTTCAGGATCTCCATCCGCCCATCCCTACCGGACGGGCTCAGGCCGCCGCAATCGCGACGATCCCGGACAGCACGATCACCGACCCGGCCAGGCGTCGGACGGCGTTCCGCTCGCCCAGGACCAGCCACGCGGCGAGGCCGCCCAGCACGATGCTCAGCTCCCGCGCGGGCGCGACCAGGCTGACCGGCGCCATCGTGAGGGCGAACAGCACCAGGATGTAGGCGAGCGGCGACAGCACCGCGACGAGCAGCACCTCGCGGCGCTGCTCCCGCCAGATCCGGGCCACCTCGGCGCGGCCGGCCAGCGCACCGGGCACGAGCATGACGCTCTGCAGGAGCGAACCGAGGCCGAAGTAGACCACCGGCGGCACGCCGACGCCGGTCACCGAGTGCGCGTCCCAGAGCGTGTAGCCGGCGATGACGGCCCCGGTCAGGAGGCCGTAGAAGATCCCGGCCTTGACCGCGTGCGTCCCGCCCCCGGTGCGCCCGGTGCTGATGACCAGCACCCCGGCGATGACCAGGAACGCACCGAGCAGGCCGAGCGGGCCGGGCCGCTCGCCGAGCACGAGGACGGCGGCCAGCACCGACAGCAGCGGCCCGGTGCCCCGCGCGACCGGGTAGACGACCGAGAGGTCGCCGACGCGGTATCCCCGCTGGAGCACGAGGCCGTAGGCCACGTGCAGCACCGACGTGCCCACGGCGGCGAGCAGCCAGCTCCACTGTGGACGTTGCGGCTCGACGGCCAGCAAGACGACCGTCACGGGCAGCAGCACGACGGCGGAAACCGTGTAGTAGAGCCAGACGAACTGGGGGCCGCCGGAGGAGACCCGCTTCGCGGCCAGGTTCCACGCCGCGTGCACGACGGCGGCGACGAGGACGAGGGACAGGGCAGTGGCGTTCATGGGACCCCTTACGGGGTTTCCGCGCGTGCCGAAGCCCGGTCCGCCAGGCTTTCCCCCGTCGGCTGAACGACCGGCCGTCCGAGCACGCCGGTCGTGGTCGTGTCGTGCGGCCGACGGTACTCCTGGTGATCGGATCCCGGCGCGGGCCGCCGCGAGCTGGGCTGTTAAAGTGGTCGCTCGTTGCCGTGCGGCATTCCGTCATGGAGGAAACCCGCTCCCCGAGCAGGGCCACATCAGCGCGGCGGCGAATCTCACCGAGTGAAACAGGAGTTGCCCTATGGCCAACATCAAGTCGCAGATCAAGCGCATCACGACGAACGAGAAGGCGCGTCAGCGCAACCAGGCGATCCGGTCCTCGGTGAAGACCGCGATCCGCAAGGTCCGCGAAGCCGCCGAGGCCGGCGACAAGGCCAAGGCCGTCGAGCTGCAGCGCGACGCCGCCCAGAAGCTGGACAAGGCCGTCTCGAAGGGCGTCATCCACGCCAACCAGGCCGCCAACAAGAAGTCGGCGCTGGCGAAGCGCGTCAACGCGCTCTGAGCTGCTGATCTCTGGGAAAGCCCCGGCTCCGGCCGGGGCTTTCCTCTTGTCCGGGGGCCGCGGCGGCCGGAGACCCGATCAGCGGTCGCCCTTGGCCGCGGCCACCTCGAGGACCGCGCGTTCCAGTGCGTAGCCCGGGTCCGCCGCCACGCCCTTGACCTCGGCGTTCAACCTCGCGACCACGCGCATCGCCGTGGCCAGGCCGTCGGGGTTCCAGCCGCGGGACTGGCCCTGCGCCTTGCGGATCTTCCAGGGCGGCATGCCCAGCTCGCCCGCCATCTGGTTCGGGTTGCCCCGGCCCGCGCCGGCGACCCGGGCGATGGTGCGGACCGCGTCGGCCAGGGCGTCGGCGACCAGGACGTGCGGGACGCCGAGCTGCATCGCCCACCGCAGCGACTCCAGCGCCGCCGCGCGGTCGCCGCTCACGGCCTTCTCCGCCACCGCGAAGCCGGTGACGTCGGCTCGGCCGCGGTGGTAGCGGCGGACCGCCTCCGCGTCGACGGCCCCGCCGGTGTCCGCGACCAGCTGCGTCGCCGCTGAGGACAGTTCCCGCAGGTCGGAGCCCACCGCGTCGATCAGCGCGGCGACCCCGGCCGGGTCGATCTTGCCGCCCACGCGGCGCACCTCGTGGCGCACGAACTGCTCGCGCTCGGCCGGCTTGGTCAGCTTCGGGCACTCCGTCACCTCGGCGCCGGCCTTCTTCAGCACCGCCGGGAGCGTCTTGCCCGCCTTGCTGCGGCCGCCGCCGGTGTGCACGACCACGAGCACGACCCCGTCCGCCGGGTCCTTCAGGTAGGCCGCGACGGCGTCCGCCAGCTCCTGCGAGATGTCCTGCGCCGACTCGAGGACGATCACCCGGCCCTCGCTGAACAGCGACGGGCTGACCAGTTCGGCCAGCTCGGGCGCTGTGAGATCGGACACCCGGACGCGGGTCAGCTCGGCCGTGGCGTCCATCGCGCGGGCGGCGGCCAGCGTCTCGCGGACGGCCCGCTCGATCAGCAGTTCTTCCTCCCCCAGCACGAGGTGCAGCGGGGCCGGGGCGGTGGCTTGCGCGGTCACCCGATAATCCTCCCACTTGCTGCCGGCGTGCCCCCGCTCCGGTGATGTCGAGCGGGCACCGTGGCACGGCGCGAGCGCCATGTCGTACGGTGTAGCCGAGGCAGCCGCCCCGGGTTTTCCGGTGGATGCGCACCGACAATCGAATACCGCTCATCCAGAGGGGCAGAGGGAACGGCCCGACGAAGCCCCGGCAACCGGCGTACAGCCCGTCATCCCGCGATCGCGGGGTAGCTGACGACCACGGTGCCAATTCCGGCCCGCTTCGGCGGGGCAGATGAGGAAGGAACCTCGCGATGACCGCAACCCTCGGCACGACCTCCAGCACCAAGACCCCGGACCTGGGGCCCGCCGTCGAGCTGGTGTCGAAGGAAGAGGGCCACCGGCAGCCGCTCGCTCCGGAATTCGTCTCCGCCGAAGACTTCTCGCCGCTCGAGGTCGCCTACGACTTCGGCCGCGTCCGCCGCGAGGACATCGAGGCCGGCCCCAAGAACATCTGGCGCTACAAGAAGCTCCTCCCGGTTCCCTCCAACGTCGAAGAAATCCCGAACACCGAGCCGGGCGCGACCCGGCTGATCCGTGCCGACCGCCTCGCCAAGGAGCTCGGCCTCAAGCGGGTGTGGGTCAAGGACGACACCGGCAACCCGACGCACTCCTTCAAGGACCGCGTCGTCGCCGTCGCGCTCGCCGCCGCCCGCGAGTTCGGGTTCGAGGTGCTCGCCTGTCCGTCGACCGGCAACCTGGCCAACGCGACGGCCGCCGCCGCGGCCCGCGCCGGCTGGCGGTCGGTCGTGCTGATCCCGAAGACCCTCGAGCGCGCCAAGATCCTCACCACCGCGGTGTACGACGGCGACCTCCTCGCCATCGACGGCAACTACGACGACGTCAACCGCCTCGCCACCGAGCTCGCCGGCGAGCACCCGAAGTGGGCGTTCGTCAACGTGAACGTCCGGCCGTACTACTCGGAAGGCTCGAAGACGCTGGCCTTCGAGGTCGCCGAGCAGCTCGGCTGGCGCATCCCGCCGCAGATCGTCGTGCCGATCGCCTCCGGTTCGCAGCTGACCAAGGTGGACAAGGGTTTCCGCGAGCTGGGTCAGCTCGGTCTCGTGGACGCCAGCCCCTACAAGGTGTTCGGCGCGCAGGCCACCGGCTGCTCGCCGGTGTCGGCGGCGTTCCGCGAAGGCCACGACGTGGTCCAGCCGGTGAAGCCGGACACCATCGCCCGCTCCCTGGCGATCGGCAACCCGGCCGACGGGCCGTACGTCCTCGACATCGTCAACCGCACCGGCGGCGCGATCGAGGACGTCTCCGACGAGGAGGTCGTCGAAGGCATCCGGCTGCTGGCCCGGACGGAAGGCATCTTCACCGAGACGGCCGGCGGCGTCACCGTCGCCACGGCGAAGAAGCTCGTCGAGACCGGCAAGCTGGACCCGGACGCCGAGACCGTGCTGCTCATCACCGGCGACGGCCTCAAGACCCTCGACGCGATCGAGAACCACGTGGGCCCCAAGGCGGTCCTGCCGCCGTCGGCCGCGGCCGTGAACGAGGCGCTGGGCTACTGAGACACTGGGCTACTGGCGTTCCGTCGTCAGGGGCGAGCGATCCGGCTCGCCCCTGACGGCAGGCCTCCTTTCTGGACTCCCCCGGCCGCTAGGGTCGACACCTGTTCGGTGAGTCGGCACGATCGCGGAGGTATGGGGGTATGAGGTGGGCTCGGGACACGTCCGGCGATCTCGGCGAGCACTGGATGGCCAGCGCCGAACGCGACGGTCGGGCATTGCCGGTGACGGTCGTCGCGAAGTGGCGTTGGTACAAGAGGAGCGCCCGCCGAGACCGGCTGAGGTACGGCGGTATGGAAGTCGTCGCCCTCATCGGCTCGGCCGCGATTCCAGTGGCCGCCGCCGCCCACCTCGACTCGGTGATCATTGCCGCGCTGGGCGCCCTCGTCCTGATCGCCACCGGATTCCGGACCACCTTCGGCCTGCACGAGAACTGGGTGGAACACAGCCAGGCCGGCTACGCGATCGAGCGTGAAGCCGCCTTGTTCCTCCATTCGTCATCGCCTTACGACGGCGCGGACGCGGTCCGGGTCCTGGTCGCGCGCGTTGAAGCCATCGCCGACGAGGGCGGGCAGCGATGGGCTCGACGTCAGATCAGTGTCGAACACGACCGCCAGGCCCACGAGCGCGCCGGGCGCTCCGCCGTGGAATGACCCGCGCGCTCACCGCCGGGGCGGGCCGCGTGGCTCACCCCGGCGCACGACGGCGGGACCGGCGACGACCGCGGTGTCCCCGTCCACGTCCGTGCGCGTCACGCGTGCGCCGAGCGCCGCGAGACTGTCCATTGTGGACTTGCTTGGGTGCCCGTAGGTGTTGCCCGCGCCGACGCTGACCAACGCCAGCCGCGGCGCCACCGCCGCGAGGAACGAAGGCAGCGAGTACCGCGAGCCGTGGTGAGGGACCTTCAGCACCTCCGCTTTCAGATCGCCGACGTCGGCCAGCAGGTCGGCCTGCGCGGCCAGTTCGACGTCCCCGGTCAGCAGGGCCCGCCCCGCCCGGGTTTCCGCGCGCAGCACCACCGAACTGTTGTTGATCGTGGTGCCGTCCTGCGGCCCGGCCGAGCGAGCCGGGACGTATCGCGGGCCGAGCACGTCCAGCCCGAGCCCCGGCCACGCCAGCCGTTCCCCGGGGTTCAGCTCGACCAGCGGCACCGCCTGCCGGGCGGCCTCCGCGGCGACCTGCCGCCACGCCCACCCCGGCGCGCGTCCCGGCCCGACGGCGATCCCGCCGACCGCCCGGCCGTCGAAGACCGACGCGAGCCCGCCGATGTGGTCGGCGTGCAGGTGGCTCAGCACCACCAGCGGGATCCGGTCGACGGCCAGCCGGTGCAGGCACTCGTCGACCGGCCCCGGCTCGGGCCCCGCGTCCACGACGACGGCCCGTCCCGGCTCGGCGGTCGCCAGCACGACCGCGTCACCCTGGCCGACGTCGCACTCGACCATCGCCCAGTCCCGCGGCGGCCACGCCGGCGCCAGCACCCGCACCGGGACGAACACCAGCAGCGCCACGACGGCCAGCACCGCCATCAGCACCCGCGCGCGCCAGTACCGGGCGGCCAGGACCAGCACCGCGACGACAGCGGCGGCGAGGAGGCCGCCGGCCCAGCCGCCGGGCCAGGCGACGACCGCGCCCGGGGTCCGCGCGCCGTGCCGGGCCACCGTGATCAGCCACCGGGCCTCCGGGTCGGCCAGGTGCACCAGGACCTTCCCGGCACCCGGCCACCACGGGCCGGTGACCGTCGCCAGCACGCCGAGCACCGTCGCCGGAGTCACGACCGGCGCGGCCAGGACGTTGGTCAGCACGGACACCAGGCTCACCGAGCCCGCCATGCCCGCGAGCACCGGCGCGGTCACCAGGAAGGCCGCCAGCGGGATCGCCAGCCCGTCCGCGAACCCCGGCGGGACGCCGCGGCGGACGAGCGCCCCGGCCCAGCGAGGCGCGAGCAGGACCAGCCCGGCGGTGGCGAACACCGACAACGCGAACCCGAAGTCCGTGGCCATCGCCGGATCCGCCACGACCAGCACGCCCACCGCGAACGCCAGCGCGGGTAGCGCAGAGCCCCGCCGGCCCAGTGCCAGGGCCAGCAACGCCACCGCCGCCATGACTCCCGCCCGCAGCACGCTCGGCTCCGGGCCGACCAGGACGAGGAACCCCGCCAGGCACACCCCGGCCGCCACCGCGGACAGCCGCGGCCCGAGCCTGAGCAGGCGCAACAGGAGCAGCACCGCACCACAGGCCGCGGCCAGGTTGCCGCCGCTGACCGCGGTGAGGTGGGCCAGGCCCGCGGTGACGAACTCCTCTTCGACACGCGGGGACAGCGCGCTCGTATCGCCCAGGACCAGCCCCGGGAGCAGGCCCGCCGGTTCGTCCGGGAGGGACGACCGGCACAGGTCGTGGAGACCGGCGCGCAGCGTGGCCGCCGCCCGCTGCCACCACGGCGCCGGGCCGGGCTCGCCCGGCGGGCCGCGCACGGACAGCACCGCGACCGTCAGGTCCGAGCCGCGCGGGGGCATCAGCAGGCCCGTCACCCCGACCTCTTGCCCGGGGAGAAGCGCCGCCCACTGCGCGACCGGCGCCAGCAGCAGGACCCGCCCGGCCGACGGGACGGGCCGCCCGTCGACCGACGCCGTGCGCACGTCGGCCGCCAGCACCACCGACCGCGCACCGGCCTGCCGGTCGGCGTACCCGGCACTGCGCACCGGCTTGGGGCGTTCGGCGACGACCACCCGCAACGCCGCGGGCAGTCCTTGGGCCGCGACGGCGCGAAGTTCGTCACGCTGCGCGTCCCGGATCCGCCAGGCGACCGGACCCGCGGCGACGAGCCCCATCACCAGGAGGACCGCCGCCGCGCCGAGGACCCGCGGGCGGCCGCGCGCCCGCCAGAGCACCAGCCCGGCGACCACCGCCGAGGCGAGGCCGGCGGCGACCGCCGTCCACCAGCCGAGGAGCAGGCCGGCCAGCGCGGCGAGCCAGCACACCAGCGCCGCCGGGACCAGCCGCATGTCCTGCCGGGTGTCGGTCGTGGGAAGGGTGCTGATAGGACTACCTTCCTTCATGGCTGGGACCTCCGAGGAACGCTTCGGGCGCTTGTCCTGCGAGGACTAAAATGAGACGGCGTCCTCGAAGG
>NZ_JBFACT010000085.1:0-31396 GCF_040640995.1 Amycolatopsis sp. NPDC021455 | reverse complement strand
GGTAAGTCCGTGAAGGCCTCCATACCGGCCCTTATGGCCGGTAAGGAGGCCTTCACGGACTTCGGGTCAGGGGCGGACCGGTGCGAGGTCCCAGGCCAGGGTGACCACGGTTCCGTCCTCGCCGGCGGAGATGTCGGCCCGGTCCGCGCTCGCCCTCAGCAGCAGCAATCCGCGGCCCCGCAGGGAAACCGGACGGGGGTCCGCCACCGGGGTCCGCCACCGGCCGTGGTCGGTGATGACCACCTCGATCCGGTCCGGATGCACCGCGGCGTCGAGGTCGACGACTCCCGCACCCGCGCCGTCGTAGGCGTGGTCGGCCACGTTCGCCAGCGCTTCGTAGCTGGCCAGCACGATGTCGCCCGCCCGGTCCGGCTCGACCCCCGCCGCCAGGACCCACGCCAGCAGGTCGTGGCGAAGCCTCCGCAGGGCCTGCGGGACCGCTTGCACGCCGTGGCACTGGAACGGTTCCGGCATCCGCGCCCGCCTCACCGAAGTGCTTCGTCGATCGTCGGGTGGAGGCCGATCCACGTGTCGAGCCCGGTGGTCTTCAGCGGTCCCGACGTCACCGCGGAGTCGCTCACCACCCGCAGCGCGCGCTCGGCCAGCCTGCGGTGCGCCGCCGCGAGCACCTGCAGGCCCGCCGAGCAGAAGAACGTCACCTCACGCAGGTCGACCACCAGCGTCTCCGGTTCCCTGGCCAGCACCGCGTCGACGACGTCGGCGAACTCCGGTGCGCTCAGCAGGTCGATCTCCCCCGCCACGCCCAGCACCGCGGCCCGTCCGCGCCAGTCGAGCGTGACCGCCAGCTCGGTGGCGGGGAGGTCCCGTGATGAAGAGGTCACGACCCCCCATCGTGCCCGACTCCCCGCCAAACGGCTACCGGTGCGGCAGCTGCACCACGGTGACCCAGAAGTCGTCGATCTTCCGGACCACCTCGATGAACTTCTCGAAGTCGACCGGCTTGGTGACGTAGGCGTTGGCGTGCAGTTCGTAGCTGCGCAGGATGTCCTCCTCCGCTTCGGACGTCGTCAGCACGACCACCGGGATCGTGCGCAGCCCGGGATCCTCCTTGATCTCGCCGAGCAGCTCCCGGCCGTCCTTGCGGGGCAGGTTGAGGTCGAGCAGGATCAGCCCGGGCCGCGGCGCCTCCCCGAAGCCGCCCTCGCGGTTGAGGAACTCGAGTGCCTCGACGCCGTCGCTCACGACGTGCAGCGCGTTGCGGATCTTGTGGTGCTCGAACGCTTCCCGGGTCATCAGCACGTCGCCGGGGTCGTCCTCGACGAGCAGGATGTCGATCGGGGCAGGCGCCTGGATCATGCGTCCCCCTGGTCTTCGCGGGCCGGCAGGGTGAAGCGGAACGTCGTGTCCGGAGCCTCGGTGTCGAGCCAGATCCGGCCGCCGTGGTGCTCGACGATCCGGCGGCACAGGGCCAGGCCGATGCCGGTGCCCGGGTAGGCCGCGCGCGTGTGCAGCCGCTGGAACAGGGCGAACACCCGTTCCGCGTACTCCGCGTCGATGCCGATCCCGTTGTCGGTGACGGAAAACACCCAGTCGTCGCCCTCGCGCTCGGCGGTGACCCGCACCTCCGGCGGCGTCTCGCCCTTGAACTTCAGCGCGTTGCCGATCAGGTTCTGGAACACCGCCGTCATCAGGGCCGGCTCGACGCGCACCTCGGGCAGGTCGCCGCGGCTGACCTTGCCGCCGCTCAGCGACAGCGCGACGTCCAGGTTCGCGAGCGCGTCGTCGACCAGCACGCCCGTGTCGACCAGCACGCGCTCGCCCGGCCGCCGGCCGACCCGGGAGAACGCCAGCAGGTCGTTGATCAGCACCTGCATCCGCTTCGCGCCGTCGACGGCGTACTCGATGTACTGCTCGCCGCGCTCGTCGAGCAGGCCCTGGTAACGCCGCTGGAGCAGCTGGCAGAAGCTGGCCACCTTCCGCAGCGGTTCCTGCAGGTCGTGCGAAGCGACGTAGGCGAACTGCTCCAGGTCGGCGTTGGACCGCTCCAGCTCGCGCGTCCGCCGGTCCAGCAGCGCGTGCGCCCGCTCGAGTTCGGCGACCTCGTCGAGGATGCGCTGCCGCATCGCCTCGACGTCGGCGCCGAGCTGGGCGATCTCCCGCGGCCCGCTCCCGTGCACCGGGCGGTGGACGTCGGACTCGGCGACCTGGCGGACCTCCCCGGCCAGCCGCAGGATCGGCCGGGTGATCACCTGCCGCAGGCCGAAGAACAGCACCGCGAACAGCAGCAGGACCAGCACGGCGACGGCCACCAGCATCGCGTTCAGGAAGCGCGCCGCGGAGTCCAGTTCGGCGCGGCCCGCGTCGCGGATCGAAGCGAGGTGGTCGAGCTGCGCGTCGAGTGCCCGGCGCACCTCGACGAACAGCGTCCGGCCGCGCTCGACCTGGGCCGCGGTGACCGGCGGCGCGGCGGGGGCGATGGTCGGCGCGGCCGCGGCCTGCCAGGCTTCGGCCGCACGCAGCACGCCCGCCAGGTCGTCGCCGATCCGGGTGCCCGGGACCGCGCCGAGCTGCCGCAGCTGGGTGACCGCTTCGCCCTGCGCGCGGACGCCGTCGGTGTAGGGAACGAGGAACTCCGGCTGCCGGCCGAGCTGGTAGCCGCGGACACCGCTTTCCTGGTTCAGCAGCGCGGTGGACAGCTGGATCGCGGCCAGGCGCTGCGGCCCGATCACGTCCAGCAGCCGGTTGCGGGCGTCGGCGAGGTTGTTCAGCGCGATCCCGCTGCCGATCAGCGCGGCGAGCAGCAGGACGGCTTCGGTGACGGCGAGCAGGGCGAGCCAGCGGCCGATCGGCCAGCGGCGGGCGTCAACGCTCATCGGCGTTGTCTCCAGGATCGTGGCTGAGCAGGGCGAGGGCGACGTCGTCGTCGAGCGGGCCGGAGTTGAGCCGTTCGGCGCGGGCGATCAGCTCGTCGAGCAGGTCCCGGCCGTGCAGCCCGGTCTCCCGCTCGATGTCGAGCACCAGCGCGGCCATCCGCTCGTGGCCCAGCCGCTCGGACCCGGCGCCGACGCGGCCCTCGAACACGCCGTCGGTGTACAGCAGCAACGACCACCCGGGCTCCAGCGGCACTTCGACGGCGTCCCACTTGGCGCCGTCGACGATGCCGAGCGGGACGCCGAGGCGTTCACCGGTCAGCAGGTGCCCGTCGCCGGGGGTGAGCAGCAGCGGCGGGAGGTGCCCGGCCAGCGACAGGCGCAGGGATCTTCGGTCCGGCGCGACGACGACCATGCAGACAGTGGCGAACAGCGGCTCGATCCGCTCGTGCACCAGCACCCGCTCGACCATGCTCAGCACGTCGGCCATCGGCAGGCCGGCCATCACCAGCGAGCGCCACGCGATGCGCAGCGCGACGCCGAGCGCGGCCTCGTCGGGCCCGTGGCCGCAGACGTCGCCGATCATCATGTGCACGGTGCCGTCGGCGAGCTCGATGGCGTCGTAGAAGTCGCCGCCCAGCAGGGAGCCGTTGCGGCCGGGCCGGTAGCGGGAGGCCAGGTCGAGGTGCGGGTCGCGCAGCAGCGGGCTGGGCAGCAGGCCGCGTTCGAGCCGCGCGTTCTCCCGGGCGAGCAGCTGCTGCTGCAGGAACTGCTGCTCGACCTGCTCGGCGCGCTTGCGTTCGCGGGCGAAGCGCAGCGCTTTCACCAGCAGCGGCCCGTCCACCTGGTCCTTGACGAGGTAGTCCTGCGCGCCGGCGGCGACCGCGGCGACGCCGGTGGCCTGGTCGTGCTGGCCGGTCAGGACGACCACCGCGACGCCGGGCGCGTGCTGGCCGAGCTTGGTCAGGCCGGACAGCCCCATGGCGTCGGGCAGCTGCAGGTCGAGCACGACGCAGTCGGCCGTGAGCGGGCCGCTGAGCGCGGCGGAGAGGGTCTCGACGCGTTCGAGCGAATATTCGACGGAGGTGTCCGCCAGCATCTCCTCGACCAGCAGCGCGTCGCCGTCGTCGTCCTCGATCAGCAGCACCCGCAGGCGGGTGCCGGGATCCCACGATAGGTCGTGCGCGGCGGTCACCGGCTTCTCCCGTTCGGCTGCTCGCGAGCCAGATCCAGACGATCACCCTAGCGGCACCGGCGGCGCCCGCCTACGGTCGCGGAACCGGTCCCACTGAGGTAGCGCTTTATAGCACTCCGGTGTGACACCGGGCGCGTAACGGTTCGGCTCACGGCCGTCTCGGAACCGGGCGATCCCGGCATACGCTCCGGCCATGTCCGCGACCCCGGCACCGCGCGCCGCCCTCGCCTGGTGGGGCGCGACGGCGTGCTGGTTCCTCGGGACGCTCTCCGGCCGGCTGGCCGGCAGCCACACCGCGGTCACCGGAGCCGTCCCGCTGCCGGTCGCGGTGCTCGTCTTCGCGGTCTGCGCCGGGCTCTTCGCGGTGCTGGTCTACGGCGTCCACCGCGGGGTGAGAGGCACGCGGGTCGCGCTGGGGATCGCCGGCGGGCTCGGCATCGTGGACCTGGTCGTGCAGCTGGTCGGGGACGCCGTCACGGGCAACGCGGTGCACGCCGCGTTCTTCCTGGCCGCGCTGGCGCTTTCGGGTGCCGGGTTCGTGCTGCTGTTCCGGCGTCCCTGAACGGTCAGCGGTTGCGGCCGCCGTGGTGCTGCTGCCAGGAGCTGATGACCGAGCTGACGTAGTCGCGCCACTGGTCCTCCGGCGGCGTCGACGGCGGGGCGGTCGTCGTCGCGGTGTCGGCGCGCGCGGGTTTGCGTCCCGCCGCGGCCGGCGCGCGCGTGGTCTCGACCGGGGAGTCCTGCACCTTCGCGGTGAGCGGGGGCGGCGCAGCGGAGGCGCTCATCGTCTCCACCGCTTCGCTCGACGCCGGCGGCGGAGCCGGGACGGACGCCCCCGGCGGCGGGACGGCGGTCCCGCCCACCTGCTGCGGCTGGACCAGCACGACGGCGGCCAGCCCGAGCGCGACGGCCGCACCCGCGGCGAGGACGTACGGCTTGGTGCGGCGGGACCCGTCGGCGGGCGGGCTCTGCTGGGGACGTTCTTCGGCCGCCTCGGGCTCTTCGGCGGCCAGTTCGGCGTCGAGCACGGCCAGGGGGTCGAGGGCGGGAACGGGCTCGGGTTCCTCGGCGAGCTTCGCGTCGAGTTCACCGCGGATCACCAGCGGCCTCGTCTGCGAGAGGTCCACCAGTTCGGCGACCGAAGGGAGTTCTCCCTCACCGCCCGTGCGTGCCATCGAACGACCTCCACCCTGTCGGCGTCGTGCGGGGTCACCCTACTGGGCGACGATGGCGGTCCACATCGCGATGGCGTTGTCCGCGGCCTGGCACCGGCGTACGGCTCAGCCCGCGCCGAGGCAGACGAACGGACGCCGGAACGGGTCCACGGCGATCGCGTCGGCCAGCGCCAGCGCCGGGCTCTCGCGGACGGCCAGCGCGCGGTAGTAGTCGTCCATCGCGGCCGCCGAGGCGAGGTCGCCGACGCGGGACAGGGGCGCGATCACCGTCCGGGAGCCGCTCGCCAGCAGGGCGCTGGCGAACCCCAGCGCTTCGTCGCCCGGGCGGATCCGGTTCAGCGCCAGCTCGCAGGCGGCGAACACCACCTGCCGCGGCGGTTGCCGCAGCCCGGCCATCTCGTGGCCGAACAGGGCGCCGTCGGCCAGCTCGAGCCGGGAGAACAACGCGTTCTCCGGCTCGTGTGCGCCGTGCGCCGCGAAGTGCGCGAGCTTCGCGCCGTCCAGCGCGCGCAGCACGGACTTCACCGTGGCCTTGGCGCCGGTCATCGTCGTCGCGGTGCGGTAGTGCGTGGTCAGCTTTTCGAGCTCACCGCGCGCGCCGGCCAGCCCCGGCCCGCGGACGAGCACGATCTTGCGGGCCCGCGGCGACTTCGTGAGCTCGGCGGCGAGCCACGCGGTCGCCGACGGCGCGACCACGGTCGGCCGTCCCCGCAGGCCCGGCAGCACGCCCCACGGCACGGCGTAGAGCGGCCCGGTCGGGACGATCACCAGCTCGCGGTCGCCGAACAGCTCGGCCAGCGGCCGGATCAGCTGCGCGTCGAGCTTGTCCGCCTGCTTGCGCGCCGAAGCCATGACGACCTCGGCCAGCCGCTCGGGCAGGTTGTCGGGCGCGAGCGCGTCGAGGTCGACGTTCAGCACGCGCGCCGACTCGGCGGCGGCTTCGGCGGACCCGAGCCGCACGAGCCGGCACTCGCCCCCGGCGACGACGACGGCGACGAGGTCGTCCCCGGAAGCGGCGAAGCTGACCATGGCCCGCTCACCGAGCCGCGAGACGACCTCGTGGAGACCGGCCAGCGGCCGCGGCCGCCCCCAGCGTCCGGTGTGCCAGCCGAGCCGCTGCGCTTCCCGGAGCCGTTCGTTGTACTTCGCCCGCAGACCGGCGATCGGGTGCCCGTCGTGCTGGGCTTCCTGGATCGCCTGGCCGAGCCCCCGCACCTCGGCGACGCGCGCGGCGAGCTCCGGATCGGTCCCGGCGGACAGCGGCTCGTAGCGGTAGGTCTGGGCACGGGTCCGTTCGAGCCAGACGAACAGGCGCCGCGCGTCGTTGCGTTCGAGCACGAGCTTCACGGCGAGATCGGCGAGCTCCTGACCGTGCAGAGCGGTCCCGGACACGAGGTCGAGCCCACCCATCCGATCACGGACGGCGTCCAGCTCGGTGAGCCCGGACCGGATCTCGGTGAGCGCCTTGACCCGGTTCCCCTGGGCGACGGCGAGCTCGGCCCGGCAGAGCCGGCGGAGCATCCGGTAGTCGATGGGCGTCAGCTGCCCGGGACGGGGAACCTGCCGGAGGGTTTCGACGGCACGTTTGAGGTTCCCGCGCCGGATGTCCAGCCGGACGGCGAGCATCCGTGCGGTGGCGGCCTGCTCGGCCAGCCGGGGGAGCTTCATCTTTTCCGCGGTCCGCAAGGCTCGCACCGCCAGAGCCGAGGGCGACACCCCGCTCGACACCGCATCGCGCACATCGGCTTGCAAGCCGAGGACGGTCGCGTTGGCGACGCAGGTCTGGCACCCGACCCGCATCAGGAGCCGGCGGGCGGAGGCGGCGGTTTGCCGGGCGAATTCGATGTCGTCGCTCAGCAAGGCGGCCGAGGCACGCAGCAGCTCCGCGACGCCCAGATGGCCCACGATGCCGCGGTCCGCGGTCAACCGGGCGATCAGGTCGTCCAGGTGGCTGCCCGCTTCGTCGGCCAGCCCGGCGGCCAGCAGGGCCTTCGCCTGCTCCATCGGCAGCAGGACCGGCGTCTCGATGTCCAGCGCGCGGTAGGTCCGCTCGCTTTCCTCGAACAGCCGCAATGCTTCCGGCACGTCGCCGGTCCGCAGCGCCAGCGTTCCGAGGACGCGCCGGACGTCGGCGGCTTTTTCCCGTAATTCGTATTTCTCCGCCAGCTCCAGCGCCCGGCTCAAGTCCGCGCGGGCCTCGTTGACGTTGCCGAGCTTGGTGTGCACCTCGCCACGCGAGGACAGGGTCACCACGAAATTGCGCATCTGCGGCGCCGGATCGTCCCCCTGGGCAAGCAGGTATTCCTTGTCTTCCAGGGAGGCGTCGAAGGAGGCGAGGCTGTCCTCGTGGCGCCCGGCCGTCATGAGCCGCATGGCGTAGTTGTGGTTCAAGGCGCTGTTCAGCTGGGCCCGCAGCACCTCCTCGGCGACGGCGTCGACGAGGAGCCGCACGTCGTCCAGGCCGGCCAGACCGGCGGCGGTGTCCCCCGTGATCTCCGAGGACATCCCGGCCAGGGTGCTGGCCACCTTGATCCGGGTGACCAGCCAGTCGGTGCGGTGCTCGTCGGCGACCGGGTGGATGGAGTCCAGCAGGCTCATGCCCCGCCGCAGATGCTTGACTCCCTGGTGGAAACGCCCGAGACACGACGCGTCAACGGCGGCTTGCTGAAGCGCGCGGACCGACTCGATGACTGTTGAGGGGTCCGTGTTCGTCACAGGCACTCTCTAATGACAGCACAGCCCTTGCCAAAAGGAAGCCCGCCTACCGGTCGAAGATCAGCAGGCGGGCGATGCGGAGCCCGGGTGCGGTCAGGGCTTGACGACCTGGTAGCAGCCGGCCGCGCAGTCGGTGTGGACCGGGTGGTCGTGGACCTTGCCGTCCTGGTCGGTCCACTCGACCACCGGCTGGGCCGGCTCCTCGACCGGCTCCGGGGTCTCTTCGGGCTTGGTGTCCGTGGGCGTCGACATGGTCGATCTCCTCTCCCCTGGGGATCTGCATGGGGACGCTGGCCGTGACGGTGAGTCCCCCTCGCGGGGCCCTCTCCCCGCGAACGGCCCAATGGTTTCACAACGGAGCAATGATCGGGAGAGTTTTTGCTACGGAAAGTCAGGCCAACCCCGGTGAGCAGGCTCGATGTCCCGATGGGAACGTCCTAACGAGTGAAGTCTGTAACGACGTCCACTCCGGACGTGCATCCCGCCAGGTGAGGGACAGCCCCGGAGCGATGTGGCACTTCGAGCACGGAACGTGACCAAAGGCATGTGGATAGTCCTTTGTGGACACTCAGTCGCCGGTCGGTAACGCTCGGACGTCCGGCCTGGATGTTCCCGGCATGGGGGCAGCTGAAGCCGAGGCCGGAGAAACCACCCGGCCCGGCCGCGGCCTGGCGGTCGCGTCGCTCGCGGTCGGCGCGTCCGGCTGCACGCTGGCGGTCGCGACCTGGGCGGCCTGGCTGCTCGTCCGGCCGCAGTTGGTGGCGGCGTGGGCGTACTCCTGGGTCGCGCAGGCGTTCGTGCTGGTTCTCGGCGCGCTGTGGTTCGGGCTGTTGCCGATCAGCGTGCTGGCGCTGATCTTCGGCCTCTGCGCCGACACGCGGCCACGGCCGGATTTCGGCCGGATCGGCATGACGCTGGCCGTCGTCACCGCCGTGCTCGCGCTGGCGGGTGCCGCGGTGTTCGCGACGACGTCGTGGCGGCGCGTCGGCCCGCCGGTCGCCTACTTCGACACGCAGACCGGAACATCCCGGTAGGGATCCGCGCGGGCGGGTACTACCCGATCATGAAGCTGACCTCCACCGTGCTCGGCACGCCGGAACCCCGCGCGCTCGCCGAGTTCTACTCGAAACTGCTCGGCTGGCCGATCCGCACCGACGAACCGGAGTGGGTGACGCTGCGCCCGGACGACGGCGGCGCGGGCCTGTCGTTCCAGCTGGAGACCGGGCACGTCCCGCCGGTGTGGCCGCCGGCCGACGGGGCGCAGCAGATGCAGCTGCACCTCGACATCGAGGTCGACGACCTCGAGGAGGCGACGGCGAGGGCGACCGCCGCGGGCGCCGTCGTCGCGGGTTTCCAGCCGCAGGACGACGTCCGCGTGTGCTTCGACCCGGCCGGGCATCCGTTCTGCCTCTGGACGCGCGAGTGAGGTGACGCCCCGCGTTCGAACGGTCACAGGATCCGCTATCTTCGCCTGAGGTCCCTGTTCCCGGCGAACGGAGTTGAGTCCTGTGGGGGTGCACCGGATCTGGCACCACGGACTGGTCCCCACCGAGGGGAAACGCCCCCTGGACGCCTTGCGCAGCAGGCTGATCACCCGCCAGCGGCAGCACGACGACTACACGGTGACCGACCTCGGCTCCTCCGACGACGGCGGATCGCGCCGCTGCGACCTGAAGTTCGCCTACGAAGGCGGCGAGGGCCGCTACTCCGTTCAGGTATTGCTTTCGCTGTGCTACCACGCCGGCGAGGACCGGGTGGCGTGGCTGCTGGCCGCGGCGTGCACGCGGCCGTGGCGCAGCTGCCACGAAGCGCCCGCGCAGCGGATCGGCCTGGAGGAGCTGGGCGCCAGCGGCAGCGACGAAATCCCCATCGAAACGCCGGTGCTGGCGATGCGGGGCTGGTCGCGCAAGGAATGCGACCACCTCGCCGACCTGCTGGGCGAGGCGCTGGTGGCGCCGTGGCGGACGTCGGCGGTGCTGGTGCTCACCGAGCCGCCGACGGTGCCGGTGGAGGGCTGGCCCGGCCTGGTCAACGTGTTCGACGTCGACGACCGCTTCCGCCGCACCCTCAACCGGCACCTGCCCCTCGGTTGCGCGGTGCCGCTGGGCGCGCGGCTGTACGCGCCGCCGTGTGACCAGCTCCCGGATTTCGTCGAGACCGCCAGCCCGGTGCCCGGCGAGGCGCTCGAAAGTGCGATCACGAAGTTCATCCAGGCACGCGGCCGGACGCCCCTGCCGCCCGAGTGGGCGGAGGTGCCGAGCGTGCGGGCCTGGTACGAGGCCGATCCGTTCGCTTCGCCGGAGCGCGAGCCCGACGCCGAGCTGACCGAGAAGCTCAACCGCGCCGAGCGCGAACTCGCCGAGGCCCGGGGCGTGATCACGATCCTGCGGAAGAAGGCGAAGGCCCACGCCGAGGAGCGGGATCGGCACGCCTGCGAGGTGAAGGCGCTCCGCCGTCGCCTCGAGGACGTGTGCGCCACCGATGTCGCCTGCCTGCGGAACCAGCTGGCGCGGCTGCAGGAGGAGCTGGACGACTACGCGCGCGCGTTCGAGGAGACGGAGGCCGAACGCGACGAGCTCAGACGCATCAACGGGCTGCTGGCGGGCAGGCTCGCCCGCCACCACGACGCGGACGACGAGGTCGCCGCCGCCGGGCGCCCGCCGGAGGAGTTCCCCAGCTTCGCCGAGCTGATCGGCACCGCCGCGGCGACGCTCAAGCACCTCGCGATCACGGCCGAACCGGCCCCGGCCGCGATCCTCGACCACCACCCGAAGGCGGCTGCCTGGCGCCGCAAGGCGTGGGACGCGCTCCGCACCCTCGACGCCTATGCCGGCACGCGGACGTCGTTGCTCGCCGCGGGCCAGGACCCCGGGCCCGAGCTCTCGGACGTGCTCGCGTTCGCCCGCACCGGCCAGCCGGGTTCGCTGATCAGCGCCAACATCATCGCCCTGGCCGAATCCGACACGGTGACCACGAACGAACGGCTCCGCCAGGCCCGCACGTTCCGCGTCGACCCCCGGACGAACCCGGCGGGCCGGGACTACTTCGGCGCCCACATCGCCTTGGAGCGCTTCAAATCCCCGGCGCCGCGCCTGCACTTCCTCGACGACACCGACCGCACCGGGACGGTGTACGTCGGGTACCTGGGCGCCCACCTGCCGACGTCCAAGACCAACTGAGCGAGAATCGCGCGCATGACGGAGATCGCGCACAAGCACCTGGCCTACTGCTGGATCGCCCGGGACGATCGAGTGCTGTTCCTCCGCCGGGGAGCGGACGTGTTCCTCGCCGGCCGCTGGGAACTTCCCGGCGGGACCGCCGAGCCCGGCGAACCTTTCGAAGCCACGGCGGTGCGTGAAGTGGCCGAGGAAACCGGGCTGACGGTCCGGGTGACCGGCGAGCTGGCGCGGGATTCGTGGCCGGACATCACGGGGCGCGCGATGCGGATCCACGCCTATGTGTACACAGTGGACGAAGACGGGACCGGCGAGGTCGTGCTCGATCCCGCCGAGCACGACGACTTCGCGTGGCTGACCCGGGCACAGGCTCGGGAACTGCCGCTGCCGGACCATTTCCGGCGGTTGTTGTAGGAGTTTTCCTTGCAGCAGCGCCATTCCGGGGCGCCGCGGAGGTCTTCGCGTGGTGGTCATGTCTTCGACGGTACCCGAACAAGCGTGCGAACATCATCGCTGAACCGGGTGATCTCCGCAGTGGGTACGGAGCAAGATTTCCCTTGTGCAGCAAGGTGAACCGGATTGAGCACCCCCCGTTTTCCACGCTACCGGAGACCACCGACAAAACGCGCGGACAGCGTGCAGTCCCGGTTGGCCAGGTCCAGCTTCGACCCCTTGGCCAGGCAGGCCGCGATCCGGTACACCTGCTGCCCGTAGCCACGCCCCCGCACTGAGGTCACGGTGCCGTCCGGGCCCACCTCGCAGGGGTTGTCGTCGGTGCACTGCTCGCCGGCGTCGTTGTGGGTATTGTGGATTCCCACGACCGTGGTGCCGTCGGGAGCCAGCAGCGCCGAACCGGACGTGCCGTGCCAAGGGGCGCAGTCGTCGCTCGTCGCGTAGCGGATCGAGTCGTCCTGCTGGTAGCCGCCCTCGCGCAGGTGCGTGACCACGGCCTCGGCGGTGCACGTCAAACGGCTGCTCGTGGCGGCCATGGTCAGCGCGTCACCGGCGCGCACCGGTGTGTCGGTGAGGCGGAAGATCTTCGCCCCCTCGGCCGTCAGCTGCGCGTAGGTCTTGTCCAGCCGGTAGAGCGCGATGTCGGTGCCGGTCATCGTCGCGTACAGCAGCCGGTTCGCGCGGGCGGTGGCCTGGGGGTAGCCCTGGCGGTCGGCGATCGGCACCTCGCGGTCGGCGGGCCGGTCCACCAGCGCGGTTCCGGGCGCCGGCCGCTGTCCCTGCACGCAGTGACCGTTGGTCAGCAACAGCGCGGGATCCTTCGGCCGCGAAGCGGGAGCGCGGACCACCGAGCCCACACAGCCGTACAGTTCCACCGCGCCTTCCACGTTCGGGACCGGGTCGTCGGCGGGGACGTCGGTGCCGCCGATGATGCCGTTGATCCACCCGGCGTGCCTCGTGACGTCGGTGTACAGCACCGGCTCACCGGGACCGCTGGGACCGCTGACCACACCGGCCAGCGCCCACTTGCCGCCGTCGCGGACCAGGGCCGGGCCGCCGGAGTCCATGTTGCTCGCGGCGACCCGGCCGTCGCGGCTGCCGACGCACAGCTCTCCGCTGGGCGCGGCCGACGTGCAGACCGAGATCGGCTGCACCACGGTGTCGGCTTCCCGCAGCCGGGTGGGAAAGCACGCCGGATCGGCGCTGTCGTCACAGGTCATGCCCCAGCCCAGGATGCGGACGGGCGTGTCGTCGGCCGGCGTGGTCGCGGCGATGCGCACGGGTTCGGCCCGCACGGGCGTCCGCAGGTGCAGCAACGCCAGGTCCCGGCCCCAGAAACCACCTTCGTCGCTGCTGGTCGCCAGCCGGTAGTAGTGATCGACCTCGGCGAGCGTGCCACCGGACGTCGTGTCCAGCGAGCCGATCCGGACCCGCCAGCCGCGCGGGACACCGGCTTTCGCCCCGGTCGGGTTCTTGCCCGCGCAGTGGCCGGCGGTCAGCACCCATTGCGGCGCGAGGACTTCGACCCCACAGCCGTGTTTGTCCGGCCTCGGTGGCGCGGGGAAGGCAGGCTGGAACGAGCCCATGAACGAGTAGGCCCGCGCCGACTCGGTGCCGCCCACGATGGCCTCCGCCGGCGAAGCGACGGTCAGGGCGAGCACAGCAGCGAGCAGGAGAGAACGACTTCGCATGCGCTCACGGTGCCCGGACGATGTCCGCGTTCCGCGATCATGGTGTAACAGGTGCGGTACAGCGCTAGCGCGGAGTCAGGTACCGCAGCAGGACACTGGATCCGTCGGTGAGCACCGAAGCCAGCTCCAGCTCGGCCGGATCGACGACCCCGCCTGCCGCCGCGCGGCTCGCGGCGCCCGCCACCAGGAACGGCGCCACCGTCAGCCGGAACTCGTCGACCACTCCCGCCTCGATCAACGAGCCGAACAGCCTCGGCCCGCCTTCGCAGTCGATGCGGCTCAGGCCCTCCGCCGCCAGCGTCTCGACCACGCGCTCGCCCGGCACCTCCGCGTCCCCCACGACGAACACCCGGGCGCCGTTGGCCGTCCACGCGTCACGCAACTCCGGCGTCGCCGCCGAGCAGGTGAAGACGAGTGTCGGGACCGCCGCCTTCGTGATCACCGGGGCGTCCGCGGGCAGGGAGAGGCCCGTCGTCACCACCGCCACCGGGGCGATCGGGGCCAAGCCGAACCGGCGGCGGCGATCGGCCGTGTGCTCGTCGGGGCGCATGCCCTCGAACCCCTCCGCCATCGCCGTTCCCGCGCCCACCAGGACGACGTCGGCCAGGTCGTTGCCGAGCCGGTAGACGATCCGGTCGGCCGGGGTCGACAGGCCCGCCGAACGGCCCTCGACGGTGATCGCGCCGTCCGTGCTCGACACGAAGTTCACCGCCAGCCAGCGGGGGCCGTCCGGATACCGGTACAGCTGCTCGAGGTCCTCCTCGCCGAGATCGCGCGCGGTGGGCCAAATCTGCCGGATCATTCCCATCGGACCGCCTTCGCCGGCGGGCGGGTGCCCGCGATGCTCGCCGCCATCTCCGCCACCTGACGCACCTCGCGCACGTGCGTGGTCCGGATGATCGCCACCCCCGCCGACGCCGCCAGCGCCGCGAGGGCCAGGCCGGCCGGCGTGCCGTCTCCGGCCACCTCGGCCAGCACGGGGAAGTCCCCCGGCGGCGGCACCGCCGTCCGCAGCACCCCGGCGTCCAGGACCATGCCGTCGGCGGGCAATCCCGCCGCATCGGGCAGCGAAGAGGCGACATAGCCCGTCCCGAACCGGGCCGCGACGCCGGAGAGGTCGGCTCGCGCGACGATCAGGTCGGCGCCCGCTTCGCAGCAGGCTGCGGCGACCGAAGGGTCCGCGGTGTCCACCGCGACGAACAGGCCGGGGAAAGTCTCCCGCGCCCACGCGACCAGGGGTTCGACGCCGGTTCCGGCGAAACTCACGAGGTCGGCGCCGTCGGCGACGGCGGTCCGGGCGGCAGTTGCGGCAGTCTGTGCGGCCGACGGGTCCAGGAGCACCTCGACCGCGGCCAGCACCAGCGCGCGGTCACTGCTCAACCGGCGGCCCCGGAAAACGAGGTCGGGGGTCTTCATCGCACTCTCCCTGCTGGACATCCGTGCTTCGCGATCATAAGCGAGCGCGACGCGGACCAGCGGGCGAGCGTTCTTCGCCGGCAGGTGGCGGGGCATCGTCGCCGGGCCACCCGGCCGTGACGGGACTTCTCAGGAGGCGATGGCCTCGTTGATCGCCAGCAGCTCCTGGGCGGTGCGCGTGGCGGTGAACTCGATGACGTCGTACCGGGCGAGCCGCTGGATGACGAACGGATCGGTGGCGAGCACGGCGTCGAGCTTGCCGCGCAGGCACGACCGCGTCAGGATCACCTGGTCCGCCCGGCCGTTGCCTTTTCCGGCAACCAGGAAAATTCCTTTCGTGAATTGTTTGCGCATCCAGTCCGAATGGTCCGGTAGCGCGTAGTCGACTTCCGTTTCGGGCGCTGTGTAGGTCAGCAGTGCGATGTACATGTTCGCAGAGTAGAACTCCTTCGACCACCTCGCATCCGCCTGCAGAGTGGCACCGGACACGGGTTCCGTTAATATTCCGTCAAGAAGCATGGAATTCCTTTACCAATGCTTTTTCGACATTCTCACCGGCTGCCGTACGCACGTCGTCGTACGTCACGGTGCCGCCGCCGGGCCGACGCGGTGACGCGGTCCGCCGGGCGACACTCGGCGCCATGAACGCACTCACCCGGATCCGGCACGAGAGCAGGCGAGCCGAGCGGATCGCCTACGCCGTCGGCGCGGCACTGTTCCTGAGCGGCACCGTGCACGCGATCGTGCTCGTCGCCACCGGCGGCTCGTGGCTGGGGCCGCTGTCGATGCGCAAGGCCGTCACCTTCGGCCTGTCGTTCGGGCTGACGCTCGCGTCGGTCGCCTGGGCGACGTCGTTCCTCACCATCCGCCCAGGCCTGCGCAACGTCCTGCTCGGCGCCTTCACCGCCGCGAGCGTCGTCGAGGTCGCGCTGGTCAGCATGCAGGTGTGGCGCGGAGTGCCGTCGCACTTCAACTTCGAGACGCCGTTCGACAACACCGTCTCCATGACGCTCGCCGCGGGCGGCGGGGTGATCATCCTGACCGTCATCGGCTTCACCGCCGCCGCGCTGGTGGAGCCGGGACCGGCCGCGCCGAGCCTGCGGCTGGCCATCCGCGCCGGCCTGGTCGTGCTGCTGGTCGCGCTGGCCACCGGCGCGGTGATGATCGGCCGCGGGGTCGCGGCCGCCCGCGGCGGCGACCCGCAGCTGGCCTACACCACGGCGGGCGCGCTCAAGCCGCTGCACGCCGTCGCGATGCACGCGATCCTCGTGCTCCCCGCCATCGCCTGGCTGCTGCGGTTCACCCGGTGGCCCGAAGCGCACCGGATGCGTGTCGTGGTGGCCGCCGTCGTCTCCGACGCCGTGCTGACCGCCGTGATCGGGGCCGAGTCCTTCACCGGTGTCTCACCCTTGGCCGCACCGTTGCCGGTTCTCGCCCTTTCCGTGCTGGCCACGGCAGCGCTCGCCGGCACCGGGATCTACGCGTTGTCCGGCATTGAACCGGCCGTCCGATTCGCACGTGTCCCCGATGGGAAGGCAAGGGGCCGGTAATGCGGCGGACGGAGAACACGCGTGCGGCACGGTATGACCACCAGTGGCCTTTTCCAGCAGGACAAGGCCCACAGCCCGTCGTTCTTCTCCGTGGCCAGGGCGATGGGACAGCACGCGGACGACCTCGCGGACTTCTGCATTCCCTGCAACCCGTACTTCCCGACCGACGAGATGTTCGGCGAGCTGGAACGCGGTCTCCGCACGATCCTCAAGTTCTACCCCAGCGACGCCGGCGCGATCACCGCGCAGCTGGCGAGCGTGCTGCGGCTCAACCCGTCGACGATCTCCCTCGCCAACGGCTCGACCGAGCTGATCACCTGGATCGACCAGCTGCTGGTCGGGTCCAGCGTCGCCGTGCCGATCCCGACGTTCGGCCGCTGGACCGACCAGCCGATGGAGACCGGCAAGCGCGTCGACATGTTCCTGCTCAAGGAAGCCGACGGCTTCGAGCTCCGCGTGGACGAGTACATCGACTTCATCAAGCGCCGCGGCTCCCGGGTGGCGGTGCTGTGCAACCCGAACAACCCCGACGGCGGATACCTGCCGCGCCGTGAGGTGCTCCGGTTCATGGACGCGCTGGAAGACCTCGACCTCGTGGTGATCGACGAGTCGTTCGTCGATTTCGTCGAGGTCGAGCGGAATCCGTCGGTGGCCGCCGAAGCCGTCGTGCGGCCGAACGTGATCGTGCTCAAGAGCCTCGGCAAGAACTTCGGGCTGCACGGGATCCGGTTCGGCTACCAGGTGTCCAACCCGGCGCTGACGCGCAAGCTGTCGGCCGCGCTGCCGAAGTGGAACCTGAACTCGCTCGCCGAGGCCGTGATCTTCATGCTCGCCGAGCACCGCGCGGAGTACGAGGACAGCCTGAAGAAGCTCGCGCTCGACCGGTTCATGATGAGCTCGCAGCTCGCGCAGTTCCCGGAGCTGACGGTGTACCCGTCGCAGGCGAACTTCCTGCTCGTCAAGCTGCCGGGCTCGGTCGACGGCGCCGAGCTGTGCGACCACCTGCTCGCCGAGCACCACCTGCTGGTGCGCCAGTGCGGCAACAAGATCGGCATGACCAGCCAGTTCATCCGCCTGGGCGTGCGGCCGGACACCGAGGTCGAGCGGCTGGTCGAGGGCCTGTGCGGAGTGGAGCGGCTGGGCGGCGGCCGGCACACGACGCCCGCTTTCGCGCTGGTCTCGCACGCCCGCGAACCCGAACGGTCGATCAGCTGAGCACCTGGGCGATGGCCGACTTCCAGGCGAACAGCCGGCCGTTCGCGCAACTCGACCGCTCCGGCCGCACGCGCCGCCTGCGCCGGCTCGCCGAAGCGGCCTTGACCGCCTACGACGTGCCGGTGGCCCGGCTGACGCCGCTGGGGCACGGGCTCAACACGACGTTCCGCGTCGACAGCGCGGACGGCCACCGGTACGTGCTGCGGGTGCAGCGGCCGGACGGCCCCGGTGCCGCGCAGGTGCGGTCCGAGCTGGCCTGGCTCGCCGCGCTGCGCCGCGAAACCGACCTCGTCGTCCCCCTGCCGGTGCCGACGCGCGGACGGGACCTGGTCACCGTGGTCGCCGACCCGGCGGTGCCCGAACCCCGCACCTGCGTGCTCTGCCACTGGGTCGAGGGCCGGTTCGTCGACGAGCGGCTCGGCGCGCCGCAGCTGTACGCGGTCGGCGAGTTCACCGCGCGGTTGCACCTGCACGGCGCGCGGATGAACGGCCTCGACCGCGGCCGCGTCGACGACCTGACCGACTTCGGCCGGACGCAGGTGGACGGTTTCTCCGCGGCCGTCGTCGACCGGGCGGTGGCCCAGGCCGGGGGCGACGAACGGATCCGCGAGACGGTGGCGCGCGTCCGCGCGGTGCGTGCCGGGCTGGGGTACGGCGCCGACGTCTTCGGCCTGGTGCACGGCGACCTGCAGCAGGAGAACTACCTGTTCCACCGCGGCCGCGTCCGCGTGGTCGGCTTCGACGGCTGCGGGTTCGGGCACTACGCCTACGACCTCGCCGTGGCCCACGCCGCGCTCGGGCGCCTGCCGCAGCGGGACGAACTGCGGGAAGCGCTGCTCGACGGCTACCGGTCGGTGCACCCGGCCGCGGCCACGACCGATCCGGAGGTCCTCGACGCGTTCGCCGCCCTCCGGAACCTCCAGCTGCGGCTGCGCTGACCGTTACCAGTCACCGTTACAATTGCTACATGGCCGGACGATCGAGCAACGCCACCAGTACCCGCGACCGCCTGCTGCTGGCCGCCGCCCAGCTCCTGCACGAGGCCGGCGACGGGCCGGTGTCGACGCGGGCGATCTGCGAACGCGCCGGCGTCCAGGCCCCCACGCTGTACCACCACTTCGGCAGCAAGCAGGGCCTGCTCGACGCCGTGGTCAACTACGGCTTCACCCAGTACGTCCAGGCCCCGTCGCCGGACGGCGATCCGGTGGAGCGGATCCGCGCGGGCTGGGACCGGCACGTCGAGTACGGCCTCGCGCACCCCGCCTTCTACGTGCTGCTCTACGGCCAGATCGAGCCGGGCGTGCCGTGCAACCTGACCTCGAGCGCCGAGGCGATGCTGCTGGAACTGTTCACGCCGTTGGCGCGCGAAGGCCGGCTGCGCGTCGAGGCGGCGGAGGCGGCGCGCCAGCTCGCGGCGGCCAACAGCGGCGTGACGCTCAGCCTGATCGCCCAGCCCGAGGAAAGCCGCGACCTGGCCATGTCGGCGCAGGTCAGGGAGTCGGTCCTGGCCGGGCTGCTCGCCGATCGCCCGGCTGAAGGATCGTCAGTGAGCGCGCTAGCGGTCGCTTTGTCGACCGCGCTCACCGACGACACCGACGCGCTGACGACCACCGAGCGCCAGCTGCTGAGGGAATGGCTCCACCGCCTGGCCGCGTGAACGCTACATTTGCTACATTCGGTTGTATGACGAGTGTAGTGAAGCAGTTCGGCGTGTTCCTGGCCCCGCACCGCGACGACGCGACCCGGAAGGAGCAGGCGATCGCGGCCGACGAGCTCGGCTACGGCACGGTCTGGTTCGGCACCGGCCGGAACTCCGTCGGCGACCTCGCGTTCGTCGAGGACGTGCTCGCCGCGACCGAGCACATCACCGTGGCGACGGCGATCGTGAACATGTGGGTCGACGAGCCGGAGACCCTCGCGGAGTCCTACCACCGGCTCGCCGGCCGGTACGGGCAGCGGCTCCTGCTCGGCATCGGCGTCGGGCACCCCGAATCGGTCACGGAGTACCGCAGCCCCTACGAAAAGATCGTCGGCTACCTCGACCGGCTCGACGCGGCCGGCGTCCCGGCCGACGCCCGGATCCTCGCCGCGCTCGGCGACCGCGTGCTGAAGCTGGCCGCCGAGCGCACCGCGGGCGCGCACCCGTACCTCGTGCCGGTCGCGCACACGCGGCACGCCCGGTCCGTCCTGGGCCCGGGCAAACTGCTCGCGCCGGAGCAGAAGGTCGTCGTCGACGAAGACCCGGTGGCCGCGCGCGCCATCGGCCGCCCGTACGTCCGCGAGCCCTATCTGGGCCTGCGGAACTACGTGAACAACCTGCTGCGCCACGGGTACACCGAGGCCGACGTCGCCGGCGGCGGCAGCGACCGCCTCATCGACGACCTCGTCCTGCACGGCTCGCCGGAGACCATCGCGAAGGGGCTTCGGTCCCATGTGGACGCCGGGGCGGACCACGTGGCGGTGCAGGTGCTCGGCCCGTCACCCGAAGCGGAGCTGGCGAACCAGCGGCGGCTGGCCGAAGTGCTGCTCTGATCAGGCGTCGAGCCGCCGCAGCTCGACGACCGGCAGCACCCGGGTCGTTCGCTCCTGGTAGGCCGCGAACCCCGGCTCCCGCTCGACGACGGCGGCGAAGAGCTCGTCGCGGTCCGGCGGAAGCACCGCCGCCGCTTCGAAGGTCTCCGTCCCGGTCTCCACGGTGACCAGCGGGTTCCGGCGGAGGTTGTGGTACCACGCGGGGTGCTTCGGCGAGCCCATCGCCGAAGCGACGACGACCAGCCGGCCGTCGATGTCCAGGGCTCCCAAGGTGACCCGGTGCTTCCGGCCCGTGCGAGCGCCGGTGGTGGTGAGGTGGATCAAGGTGGTCCTTTCCGATGAAGAGGTCACCGGAGGCCGTGAGCCGACACGGATCGGGCGCGCGGAGGCACACTCCTGCCAGGAAAAGCAGAACGTGTCGATCTCAAGGGGGCTGAGTAGCCACTACCTCCGTGCGTAGGCCCATCCGGGGCGCACTGGCACGTTAGCACGCGTCAGCGAGCGGCGTCGGCGGCTTTCCGGGCTTCTTCGGCGGCCGCGTCGGCCTGCTCGTAGGTCTCCTTGGCCTGTTCGAACTCCGCCGTCGCGCGCTCGGCGCGCTCCTCGGCCTCGGCCAGGCGCGTGCGCAGGTCTTCGACGCGGGCCGTCGCCTGCTCGGCGGCGCGTTCGGTGCGGACGAGGTCGCGCTCGGCCACCGCGCGGTCCTTGGCCCGCTCGGCCGCTTCCTTGCGCAGGCGGTCGCGTTCCGCGCGGGCCCGCGCCCGCTCCTCTTCTTCGCGGCGGTGATCCCGCTTCGGCTTCGCCGGTTCCGCCTTGTCCACCAGCTTCTTCGGGCGTTGCCCGGTGGCGGGCGGCACGCTCGCGGCCAGGGTGAACCACTGGTCGGTGTCCTGGTGCGCCACCGACGTCAGCCGCCCGGCGAGGGCGAGCGCGGCGGTGTCCGGGTCGGCCGCGACGGCTTCCAGGGTCGCTTCGACTTCGCGGGACACCGAGTCGCTCATCGACGGCAGCCCGTGGCTGATCCGCCGGACGAGCTCGCCGCGGCGGCGGGTCAGCGCGCGCAGCTCGTCGCCGGCCAGCCGGGTGTGCGCGTCCCGCAGCTCGTCGCCCAGCTCCGCCAGCTCACGCAGCTCGTCCGGGTCTTCCCGGGCCAGGCGGTTGACGATCGCCGCGGCCGTCGTCGGCTTCCGCAGCTCGCGGATCTTCGCCGCGAGCTCGGCGTCGCCCTCGGCCTTCGCGGCCTTCGCCGCGGCGTTGCGCGCGCTGACGAACTCCGCGAGGTCGCCCCCGTAGAGCTCGCCGGCCACCGTGTCGAAGTCCATCGGCTCCAGCGAACCACATCGGACTGGTGTGAGCACCCGCGAAGGGTCATCATCGGGGGCATGTTCTTCGATCTGGGTGTCCGGGACTTCCTCGACCGCGCGGAAACGGTGTACCCGGACCGGGTCGCGGTGGTCGACGAACCGAACCAGCCCGCGCCGAGCTGGGGTTCGCTCACCTACCGCGAGGTGGCGCGGCGGGCCCGCGCGCAGGCCGCCAACCTCGACGCGCTGGGCGTGCCGGCCGGCGGGCGGGTCGCGATGGTGTCGCACAACGCCGCGCGCCTGCTCGTGTCGTTCTTCGGCGTGTCCGGCTGGGGCCGGATCCTGGTGCCGGTCAACTTCCGGCTCGCCCCGGCCGAGGTCGAGTACATAGTGGAGCACTCCGGCGCGGAGGTGCTGATCGTCGACCCCGAGCTGGCACACCTGCTGGACACGGTGACGGCCAAGCACGTCTTCGTCCTGGGCCGCGACGACGACGCGATCTGGGGCGGTGACGGGTCACCGCGGCCGTGGGACGGCGACGAGTCGGCGACCGCGACCATCAACTACACCTCGGGCACGACCGCGCGGCCGAAGGGCGTCCAGCTGACCCACCGCAACATCTGGCTGAACGCCGTCGTCTTCGGCCTGCACACGACGTTGAACGACAACGACGTCCTGCTGCACACCCTGCCGATGTTCCACTGCAACGGCTGGGGCATGCCGTACGCGGTGACCGGGCTCGGCGGGCGGCACATCGTGCTGCGGAAGGTCGACGGCACCGAGATCCTGCGGCGCATCGAGGAACACGGCGTGACGATCCTGTGCGCGGCGCCCGCGGTCGTCACGGCCGCGCTGGACGGCGCCGCCTCGTGGGAGGGCGAAATCCCCGGCCGCGACCGCGTCCGGATCGTCGTGGCCGGCGCCCCGCCGCCGACGCGCACGATCGAGCGGGTCCGCGCGGAACTGGGCTGGGAGTTCATCCAGATCTACGGGCTCACCGAAACCGCGCCGCTGCTCACGGTCAACCGGATGCGCGGCGAGTGGGCGGACAAGGACCCGCACGAGCAGGCCCGGCTGCTGGGCCGCGCGGGCACGCCGGCGCTGGGCGTCCGGATCGCGGTGGACCCGGACGGCGAGGTGCTCGCGCAGTCGAACCACAACCTCGACGGCTACTGGGAGAACCCGGCGGAGACGGCCCGGGTGCAGGAGGGCAACTGGTTCCACACCGGCGACGGCGGGACGTTCTCGGAGGGGTACCTGACGATCGCCGACCGCAAGAAGGACGTGATCATCTCGGGCGGCGAGAACGTGTCGTCGATCGAGGTGGAGGACGCGCTGAACTCGCACCCGGCGATCCGCGAGGCCGCGGTGATCGGCATCCCGGACGAGAAGTGGGGCGAGCTGGTGACGGCGCTGGTCGTGGTGGACGGAGACGTCACGGCCGAGGAGCTGATCGCGCACTGCCGCGGTTATCTGGCGGGGTACAAGTGCCCGAAGCGGATAGAGTTCCTGGATGAGCTTCCCCGCACGGCCACGGGCAAGATCCAGAAGTTCAAGCTCCGGGAGCCGTTCTGGCGCGGACAGTCGAGGCAGGTCAACTGAGCTGAGGTTCTTCTTCGACGCGGGTTCCGGCACGGTGCTCTGGACCCTCGACGAGGGCCCCGCCGACCTGGACCGGCTGCCGATCACCCCTTCGCTGCGGGCGGAGCTGGACGACCTCGCGATGCAGTACGACGAGTCGATGAACGGGGACTACCCGCCCGACCCCGGGCCGTGGCGGGAGGCGCGGTGCGAGCGGTTCAACACCGATGTCCGCGCGGCTCTGGCCCGGTTGCGGGCGGAGCTGGAGCCGGGATGGGCGATCCGGGACGAGTTCACCGAACTGCACGAGGATCCCGGGCTGGACCGCTACCTCGCCGACCCGAAGGGGTTCAAGCGCTAGCGGACCAGCCTGAAGAACGTCCGGACCTCCTCGACGAACAACTCGGGTTGCTCGTAAGCCGCGAAGTGGCCGCCTCGGTCCAGCTCGTTCCAGTGCCGGATGTCCGTGTACCGCTTCGCGGCCCAGCGCCGTGACGGCCGGGGCATTTCCGCCGGAAAGATCGAACACCCCACCGGGACGTCCACCGTGTCGTCGGTCGCCTCGGAGAACCACTTCTGGACCTTGCGGATGCTCTCCCAGTACAACCTGGCCGACGACGCCGCGGTGCCGGTGAGCCAGTACAGCGTGATGTCGTCCAGCAGCTCGTCGCGCGTGAACGGGAAGCCGTCGGACCAGGCGTGGAACTTCTCCACCAGCCAGCCGCACAGCCCGGCCGGGGAGTCGAGCAGGCTGTAGCCGATCGTCTGCGGGCGCGTCGACTGCAGCACCGAATAGCCGTCCTCCCAGCGCTGCGCGTGCTTCAACGCGTCCAGCGCGGCCCGCTCGGCCGGGGTCAGGCCGCCCAACGTCGCCGGGTCGGGTGCGGCGATCGGCGGGTTCAGGTGGATGCCCGCCAGGTGGGCCGCGTCCTGCTGGGCCAGCGACGTCGTGATCGACGTCCCCCAGTCACCGCCCTGTGCGCCATAGCGCGAGTACCCCAAGCGGGCCATCAACGACGCCCATGCCGCCGCGATCCGCTCGATGCCCCACCCCGGCGACGACGGCTTGTCGCTGAAGCCGTAGCCCGGCAGCGACGGGATCACCAGGTGGAACTCCGCCGAGAGCGGCTCGATCACCTTCGAAAATTCGACGAACGAGCCGGGCCAGCCGTGGGTGAGGATCAGCGGCAACGCGGCCGGATCCGGCGAACGCACGTGCAGGAAATGGATGCCGAGGCCGTCGATTTCCGTGCGGTACTGCGGAAATCGGTTCAGCCGCGCTTCCGTGCGACGCCAGTCGTACTCCGAAGCCCAGTATTCGCACAGGGGACGCAGGTAGCCCAGCGGCGTGCCCTGGCTCCAGTCGTCCACCGGCTCACCCTCCGGCCAGCGGGTCCGCCGCAGGCGCGAGCGCAGGTCCTCGAGGTCGGCCTCGGGGACGTCGATCCGGAACGGCGTGATCACGCCGGCACGTAGGTCAGCCGGACGACGCCGTTGCCGAACGCCGCCGATTTCCGCAGCTCCAGCGGGAACGACGGCCCCTGCTCGGGGAACAGCCGCTTCCCGCGGCCGACGACGATCGGGTAGAGCAGCAGGTTCAGCTCGTCCACCAGGCCTTCGCCCAGCAGCCACCGCACCGTCGTGGTGCTGCCGCTGGTCATGATGTCGCCGCCCGGGCCGGCTTTCAGGGCCCGGACGGCCTCGGCCGGATCGCCGGTCAGCAGGGTCGAGTTGTTCCACGCGACCGCGGACAGCGTCGACGAAAGCACGTATTTGCGCACGTTGTTCATGAACTCGGCGCCCTCGTCGTCCTCGACGGTCCGGCCGGGCCAGGCCTCGGCGAACCCCTCGTACGTGACGCGGCCCAGCAGCATCGCGTCGGCCGCCGCCATCCCGGCGCCGACGGCCTGGCCGATTTCGTCGCTCCAGTACCGCAGCGACCACTTGTCCGGTGCTTCGACCACGCCGTCGAGGGAAATGAACAGGTTCGAGACGATCTTGCGCATGAGCCCCCCTTGGTCAGGGTCCCACTATAAACCGCCGAACCGTCAAGACCGTCCACTCGAGACAGTCAGGCGCGCCCGTTCTTCCTCCGTCGCCGGTTCCAGGCGTGCCGGGACGTCCTTGTGGTGCGGGGTGCCGGCGATCGGGTCGCGGTCGAGGGGGTCCGTCAGGAGGTTGATCCGCGGCCCGCTCACCACCCGCCGCCCGTGGTCGTCCGGGTGCGCCATGCCGTAGCCGTGCGGCAACGCCAGCTGTCCCGGCCGCAGCCCGGGGTCGGCCTCGGCGCGGACGACCACCCGCCCGGCCGCCGTCACGACGGCCACCCAGTCGCCCGGCTCAGCGCCGATCGACGCGAGTTCCTCGGGACGTGCCCGCAGCGCGCCGTCCGGATCGGTGCGGCGCCAGCGTGGGTCACGCAGGATCTGGTTGGCGTTGTGCGCCCGCCGTTGGCCGTTGAGCAGCGAAAACGGATACTCCGGCGCCGGCCGGTCGGCGGCCGGGTCGAGGGAGGCCAGCCAATCCAGCAGCTCGGGCACGGCCAGCCGGACGCGCTCGCGGCGCATCAGGCTCCACACCTCGTCCTGCTCGTGGGCCGAAAACGGCGTGGGGCCGGCCAGCACGCGCGAGAACAGCTCCTCCCCCAACCGCGGTCCGGTGGCGTCACTGCCCAGCGCTCGCTGCACCTGCACGGTCATCGTCTTCGCCGCGCGGTGGCAGCCCGCCCACAGCGGCGCGATCGACGCCGCGCCGGCGGGCAGCGACGCGCCCAGGGTGCGGTAGAGCAGCACGGGCAGGATCGCCGCCCGTTCCGGCACTTCCTGGACCAGCGCCGCGATCCCGGCCTGCAGCTCCGAACGCGGCCCGGCGGCCAGCGCGGCAAGAGCGTCGGACGTCGGCAGCACGCCCAGCGCGTCGAACAGCCGCGTGTAGATCTCGGCTTCGACGAGCGTGCCCGGCAGCGGGTCCAGCAACGGCGGCCGCAGCTGGAAGTAGTTCGTCGGCCATTCGAAGGTGAAGAGCGTGAACTCCCACTTCTCGTGCTGGGAGGCCGCGGGCAGGACGTAGTCGGCCAGCGCGGCGGTTTCGGTGTACGCGATGTCGACGACCACCGACAGCTCGGCGGCCCGCAGCGCACGCTCGACGTCCCGCGTGCCCGCGAAGGTGTTCGCGGGATTCGACGATTCGACCCACACCGCACGCACCCGGTTCGGGTGGTCGGCGAGGATCTCCTCGGCCAGGGTGTTCGCCGGGAGCAGGCCGCCGATGTACTCGAACCCGGTGATCTCGGAGCGCTGCCCGGTCGTCGCTCCCCACAGCGGCAGCAGCCACGAATGCAGGTTGTTCGTGCCGCGGCGGCCGAAGTGCCCGGTGAGCAGGTACAGCAGCTTTTCGAGGTAGCTGTTGAGCGTCGAGTTCCGGCCCTGCTGGATGCCCAGCTCGACGCGGACGGTCATCGCCTTCGCCGCGCACATCAGGTCGACAGCGCGTTCGACGTCCACACGGGACACTTCGGCGTGCGCGATCCACTCGTCCACCGGCACTTTCGCCAGCACGGCGGCGACCTCGTCGAAGCCTTCGGTGCGGGCGGCGAGGAACTCCGCGTCTTCGCCGCCGCGTTCCAGGATCAACGCGAGGATCGCGGCCAGCAGGTAGGCGTCGGTACCCGGACGCAGCGGCAGGTGCAGGTCCGCCATTTCGGCGGTCTCGGTGCGCCGCGGGTCGATCACGATCATCCGGCGGGCCGGGTCGTTCTTGATCGTGTTGAGCGCGTGCCGCGCGTTGGTGAACCCGTGGGCCAGCCAGGGGTTGCAGCCGAGCACGACGAGCAGGTCGCAGTGCTCGACGTCCTCGGCGGTGTGCACGCTCGTCGAGCCGAACAGCCGGCCGTTGACCCAGAAGTCGCCCGTCTTCTCCTGCGAGAGCGCGTTGAAGTGGCGCGACGAGTTCATCCACTTCAGCAGCGACGCGCCGTACGCGCCGCCGGAGTGGTTGCCCTGACCGCCACCGCCGACGTAGGCGAACGAGCCGGGCCGCCCGGCCGCGGTGTCGGCGTCGCGGAGGGCGTGCAGCTTCACGGCGATTTCGGTGAGCGCGGTATCCCAGCCGATCGGCTCGTGGGTGCCGTCGGGGCGACGCCGCAACGGTGTCGTCAGCCGGTCTTCGTGGTCGCCGTACCAGGTCAGGCGCTGGGCTTTCTGGCAGAGGTAACCACCCGAGCGCGGGTGCGCCTTGTCGCCGCGGACGCGGGTGATCTTCCGGCCGTCGAGCTGGACCTCCAGCCCGCAGTTGAGGTAGCAGAGGCTGCACGCGGTGCGCTGCCACTCGCCGGTCATATCAGCTCCAATGCGCGACCAAGCGTCGTGAGACGCGCTTCGAGTGTTTCACCGGCCGGGTACAGCCGGACCGTGTCGATCCCGGTGGCACGCCAGACGCGCAAGCGTTCGCGCACCATCTCCTCGGTGCCGATCAGCGTCGTGCCGAGCACCATCTCGTCGGTGACGAGCGCGGCGGCGCCGTCGCGGTCGCCGGCCTGCCAGCGCTCGCGGACCTCGGCGGCGACGTCCGCCCAGCCCTGACGGCTGTAGGCGTTGTTGTAGAAGTTCGTGGTGGCCGAGCCCATCCCGCCGAGGCTGAAGGCGAGTTCCTTCTTACGGCCGCCGACCATGACGCGCAGTTCATCCTCGTTGTCCGCGAAGGCGACTTCGGCGCCCTGGCAGACGTCGATGTCCTTGCGCTGCCTGCCCGCCTTCGCGAGCCCCGCGTCGAGGTGCGTGAAGTACGCGTCGGCGCCTTCGGGCACGAAACTGGTGCCCAGCCAGCCGTCCGCGACCTCGCCGGTGAGCTCCAGGAGCTTCGGCGACAGCGTCGCGAGGTAGATCGGGATGTCCGGGTTCGGCGCGGTGGACAGCCGCATCGGCCGGGCCTCGCCGGGCAGCGGGATCTCGAACGCCCGGCCGGAGAACGAAATCTTCTCCCCGGCGAAAGCCTGGCGGATGATCTCGACGGTCTCCCGCATCCGCGTCAGCGGTTTCGCGAACGGGACGCCGTGCAGGCCCTCGATCACCTGCGGCCCGGACGGCCCGAGCCCCAGCGAGAACCGCCCGCCGGACAGGTCGGCCAGGGTCAGCGCGGCCTGCGCGATCGCGACCGGCGTGCGCGTGCCGAGCTGGACGATGCCGGAGCCGAGCCGGATCCGGCCGGTGCGGGCGGCGAGGTAGCCCAGCGCGGACGGCGCGTCCGAGCCCCAGGCTTCGGCGACCCAGCAGACGTCGAGACCGAGCTTTTCCGCCTCCAGCACGAAGTCCAGCGTCGTGCGCGTGTCTTTCGAGAACTCGACAGTCGTGGCGGTCTTCATCGGTTTTCGATCCGGGCCTTGATCGCGGCGACCGTGCCGGCCATCGCCGTCTCGAACTCCCGCATGCGGACGAAGACGATCTTCTGTTCCTTCTCCGGCATCCGGTCGATGGCGAACGACAGCCCGGACCGGCCCGGGCCCATCCGCATCCACTGGCTCAGCCGGGTGCCGCCGTTTTCGGGCTCGAGCGTGAACTTCCAGACCGCGCTGGGGTGGTCCGGGTCGGCGACGGCCCACGCGAAGACGCGCGGCGCTTCGCACTCGACGACGTAGGACGTCGTCTCCCACTCGCCGAAGGCGTCGTGCTTGCTGCGGCCAAGGAACCTACGGCCTTCTTCGCACCACTCGACGGACTGGAGTTCCGGACTCATCTCGGGCATCAGCGAGATGTCCGAGACCACCGGCCAGACGTCCTCGGGTGCGGCGTCGATCCAGGTGGAGACCTCGGCCGTCGGCAGGTCGGCGTACCTCGCCCCGGTCCACTCCATCGTGGTCGCACCCCTCTCAGAGAGCCTTCTGACCACGATAGTTGCGTAGATAGACCTACTCTGTCAACGTCACTCCTGCCGCGCGAACCGCTCCTCGACGTCCGGGCGACGCGCCAGCCGCGGCGGGAACCCGGGCCCGCGGCGCATCCGCGTGTCGTCCGGCGTCATCGGCTCGCCGCACCCGGCGCAGGTGATTTCGGCGTGCGTGTCGTGCCCGCAGGCGAGGTGGTGGACGGTGATCGGCGGGCCGGCCTCGCCGGCGAGCCACTTGTCGCCCCAGCGGGTCATCGCGAGCAGCACCGGGTAGAAGTCGCGGCCCTTCTCGGTGAGCACGTAGTCGTAGCGCACCGGCTCGGTCTGGTAGGGCACCTTCTCCAGCAGCCCTTCGTCGACCAGCCGCTTGAGCCGGTCGGCGAGGGTGTTGCGCGCGATCCCGAGCGCCTGCTGGAACTCGTCGAAGCGGCGCACGCCGTAGAAGGCGTCCCGCAGCACCAGCGGGGTCCACCAGTCCCCGAGCAGATCCATGGTGCGCGCGATCGAGCACGGCCACTGCGCGAACGATGTCCGTTTCATGCGGCCGAGGATACGCCGTTTCGGAGAGAGACTCAGCAGGTCAGCCGCATGACGACCCGCCGCGCGGTCGGACGGCTGACTTCGGCGAAGCCCGCGTCGGCGAAGATGCCGACGGTGCCGACGAACAGTTCGGCGGGCCAGGCGACCTTCTTCCCCGGCTCGACGAGGATCGGGTAGCCCTCGACGGCCCGGGCACCCCGCTCACGGGCGAAGTCGCCCGCCGCCTTCGCCAGGGCCGCACTCACCCCTTGGCGCCGGAAGCCCTTGCGCGTGACGAAACAGGTGACCGCCCAGACGCCGTCGTCGGCCGGGTCCTCGTCGCGGCCTGCCCAGACGACGCGGCTGCCGAGCAGGTGCGGGTAGGCGGTGCGGGGCTCGACCGCGCACCAGCCGGCGGGCTCGCCGTCGAGGTGGGCGACGAGCCCGGTGGCGTGCTCGGCGGTCTGCGTCCGGAACCGCTCGGCGCGTTCCGCGGGGGTGCCCGAACGCCATTCGGCGGGCGTCTCCTTGAAGTACTGGCACCGGCAGCGGGCCGGATCGCCGCGGTCACCGAAGATCGCCTGCAGGTCCGCCCAGGGCGCCTGGTCGACGGGTACGACAGTCAGCATGCTCCGAAGCTAGACCAGGTGACCGGTCGTGACGTCGACGTGGCCGGGCACCTCGTCGTGCTCGTCGCCGACGGACAGCGTCCCGGACGGCTCGACCAGGAGCACGCTCGCGCCCGCCTTCGACGACGGCTTGTGGAACGTGCCCTTCGGGACCACGAACACCTGACCGCGCGCCAGCGTCACGACGCGTTCGTCCGGATCACGCAGGCCGATCTCGATTTCGCCGTCCAGGACCAGGAAGAACTCGTCGGTGTGCTCGTGGACGTGCCAGACGTGCTCGCCGTCGAACCGGGCGAGGCGGATGTCGTAGTCGTTGACGCGGGTGACGATCCGCGGGCTCCAGGCGGCGTCGAAGCTCGCCAGGACTTCGTTGAGGTCGATCGGGTTCATGGTCACCATCCTGCGCCTGGCTTTCGCGTCGGACGAGTGCTAGGAATCGCACATGCCGCAAGAATTCTCGCACCGGGTGGTCGCCATCGTCACCGAGCAGTCGAACCCGTTCGAGATGGGCGTGGCGACGGAGTTGTTCGGGCTCCGGCGTCCCGAGCTGGATCGGCCCTGGTACGACTTCACGCTCTGCGCGGCGACGCCGGAAGTGCGGATGAACCTGGGTATGTTCACGCTGTCCGGGGTCGCCGGGCTCGAGGCCGCCGACACCGCGGACACCCTGATCGTGCCCGCCCGGCCGGACACCGACGTGCCGACGGCCCCGGCGACCATCGCGGCGATCCGCCGGGCCGCCGACCGCGGCGCCCGGCTGGTCAGCTTCTGCACAGGGGCGTTCGCCCTCGCCGAGGCGGGCGTTCTCGACGGCAAGCGGGCGACGACGCACTGGCAGTGGGCCGCTTCGCTGGCCTCGCGGTTCCCTCGCGTGCGCTGGGAGCCGGACGTGCTGTTCATCGACGAGGGCAACGTCCTGACGGCGGCGGGCAGCGCGGCCTCGCTCGACCTCGGCCTGCACATCATCCAGCGCGACCACGGCGCGGAGGTCGTCAACGCGGTCAGCCGCCGCCTGGTGTTCACGGGCCACCGCGACGGCGGGCAGCGGCAGTTCATCGCGCGACCGGTGCCCGCGGTGCCGGAGACGTCGCTGGCGCCGGTCCTCGCGTGGGCCCTCGAGCGGCTGGACACGCCGCTGACGGTCGCCGACCTGGCCGCCCGCGCGTCGGCCAGCCCGGCGACGCTGCACCGGAAGTTCCGCGCGGAGTTGGGCACGACGCCGCTGGCCTGGCTGACGACGGAACGGGTGACGCTGGCCTGCCGCCTCATCGAGCGCGGCGAGCTGCGCCTGGACCGGGTGGCCGAGGCGAGCGGGTTCGGGACGGCGGCGAACCTGCGGCTGCAACTGCGGCGCCACACGGGCCTCAGCCCGAGCGCTTACCGCCGCCGGTTCGGCCCGGCCGCGTGACCTGGGCGGGCGCCCGAGGTTCGTTGACAGTGGCTTGGCAAACGCCCCAATGTGGCGTTGGGTGCGCTCAACGCACCCAACGCCACATTGGGTGCGCTCAACGCACAGATCGGTAGAGCGTCGTGG
>NZ_JBFACT010000084.1:0-31465 GCF_040640995.1 Amycolatopsis sp. NPDC021455 | reverse complement strand
GTGCTTGAGGAGCCGACACACGTGATTGAACGGACGACACGCACTCCGGAGCCAGTCCCCGCACCGTCGAAGCAGCCACATGATCATTCGCCAACGGGCTCTGAGTCCGCGCGTGCCGGCGAGCAGGGTCCGCATGCTCCGGTGGCTGGACGTCCCGGTGGAGCACGTCACCGAGCACTTCGGCTGGCTCGGCCCGATCTTCGCGATGGACGCGCCGGCGGCACCCGGCCCGTCCCGGGCTGCTCGCCGGCCTCGACGCCGGCCACTGCTTCGCCCGCCGAGGCGCCACGGCGTGGCCGCCCGGAGCTACCATGTCCGGCACGAGCAGGAAGCAGGTGATCGTGGTGAAGCGGTTGCGTCGGCCGCCCGCCCGGAAAGTCCGGGAGTCCGGGTGGCTGGTTCCGGAGGAACGAGATGTCCCGCACGGACAAGACGAAACCGTCCTGGGTACGCCACCGCGAACATGGTGGCCTGCCACTGCATGACCACCGGCACGGCCACTGCGACCTGCCGCCGCTTCCGCCCCGGCAGGACACCGGCACACGCTGCCGATGGGCCACGGTCACCGGGATGGCCTCACCGTGGACCTGCTGCGCGCGCACCCAGGAATGCTCGGCGTACAAGGAATGGCAGGGGTGGGTGAAGGCCGCCAACCGCAAGGTGCGCTACGCCGGCCGCCGCGCCGCACGCGACTGGCGGCAGTACACGGATTGACCCGGCAGGCCAGCTCGGCCTCGAGCTTCCGGATCGAAGCACTCAACGCCGACTGGACGATGTGCGCCCGCTGCGTGGCCCCGGTGAAGCTCCCGGCGTGCACCACGGCGAGGAAGTGCTCGAGCTGCCTCAGCTCCATCGAGCGATGCTGTCGCCGGCTCACCGGGCTCACCCGGGGGAAACAGCTGAGCCGCCGGTCAGAGCTGCGCCGTGCCGCCGCCCGGCTGGACGAGACCCGACTCGTACGCCATCACGATCAGCTGGGCGCGGTCGCGGACGCCGAGCTTGGTCAGGATCCGGCTGATGTGCGTCTTCGCCGTCGCCGGGCTGATCACCAGCCTGGTCGCGATCTCGTCGTTGGACATGCCCGACGTGACCAGCAGCAGCACCTCGTGCTCGCGTTCGGTCAGCATGCCCGTGCTCATCGGCGGGCCCTCGCGGACCGTGCGCGACGCGAACTCCGTGATCAGCCGCCGGGTCACCGAGGGGGCCAGTAGCGCCTCGCCCTTCGCGACCGCGCGGATGCCGTAGATCAGCTCGGTCGGCTCGACGTCCTTGAGCAGGAACCCGCTCGCGCCCACGCGCAGCGCGCGGTAGACGTACTCGTCGAGGTCGAAGGTGGTCAGGATGATCACCTTCGTGCCGGCCAGGCGCTCGTCGCCGGCGATGCGCCGCGTGGCCTCCAGGCCGTCGACCTCGGGCATGCGGATGTCCATCAGGACGACGTCCGGCCGCAGCTCGGCCGCCAGGCTCACCGCCTGGTGGCCGTCGCCCGCCTCCGCGATCACGCTGATGTCGTCGCCGTCCACCATGGCGCGCAGGCCCTTGCGGACCATCGGCTGGTCGTCCGCCAGCAGGACCCGGATCATCCGGCTTTCCCCAGCGGAAGATTCGCGTACACGCCGAAGCCGCCCTCCGTGCGGGGGCCCGCCCGCAGCGTTCCCCCGATCGCGGCCGCTCGTTCGCGCATTCCCAGCAACCCGTTCCCTCCCGCCGGCGGGGACTCGGCCACGCCGAGACCGTCGTCGTCCACCCAGAGCTCCAGCTGTTCCTCACCGTAGCCGAGGACGACCTTCGCGGTGCCGGCTTCCGCGTGCCGGGTGATGTTCGTGAGCGCTTCCTGCACGATGCGGTACGCCGCCAGGTCGACGTCGGTGGGCAGCGGCCGCCGGTCGCCCCTGATCTCCGTGACGACCTTCGGGCCGGCCGCCTCGATGCTGCGGACGAGCCCGTCGAGCCGGTCGAGGCTCGGCGGCGGGGCCAGCGGCACCGCGTCGGACACCGCGTGGTCCTCGTCGGGGTGGCGGAGCACGCCCAGGGTGGCGCGCAGCTCGCGCATCGCGTCGGCCGCGGACTGCTTGATGGTGGGCAACACCTCGTGTGCGAGCTCGGGCTTGGAGTCCTTGCGCAGCATGGCCGCGCCCGCCTGGACACTGATCACCGAGATGTGGTGGGCGAGCGCGTCGTGCAGCTCGCGGGCGATGCGCAGTCTTTCCTCGACGACCCGGCGGACGGCCTCGGATTCGCGGCTGCGCTCGGCCTCGATCGCGCGTTGCTCCACTTCGAGGATGTAGGCGCGGCGGCTGCGGATCACCTCGGCGACCACGATCACCACGATCAGCCAGCCGAGCACGACGAGCAGGCCGGTCGGCCCGACCCGCGGCTCGGTCAGCAGCTGCACGAGCCCGACCATGCCCGCGGCGAGCACCGCCGCGGCGAACGAGAGGATCCGGTAGCCCTGGCTGCTGGCGCCGTAGAGCGCGACGATGAACGGGAGCGGCTCGAACCCGGCCGGGTAGTCGAGCAGGTAGTAGACGACGGCGGCGGCCGCGGTGAGGCCGAGCGCGAGCAGCGGCTGCTTGCGCCGCCACACCAGCGCGGCGACGGCGATCGCCATCAGGCCGACCCCGCCGGGCCACAACGGCCGTCCCGCGACGTCGGCGTTGGCCACCAGCAGGTTGCCCGCGAACACCACGACCGCGACGGCGCCCAGCACGGCCAGTTCCCCCGTGGGGCTCCGGATCAGCGCCTGGAGGTCCCGGTAATCACGGCTCACGATCGACCAGTGTAGGGCAGCGGGCGGCGGCCGAGGGGCCATTTCCGGTGCCCGGGCGAAAAGTAGGCCGATGGGCTACGCCGTCGGATGTAGACGCGCTTTTTCCGTGCGCCTAACGCGCACCGCGAACCGTGCCGGCGGGCGACGACAGCGGGGGCTGCCGGGCAGCAGCATGGGCAGCGACCGCGAGCGGCCAGGGGAATCCGGCGTTCCGCCGCGGGGGAGAAAGGACGCTGGCAGTGAATCTCGCAATTCGACCGCGGCTCGCGGGTATTCCCGGGCACCGCCGGTTCAAATGGCTGACCGTCGTGCTCTGGGTGGCCGTGCTGGCCGCCATCGGGCCCGCCGCCGACAAGATCTGGGACAGCACCGACGACGACGCGACGGCGTGGCTGCCCGCCTCGGCCGAGTCGACGGCCGTCGCGGCCGCGCAGGACGGGTTCCCGGCCGGGGACGTCAAACCGGCCGTCGTCGTGTTCGCCCGGGAAAGCGGGCTGACGCCTTCGGACCGGGAGGCGGTCGCCGTCTACCGGGCCTCGCTGGCCGCGGCGGTCCCCGAGGCGCGGGACGCCCGCGTCACCGACTCCGCCGACGGCAAGGCCCTCACGCTCGGCGTGCCGCTGCGCGCGGCGACCGCGGGCGACGCGGTCAAGGTGATCCGCGCCGGCGCGGACCGGGCCGTGCCCGAGGGCCTGGTCGTCAAGACCACCGGGCCGGCCGCGGCGTCGGCCGACACCGGCGACGCCTTCGACGGGCTCGACTCCACGCTGCTCTGGGTCAGCGTGCTCGTCGTCGGGTTCCTGCTGCTGCTCACCTACCGCAGCCCGGTGCTGTGGCTGCTGCCGCTGATCGCCGTGGCGGTCGGCAGCCGGCTCGCCTCGGCGGTCGTCTACCTGCTCATCGAGCACGCCGGGCTGGTGGTGAACTCGCAGAACGCCGGGGTGCTCACCGTGCTGGTGTTCGGCATCGGCACCGACTACGCCCTGTTGCTGATCTCCCGCTACCGCGAGGAGCTGCGGGTGCACGAAGACCGGCACCGGGCACTGGCCGTGGCGCTGCGGCGGTCCGCGCCGGCGATCTTCGCCTCGGCCGCCACGGTGGTCGCCGGCCTGCTCTGCCTGGTCTTCGCCGACCTGGCGCCGGACAGCGGGCTCGGCCCGGTCGGCGCGATCGGGGTCGGCTGCGCGGTGCTCGCGATGACGACGCTGCTGCCCGCGCTGCTGGCGATCTTCGGGCGCTGGGTCTTCTGGCCGCTGGTGCCGCGGCCGGGCGGCCGTTCCGCGGCGGCCGAGCCGGCCGGGGTGTGGGCACGGGTGGCGGCCGTGGTGGCGCGCCGGCCGAAGACCGCCGGGCTCGCGACCGCGCTCGGCCTGGTCGTGCTGGCGCTCGCCGGCACGGGCATGCACGTCGGGCTCGGCAAGGCCGACTCGTTCACGACGACCCCGGAATCCTTGGCGGGCCAGCAGATCCTGGCCCGGCACTTCCCGGCGGGCAGCTCCGACCCGGCGATCGTTCTGTCTACAAGGGACAGTGCGGCCGCGGTGGCGGCCGCCGCGGGCGCGGTCGAGGGCGTCGGCTCGGTCGGCAAGCCGGCGTTCTCCGCCGACGGCACGCTCGCCCGCACGCCGGTGCAGCTCACCGACGCCCCGGACAGCGCGGCCGCGGCGGACACCGTGCAACGGCTGCGCGACGCCGTGCACCGGGTCCCCGGCGCGGACGCGAAGGTCGGCGGCACCACGGCCGCCGCCTTCGACACCGACCGGGCCAGTGCGCACGACCGGCTGCTCGTGATGCCGCTGGTCCTTCTCGTCGTGCTGCTGGTGCTGATCCTGCTGCTGCGGTCGCTGGTGGCGCCACTGCTGCTGGTGGCCACCGTGGTGCTGTCGTTCGGCAGCGCGCTGGGTGCCGGCTGGCTGCTGTTCCGGTACGTGTTCGGCTTCGCCGGCGTGGACCAGAACCTGATCCTGCTCGGCTTCCTGTTCCTGGTCGCCGTCGGCGTCGACTACAACATCTTCCTGGTCAGCCGGATCCGGGAGGAGGCCGGGCCGCACGGCCACGCGGCGGGGGTGCGCCGCGGCCTCGCCGTCACCGGCGGCGTGATCACCAGCGCCGGGCTCGTGCTCGCGGCGACGTTCTCGGTGCTCACCGTGCTGCCCCTGGTCGCGACGGTCGAGCTGGGGGTGCTGGTCGGCGTCGGCATCCTCATCGACACCCTCGTCGTCCGATCGCTGCTGGTACCGGCGCTGGCGCTGACCGCCGGCCCCCGCTTCTGGTGGCCGGACCGGCGTCCGGCGAAGCCCGTGGTCGTGGCCGGCGAACCCGAGGAGGTGCCCGAACCGGTCGCGGCGGGTGGTCGCGGCTGACGGCCTGGCGTCGTCGGATGGCGGCTTCCCCGGCTCCGAGCCTCCAGGGGTTCCGGCAAGGTCGCTTTCAGGCACCTCCCTGTCGTGAACGGCAACGCTGAGGCATCACCTGCGCTCCACCCAGACCCCTCCCCACCGCCCCGATACGAAGCCGGAACACGGACGGTAGCACCGGGTCAAGGCACGCTTTCCCGCCTTGACCCGGTACTACCGTCCGTAGTCATAATCCGGCTTCAAGGTGGTGGGCCACTGTGCGGCGCTGCCCGCGACGACCGGACTTCCCCGGCTCCGGCCGGGGGAGCCGCTTCCGTTTTCCGTACAACTTTGGCGTACCCGAAGACCGTCCTGCCGAATGACGATCACGGGCCGGAAAACGCCGACAATGGAGAGCGGAAGAACCGGGAAACAACGCCGAGGAAATCGGGGGAGCGGGCGTCATGGGGCTTTACGCGGCACTGTCCAGAACGGACAGTGTGCTCAGCATCGTCGCGTTGCTGCTCGGACTGGCGGCGTTGCCCGCCGTGGCCGGGCTGGATCGCGGCCGGGGAAAGCCCAGGCTGCGGAGCCTGCTGGCCAGGCTCACGCTGTGGGGGTTCGTGCTCTGCGCGCTGGGCAAGGTGGTCGTCGCGGCGCTGGTGCTCGGCGGGTCCGGGTTCGTCGTCGCGGCCGACCGGCTGATCGTCACCGTCCCGACGCTGCTGCTGCCCGCGGTCGCCCTGGTGGTGCTGACCTGGCCCCGGCTGCGCGGGGTCGTCCGCGAGGCCCGGGCCGCGGGGGGCTTCTCGCCGCAGCTGCGGGCGCGCGCCGCGGCTCCGCTGCTGGTCGCGCCCGTGTACGTCGCCATCGTCGCGGCCGGGGCGGACGTCCGGTTCTCCTACTTCGCCGCCCCGCAGCCGCCGTACTTCGACGCGGCCCTGTTCGTCGCGGGCCTGTGCGCGCTCACCGCTGCGGGCACCACGCTCCTGCAGCGCTGGATCGTCGGACGGCGGCTGGCGGAGCGCCGGACGTCGGCCGCGCGGCTGGCCCGGTTCGCGGCGGTCGTGTGCTTCGGCGTGGTCCCGGTCATCGTGAGCATCGCCGTCTTCGCGGGCAGCACCGCGCTCCCGGGGCGGTACAACATGCTCGACATGGGCGGGTCCGGCGACGCGGACGGGTCCGACATGGCCGGCATGCACCACGGCATGGGCCAGTCCGGTGGCGGCGCGCGCAGCGTCGCCGACCTCACCGGGCCGAAGAACGAGACACCGGACGTCCGGTACCGCCTGACCGCGCGCAAGGCCACCCTGACCGTCGACGGCCACCCCCAGGAGGCGCTCACCTTCGACGGGACGTCGCCCGGTCCGGAGCTGCGGGTCCGGCGCGGCCGGCTGATCGAGGTCACCCTGGTCAACGCCGACATCGCCGAGGGCGTCACCATCCACTGGCACGGCATCGAGCTGCCCAACGCCGAAGACGGCGTCGCCGGTGTCACGCAGGACGCGGTCAAGCCGGGCGGGACCCACGTGTACCGGTTCCGGCCCCAGCAGGCGGGCACCTTCTGGTACCACTCGCACCAGGAGTCGAACACCCAGGTGGCGAAGGGGCTCTTCGGCGCGCTGATCGTCGAGCCGGACGCCCCGCAGGACCCGCCGGGCACGCTCGACGTCACCGCGATGGCGCACGTCTGGGACAAGGTCGCCACCGTCAACACGACCGCCGCCGACCTGCGGCAGGCGAAGCCGGGCCAGCGAGTCCGGGCGCGGCTGGTGAACACCGACCGCCGTCCGGTGCGGTTCGCCGTGACCGGCACCCCGTTCAAGGTCGACGCGGTCGACGGGCGACCGGTGCACGAACCCGGCGAGGTGACCGGCAAGGGCCTGCTCGTCGGCGGTGGCGGGCGCAACGACGTCACGTTCACCATGCCGGACGGCCCGGTGACGATCACCGCGTTCGTCGACGCCCGCGACCGGGAGCTCGCCGACGACAAGATCGCCGACCCGGCGATCGTCTTCAGCCCCGACGGCAAGGCCGGGGCCGCGAAGGCCGAGACGCCGGACGAGGACGTCGACCTCGGCGCCTACGGCACGCCGGCGCCGGTGCCGTTCACGGCGGACAGCAAGTTCGCGGTGGAGAGCACGCAGTACCTCGACTACATGTTCTTCGGGTTCTACGACGGCGCGCTGAAGACGACGTATTCGGTCAACGGCAAGCTCTTCCCGGACACCCCGATGCTGATGGTGCACGAAGGCGACCTGGTGAAGGTCACCTTCGTCAACCGCAGCATCGAGGACCACCCGATGCACCCGCACGGCCACGTCATGCAGGTGCTCTCGCACGACGGCAAGCCGGTCACCGGCAGCCCGTGGTGGACGGACACCCTCAACGTCGAGCCCGGCGGCAGCTACGAAGTCGCCTTCAAGGCGGACAACCCCGGCGTGTGGATGGACCACTGCCACAACTTCGAGCACGCCGCCGGCGGCATGACCATGCACCTGGCCTACTACGGCGTCACCGAGCCGTTCGAGGCCGGCCGGGACACCGGGAACCACCCGGAATAGCCGCCCCCAGTGGATCACCAGCGGTCCGCTACCCGCACCGGAGAGGGTTGAGCCCGGCCGGTGCGGGTGGCGGAACTCCCGCCGCGTCGAGCCGAAATTCCCCGACGCGCAGGGAGGATCCATGACCACCGCGGCAGTCCGCACGCCCGTCCCGTCCCGCTCGCCCACCGGCCCGATCCCGTCGTTCGCCCGCCGGCCGGTCCTGCTCGTCGCGGGTGCGGCGGTGGCGCTGCTGCTGGCGGTGGCCGGCCGGTACGGGTACTTCTTCGACGAGCTGTACTTCCGGGTCGCGGGCGAGCACCTCGACTGGGGCTACATCGACCAGCCGCCGTTGCTGCCGCTGCTGGCGAAGGTCCAGATCGCGCTGTTCGGCGACCACGTGTGGGCGATCCGCGTCGTCCCGGCGCTGCTGGCCGGCCTGACGGTCGTCGTGGCCGCCCTGGTCGCCCGTGAGCTCGGCGGCGACCGCGGCGCGCAGACGTGGACGGCGATCGCCGTCGCCGGGTCGCCGTACCCGTTGTGGGTGGACCACCTGCTCCAGACGGCGGGCGTCGACATCCTGGTCTGGGTGACGTTGTGCTGGCTGACCCTGCGGATGCTGCGCACCCGCGACCGCCGGTGGTGGGTCGTGTTCGGCGCGGTCGGCGGAATCGGGCTGCAGAGCAAGAACCTGGTGGCCCTGCTCGTGATCGCGCTGCTCGCCGGGCTCGTGGTCGCCGGCGACCGGGATCTCCTGCGCGGCAGGCACCTGCCGATCGGGCTGGGCGTCGCGGCGCTGCTCGGCGGGTCCGCCGTGCTCTGGCAGGCCACGCACGGCTGGCCGCAGTTCGCGATGGCCGACGCGATCGCCGCGTCCACCCTGAAAAGCGGGTGGGGGACCTACCTCGCCACGTTCGCGCCGTTCGTGGCGACGTTGCTCGGCCCGTTCGTCGCGGTGGTGTGGCTGTGCGGGCTCGCCGGGTTCTTCCGGGCGCGATGGCGGCCCTACCGCGCGGTGGGCGTCGCCTTCGTGGTGGTCTGCCTGCTGATCGCCGTCAGCGGCGGATTTCCCACCTACACGGCGGGTTTCCTGCCGGTGCTGCTGGCCGCGGGCTGCGTCGTCGCCGGCGACTGGGCCCGGCGGGGCCGCCGCGTGGTGCGGACGGCCGTGCTGCGCGCCGCCATCGGGCTCAACGTCGTGCTGGTGGTGGCCGCCGGGCTGCCGCTGGTATCGCCGGAGGCGCTCGGGCACGGGTTCCTGTTCCGGCTCAACCCGACGCTGTCGCGCCAGGTCGGCTGGCCCGAGCTGGCCGGCCAGGTCGCCGCGGTGTACGACCGGATCCCGGCGGTGGACCGGCCGCACACCGCGATCGTCACGGGCACCTTCGGCGAGGCGGGCGCGCTCGACCGGTACGGCCCGGAGCACGGGCTCCCGCCGGTCTACAGCGGACACAACTCCTACCTCGGCTGGGGACGGCCGGGTCCGGAGGTGACGACGGTGCTCGCCGTCGACCTCGGCCCGGAGATCACCGAGCTGTTCATGCGCTGCGAGCCGCCGGTTCCGGTGGCCGACACGGCGGGGGCGCGCACGATCACCGCGGGCAAGACCCTCGTCGTCTGCCGGGACCCGCGCGCCCCGTGGAGCGCCCTGTGGCCCCGGTTCGGGCACACCGATCTCGGCTACTGAGCTCGGCTAGACCCCGTCGCCGGAGCCCTGTCCGGGGCCGGAGCGCTCGGCGAGGTACGCGGCGACGCGGCGGAGGATGTGGTTCTCCCGCCGCAGCCGTCGCACCTCGTCGAGCAGTTCGGCCGGCGGCTCCGCCGCGGTGACGGGCTCCGCCGCGGGCGGCGCCGGTGCGTCCTCGTCCTCGCGGGTCCCGCGGAGCCACTTCGAGAACCTGCCGCGTGCCACTGACATCACCCGTTTCCTCCCGGACGGTTTCGGACACCGCACTGCCGGTCACCATCGTCGCGGTGCGCGGGAGAACCTGTCGTCCGCCTTCCGCACGGTCTTCGAGTACCCAGAAAGCGCACGCGGCCGGGCGGTGGCGGTCCGCGTACATCCATAGCTGTAGGCGAAGTGCCATCTCCCGCATGACGACCCGGCCGCACCGGCCGGAGCACGATGGCGGGGCGAGGAAACCGAGGGGGAAGGGTGATGTCCGGATGAACGCCGACGCGGTCCTGTTGTCCCGGCTGCAGTTCGCGGTCACCGCGGGAGTCCACTTCCTGTTCGTGGCGCTCACCATCGGGCTGGCCACGGTGGTGGCGATCCTGCAGACCCGCGCGGTGCGCACGAAGTCGCCGGAGCACGAGCGCGCGGTCCGCTACTGGGGCCGCCTCTACGTGATCAACTACGGCATGGGCATCCTCAGCGGCCTGGTGATGGAGCTCGAACTGGCGCTGAACTGGTCCGGCCTCTCGGCGTTCACCGGCAACGTCTTCGGCGCGCCGCTGGCCCTGGAGACGCTCGGGGCCTTCTTCATCGAGTCGACGTTCCTCGGCCTGTGGATGTTCGGCTGGGGCCGGCTCCGCCCGAAGGCGCACCTGGCGCTGATCTGGATCGTCACGCTGACCGCGTACCTCTCGGCGTACCTGATCATGGTGGCCAACGGCTTCCTGCAGAATCCGACCGGCTACCAGCTGCGGGACGGCCGCGCCTACCTGAGCGACGTGGGGCAGCTGCTGGGCAACCCGAGGGCCGTGCTGCCCTTCGGGCACATCCTGGCCGCGACCCTGCTGACCGCGGGCCTGTTCATGGCGGCCGTCAGCGCGTACCACCTGCGGCGGCGCACTCCCGACCAGGAGCTGTTCGGCCGGTCGCTGCGGATGGGCCTGGTCGCGATCCTGGTGGGCATCGCCCCGTCGATCGGCTTCGGGATCGCCGACTCGAACGTCTGGCAGCCGCTCAAGCAGGAGTTCTTCACCGGCCGCGGCCCGGTGGGCGACCGCATCCGCGCGGACTTCGCCGCGCAGTTCGGGCCCGGCGACTACTCGCCGCCGGGCTGGATCATCGGCGCCGCCTACGTGATGGCGGGCGCCTGGATCCTGCTCTTCCTGCTCTCGGCGCGTGGCGCGTTCCTGGTGCGCTCCACCGCGAAGCTGACGCGGCCGCGGCTGTACCACCGGCTGCTGGTGTGGGCGTTGCCGCTGCCGTTCCTGGCCGTGCTGGGCGGCTGGGTGTTCCGCGAGGTCGGCCGCCAGCCGTTCGCGGTGTACGGCCTGCTGCGCACCGAGGACGCGATGTCCCGGCTGGCGCCCGGCACCGTGTTCGTCACCCTCGCCGGGTTCACCGTGCTCTTCGCGGTCATCGTCGTCGTCAACTACTGGCTGCTGGCCCGTTACGCCCGCCGCGGACCCGGCGAGGGGCTGCCCGGGGCCGCCGAGCCGCAGCTGGACCCGCCGGTCCCCGTCTACTGACCGCACTCCGCCGGATTGGAGGCCCGCTGTGGTCACCTTCGCCACTTTCCTGCTGGTCCTGCTGCTGCTCGGCTACGCCGGACTGTCCGGGCTGGACCTCGGTGCCTGCCTGCTGCTGCGGCGGCTGGGCCGGGACGCCGCCGAGCGGGACGTCGTGCTCGGCGCCGTCCTGCCGTACTTCCTGGCCAACGAGGTCTGGCTGGTCCTCTCGGTCGGGTTCGCGGCCGGGGCGTTCCCGGGGCTGGAGAAGACGACGATCAGCCCGCTGTACCCGGTGCTCATGCTGCTGTTGTTCGGCTGGCTGGTCCGTGACCTCGGGCTGTGGCTGCGCGGCCGGGTGGACCGCGCGGGCTGGCGCGGCTTCTGGGACCGGGCCATCGTCGCCGGCGCGTGGACGGTCGTGGCCGCCTGGGGGCTGACGCTGGGCAACGTGCTGCGTGGGACGCCGGAGGGTACTGCGCCGCTCGCGCTGTTCACGCCGTTCCCCTTGCTGTGCGCGGTCTTCACACTGTCCACAGTGGCCGGTTACGGCGCCTGGTACACGCGGCGGCGGCTGCGCGGCGAGCCGGGTGCGCGCGCGGCCGCGCTGGCGTCGCGGCTGCGCTGGGCGGGCCTGGCGGCCGCGATCCCGGCGCTGGTCTGGGGTCTCGTCGGCGGCGACCTCCTCGCGGGCGGGCCGCCCCTGACCGCGTCGGTCGCGGCGGAGAACTCCCTGCGGCTGGTGGTCGTCGCGACGGTGGTCCTGCTGCCGCTGCTGGCGGCCGCGCAACTCGTGGTGTGGCGGACGTTCCGCGGTCCGGTGGACCGGGTGGTGGCGAACCTGTGACGCGGCCGAGGCGCCCGGACCTGACACCGCCGGTGCCGTCGTTGCGGCGGCACCGGCGCCTGCTCGTGCTGGGCGCGCTCGCGCAGGCCGGGCTGATCCTGGCGCAGGCCGAACTGCTGGCCCGGACCCTGGCCGGCCTGACGACGGCGTTGCTGGCGCCGCTGGCGGCGGTGCTCGCCGGCCGCGCGCTCCTCGGCTGGGGCCGCCGGGTGCACGCCGACCGCGTCGCGGCGGCCGTCGAGGCGGCGCTGCGCGAAGCGGTGCTGCGCGAAGCGGCCGACGGCACGCACCGGCGGGGCGGCGCGGTCGTCACGCTGCTGACCAAGGGCGTCGAGGCCGTCGAGCCGTACTTCGCCGGGTACCTGCCGGAACTGGCCGTCGCGGCGGTGGTGCCGCCCGCGGTGCTCGCACGGCTTTTCGTGGCGGACTGGGCCAGCGCGCTGGTGATCCTGGTGACCCTGCCGCTGATCCCGGTGTTCGGGGCGCTCGTCGGCAAGCACGTGAAGACCGCGACGGAGGCCCGCTGGGCGGCGCTGCGCGGCCTCGGCGCGCACCTGCGGGACGTGCTCGCCGGGCTGCCGACGTTGCGCGCGTTCGGGCGCGAGGTGTTCCAGACGGGAGTGGTGCGCGCGCTGGCCGAGGCGCACCGGGCGGCGACCGTGCGGGTGCTGCGGACGGCGTTCCTGTCCGCGCTGGTGCTGGAGCTGGTCGCGTCGGTGTCGGTGGCCCTGGTGGCGGTGCCGGTCGGGCTGCGGCTGCTGGACGGGAGCCTCGCGCTGGGGACGGCCCTGGTCGTGCTGCTGCTCGCGCCCGAGGCGTATCTGCCGCTGCGGGCGCTGGGCGCGCGGTTCCACGCGAGCGCCGAGGGGCTGGCGGTGCTGGACGAGGTGCGGGAGCTGACCGGCACGTCGCGGCCCCCGGCGACGGCCGTGGCGCCGTCCGGGCCGGGGCACGTGGTGTTCGAGAACGTCACGGTCGAGTACCCGGGCCGCCCGGCGGCGCTGCGCGAGGTGTCGTTCGAGCTGCGGCCGGGCGAGACGGTGGCACTGGCCGGCCCGAGCGGTTCGGGCAAGAGCACGGTGCTGGCGGTCCTGCTGGGCTTCACCCGCCCGGCGGCGGGCCGCGTCCTGGTCGACGGCCGCGACCTGGCGGACGTGCTCGACGCGGACCGGGACGCGTGGCTGCGCCGGATCGCGTGGGTGCCCCAGCGGGCGCACCTGTTCGCGGGCACGCTGGCGGAGAACATCGCGCTGGGCGTGCCGGAGGCGGAGGAGACGGCGATCGAGGCGGCGGCGGAGGCGGCGGCCCTGACCCCGGTGGCGGCGGCGCTGCCGGCGGGGTTCGCGACGGCGCTGGGGGAGCGGGGCGAGGGCCTGTCGGCGGGACAGCGGCAGCGGGTGGCCCTGGCCCGGGCGTACTTCCGGTGCGCGCGCGAGGACGTGCCGCTGGTGTTGCTGGACGAGCCGACGGCCCGCCTGGACAACGCGACGGAACAGACGGTGATCCAGGCGGCGCGGACGTTGACGGCCGGCCGCGGAGCCCTGGTGGTGGCCCACCGCCCGGCGTTGCTGAAGGTGGCGGACCGGGTCCTGTGGCTGGACGACGGAGCCCTGACCGAGCGCCGGGAGGTGACGGTGTGACGGCGGCGGACGGGGACGGCGGGAGGCGGGTAGCGGGTGCGGTGCCTGTCGGTACGGAACCTTCGCTCGCCGGTGGCGGTGTCGAGGTGCCGTCGGGGTTTGCGGGCGGTGCTGGGGCGGTGCCTGCTGAAGGTGTGGAGCGGTTGCCGGGGCTTGCCGATGGTGCGAAGTCCTCGCGCGCCGGTGATGTGGGTGCGTTGCCCGGGCGCGTCGGTACCGCGGAGCCCTCGCCCGCTGGTGGTGCGAAGTCCTCGCCCGCCACCGGCAGACGTGGTGCGGAGCTTGCCGGGCCGCCGCCGCGGGCCGGGGTTCTCGGGGCCGGTGCCGCCGCGCTCGGGCGGATCCTCCGTGGCACCTGGCCGCGGCTGCTGCTCGCCGCGCTCACCGGGGCGGCCGGGGAACTCTGCGCTCTCGGGCTCATCGCCTCCGCGGCCTGGCTCATCACCACCGCCGCTACGCGGCCGCCCCTCGCCGCGCTCGGGGTTGCCATTGTCGGGGTGCGGGCGTTCGCCTTGCTGCGCGGGGGATTCCGTTACCTCGAACGCCTTTCCGGGCACGATGCCGCCCTGCGGGCCGTCGCCGAAGTCCGGGTGCGGCTCTACTCCGCGCTCGCCGGCCGGCCGTCGCGGCACCGGTCCGGGGACAGCCTGCTGCGGCTGGTGTCCGATGTGGACTCCGTGCAGGACGTCCTGCTGCGGTCCGTCGTCCCGGCCGTGCTCGCCGCCGTCGTCGGGGCGGCCACCGTCGCCCTGACCACCCTTATGCTGCCCGCCGCCGGGGCCGTCGTGGCCGCGGCCGTCGTCGTCATCGGGTGCGTCCTGCCCGCCTGCGCCAACCCCCTGCGGCGGCGGGCCGCGCGGCGGACGTCGGCGGCGCGGGTCGACTACGCCGTGCGCTGCCTGGACGTCGTCGAGGGTGCGCGTGAGCTCGCCGCCTTCGGGGCCACCGGGGTGGCCACCCGCGCCGCCGGCGAGGCCGCCGGCCGGATGGCCGCCGCGCGGCGCCGGAGTGGCGTGCTCACCGCCGCCGCGTCCGCCGTCTCGGTTCTCGTGCAGGGACTCGCCACCGTGCTCGTCGCCCTGCTCGCGCTCGACGCCGGGTTCGGCGCCGTCCCGCTCGCCGTGCTCACCCTGTCCGCCCTGGTCGGCCTGGAAGCCGTCCTGCCCATGGTGGACGTGGCGGGCCGGTACGCCGATCTCGGCCCGTCCCTGCGCCGGGTGGCCGCGGAACTCGGCACCGAGGCGCCCGCAGCGCCCGCCGAACCGGACGCCGGGCCCGAACCCGGTCCCGGCGACGTCTTCCCGGTCGTGCTGGCCGGCGGCTGGGTCCGGCACCGGCCGGACCGGCCGTGCGCGCTGCGCGGGGCCGACCTCGCCGTCGAGCGTGGCCGCGTCGTCGCCGTCGTCGGGCCCAGCGGAGCCGGCAAGAGCACGCTGCTGGCCACGCTCACCGGGGACGCCCGGCTGGCCGCGGGCACGGTCAAACTCGCGTGGATCCCCGTGGCGGAGAAGGATCCCCGGTGGGTGCGGCGCGCGGTCCGCGGGCTCGCCGAATCCGGTTACGTCTTCCACACCAGCATCCGCGCCAACCTCGTGCTCGCCCGCCCGGACGCCACCGACGCCGACCTCGCGCGCGCCGCCGGCACCGCCGGGCTCGCCGGCTGGATCGAGGACCTCCCGGACGGCTGGGACACCGTCGTCGGCACCGACGGCGAGCAGCTGTCGGGCGGCCAGCGCCAGCGCCTCCTGCTGGCTCGCGCGCTGCTCGCCGACCCGCCGCTGATGCTGCTCGACGAGCCCTGCGAGGGCCTGCACCCGGCCGCCGCCGACGCCGTGCTCGGCCGGGTGCTGCGGGACGTGCGCGACCGCGGCCGCTCGGTCGTCGTCGTCAGCCACCGGCTCGCCGCGCTGACCGGAGCCGACGAGATCCTGGTCCTCGACGAGGGAACGGTCGTGCAGCGCGGCACCCACGCGCAGCTCGTGTCCGGCGACGGCCGCTACCGCGAGCTGTGGGACGCCGAAAGGCTGGCGGGCTGACGGCCACGGCACTGGAACCATTCGGTGCCCAGGATCGCCTCGCGCAGCGCGGGATCCGCGACGCCGAGGTTCGCCGGGCCGTTGCCGCGCGCGAACTGCGTCCGGTGCTCGGCCAGCGCGCGCCACTTGCGGTCCAGCCACGGGCGGACGTCGACCGTCACGTCGATGTCGGAGGCCGGGACGCCGCCGGCGAACCGCCAGGCCGGCTGCCCGTCGCCGCCGATGCGCACCCCGGCGTCACGCAGCCGGTGCTCGGTGTCGGTCATCCGCTCCCGCGGGTACGTGCTGAACCACAGCCGCGGGACCCGCCACGGCGCCCCGGCTTCCGGGTAGAGCTGGCCGAACGCGCTCGCCTCCACCGCCGCGAGGGTCACGCGGTGCGCCTGGATGTGGTCGCGGTGGCCGTACGTGCCGTAGGCGTCGTAGGTGACGACGACCTCCGGCCGGAACTCGCGCAGGTGCGCCACCAGCCGGCCGATCGCCTCGTCCGGCGACGCCGCGCAGAACGAGCCCGCCGGGATTTCCCCGCCACTGCCCGAATCGGCGTACCCGAGCAGCCGCGGCGCGCCGGCGCCGAGGATCGCGAGTGAGCGTTCCAGTTCGGACACCCGCTCTTCGCCGGCGCGCGCGGTACAGGTGACCACCGCCGTGCGCGCGCCGGAATCGGCGGCCCTGGCGAGGATCCCGCCCGTCCACAAGGCCTCGTCGTCCGGGTGGGCGTGCACGCAAAGGAGTGCGTTCAACGGGTTACCAGCCCCCTGCTAGCCGACTCGGAAAGACTCCTGGCGTACTGCACCAAGCATGGCACAGCGTGGGATGGGAGTAGCCGTGGATCTGCGACTCACCGGGAAACGGGTGCTGGTGACCGGCGGCTCGCGGGGGATCGGGCGGATCTCCAGCCTGGCCTTCGCCGAGGCCGGTGCCCAGGTCGCCTTCTGCTACCGGCAGGACGAGGACGCCGCCGGTTCGCTGGCGAAGGAACTGGCGGAGCTCGGCGCGGCGCCGGTCGCGGTGCGCGCCGACGTGACCGATCGCGAGGACGTCGACCGGCTGCTCGCGCGGTGTCAAGAGGCCTTCGGCGGCCTCGACGTCCTCGTGAACAACGCCGGAGTCGACGGCAGCAGCACGATCGAGGACCTCGAGCCCGACGAATGGCAGCGGGTCCTCGACGTCAACATCGGCGCCGCCTACCGGGTCACCCGCGCGGCGTTGCCGTTGCTGGGCGAAGGCGCGTCGGTGATCAACATCGGTGCCTCGAGCGGGCTGCGCGGCCGTCCGCTCGCGCCGCACCACACCGCCGCGAAGGCGGCCGTCATCGGGCTGACCCGCTCGCTGGCGAAAGAGCTGGGGCGCAAGGGAATCCGGGTGAACAACCTCGCGCCCGGGGTGATCGAGACCGAGCAGGGCACGCCGTTCCCGCCCCAGGCGATCGCCCACCTGACGGCCATGACGTCGCTGGGCAGGCTCGGCCGCCCGGCCGAGGTCGCGGGCGCCGCGCTGTTCCTGGCCAGCGACCTCGCGGCCTACGTCACCGGGGTCACCTTGAACGTGGACGGAGGAATGTGATGCCCTACGCCGCCATCACCTACCGGATCAAACCGGGGCACGAGGACGAGATCGCCGAGATCTTCGCCGGGTTCCAGCGGGTCGACACGCCGGACCTCGGCGAGGGGGCCGGCCGGCTCGTCGGCACCGCGGTGTTCGTCAAGGACGACGTGCTCGTGCGCGTCATCCACTACGAAGGCGAGTTCGCCGCCGTGGGCAGGCACATGGCCACCCAGCGCGGCGTGCACCTGCTGGAGGAGAAGCTCGCGCCGTACCTCGCGACCCCGCGGGACACCAGCTCGCCGCAGGCGTTCGGCCGCTACTTCGCCGACGCCGCCATGCGCTGCGTTTCCCAGCTGAGCGCCGCGGGAACGCCGTCGTGACGCGCCGGCTCGCGGTCGTCGGGCTCGGCGGCATGGGCGGCGGGGTCGCCGCCCGGCTCGCCGAGTCGGGGTTCCCGCTTGTGGTGCACAACCGGACGGCGGCCAAGGCGGCGGACGCCGTGGCCGCGGGCGCGGTCCTGGCGGGCTCGGCGGCTGAAGCGGCCGAAGGCGCTGAGGTGGTGCTGCTGAGCCTGGCCGACGAAGACGCCGTCGAGGAAGTCCTTTTCGGACAGATCGCGCCGGTCCTCAAGCCGGACACGGTGGTCGTGGAGATGTCGACGCTTTCGCCGTCGTACTCGCGCTCGGCGCAGGAGCGGCTCGCCGCGCTCGGCGTGCGCCGGGTCGAAGCGTGCCTGATCGGCAACCCGCCGATGGCCCGCGCCGGGCAGGTGCGCGTCTTCGCCTCCGGCGACCAGGCCGACGTCGACGACCTCGCCGACGTCTTCGCCGCCTTCGCCGGCGGCGGCGTGCGCCACCTCGGCCCGACCGGCCGGGCCGGCGCGCTGAAACTCGCGTTCAACCTGCTGCTCGGGGTGCAGACGGCCGGCCTCGCCGACGCCGTCGCCTTCGCCGAGCGGTCCGGCATCGACCGGGGCGTGCTGCTCGACGCGCTCGCGCAGAGCGGCTGGCGCTCCCCGGTCCTGCACTTCCGGGGCGAGTTCATGCGCACCGGGCAGTACCGGCCGGCCGGGTTCCGCGCCCGGCTCATGGCCAAGGACATGGACCTCGCCGTCCGCGAGGCGGCGGCCGGGGACCTCGCGCTGCCGATGACGAGCGGCGCCGCCGCGCGCTTCGCCGAGGCCGTCGCCGCCGGCCGGGGCGACGACGACGCGGCCGTCGTCGCCGAGCTGTTTCCCCGCACCACCGCGGGCACCCAGAAGAAGGGAACGGACCGATGAGCAGAGCGTCCCTCGACGCCGGGGACCCGGCTTCGATCATCCGGCTGGGCATGTCGTTCGGCGTGTCGAAGGTGGTCCTGACCGCCGTCGAGCTCGGCCTGTTCGACCTGCTGAGCGGCAAGCCGGCCACCGCCGCCGAGATCTGCGGCGCGCTCGAGCTGCACCCGCGCGGCGTCCCGCACTTCCTCGACGTCCTGGTCGTCACCGGGCTGCTGGAGCGCGTGGACGGCCACTACGGCAACACCGCCGCGGCGGAGAACTTCCTGGTGCGGGCCAACGGGAGTTTCGCCGGCGGGTTCCTCTACCGGGCCAACCACAACCTCTACCCGGCGTTCGGCAAGCTGACCGAGGCGCTGCGCACCGGGCAGCCGCAGGTCGAGACCGAGTACACCGAGATGATCAAGGACCCGGCCGTGCTGCGCCGGTTCCTCGACATGATGGACTCGCTCACCACGCTGCTCGGGCCGGGGCTGGCCGAGGCGTACGACTGGGCGTCGCGCAAGACGATCCTGGACGTCGGCGGCGCGCGCGGGCACGTGCTGTCCTATGTGCTCGGTGCGGCGCCGCAGGCCCAGGGCATCGTGTTCGACCTGCCCGAGGACGCCGAGCCGTTCGCCGAGCACATGGCCGAGCTGGGGCTGAGCGACCGGGCCCGGTTCCACGCGGGCAGCTTCCTGACCGACGACCTGCCCGCCGCCGACGCCGTGATCATCGGGCACGTGCTGCACGACTGGGCGCCGGAAGAGCGGCAGATGCTGGTGCACAAGGCTTATGCGGCGCTGCCGCCCGGTGGTGTCCTGGTCGTCTACGACCCCATGGTCGACGAGGGGCTGACGCACCCGGAGAACCTGTTCGCCAGCCTGTCGATGCTGCTGACCACGCCCGGCGGCGCGGAGTACCCGCCGGAGGAGTGCCAGGCGTGGATGGGCAAGGCCGGCTTCGGCCGCACCGAGGTCAAGCCGCTCGGCCCGAACGACACGGTCGTCATCGCGTACAAGGACGAGCGCTGATGGACATCGGCATCGGCCTGCCCGCCACGGTGCCCGGCACGACGGGCGGGCGGCTGACGGAGTGGGCGCGATCGGCCGAGCGGCGCGGGTTCGCGTCGCTGGCGGTCCTCGACCGGCTGGTCTACGGCAACTACGAGCCACTGGTGACGCTGGCCGCGGCGGCGGCGGTCACCGAGCGGGTCCGCCTGGCGGCGACGGTGCTGATCGCGGGGTACCGCGGCAACACGGCGTTGCTGGCCAAGCAGCTGGCGAGCATCGACCGCCTGTCGGGCGGCCGCGTGGTGGCCGGGGTGGCCGCGGGCGGCCGCCCGGACGACTTCGCGGTGTCGGGCACGACGTACAGCGACCGCGGCAGGCGCCTGGACGAGCTGATCGACGGCCTGCGCGCCCACTTCGGCGGCGCCGCGGTCGGCCCGGCCCCGGCCCAGGCCCGCATCCCGATCCTGGTGGGCGGCCATTCCCCGGCGGCCATGCGCCGCGCGGCGCGCCTCGCCGACGGCTGGATCGCGGGCGGCAGCTCGGCCCTGCCGTACGCGGAGCTGGCGTCGCGGGCCCGAGCCGAGTGGACGGCGGCGGGCCGCACGGAACCGCAGCGCATGGTGGCCCTGGCGTACTACGCGCTGGGCCCCGACGCGCAGGAGCGGGCGGCGGGTTACGTCGGGAGGTACTACGCGCAGGCGGGCCCGTACGCGAAGAAGGTCCTGGCCACCACGGCGACGACGGGGGAGTCGGTGGCCCGGGTGATCGAGGAGCACCGGGAGGCGGGCTGCGACGAGCTGCTGTTCTTCCCGTGCGGCAACGACCTCGCCCAGGTCGACCGGCTGGCCGAGCTGGCCTGCGTGGGAGTGTGAGGGTGGACCCGACGACACGGCTCGGCGAGGTGCCGGCGCCGGGTGAGGCCGGTGGTTCGGCGACGGATCGGGGCGCGGCGCGGCCGGATCTGGCGTCGGTGACGGAGGCCGGGTCGGATCTGCCGTCGGGGCGGCTGGAGTCGGGCGCGGACCGGGCGGCGTTCCGGCCGATGGCCGAGGCCGAGCCGAGTTCTGCGTCGGTGCGGCCGGGGCTTGGGGTGGACCGCGTTGCGGGAGAGCCGGTGGCCGGGGTCGAGCCGAGTTCCGCGTCGGATCGGCTCGGGCCGGATGCGGATCGGGTCGCGGTGCGGCCGGTGGCAGCGGTCGGGGCGGCTCCGGAATCGAAGCGGCCGGAGTCGGGCGCTGGCCAGGTTGCCATGCAGCCCATGGCCGAAGCCGCACCGGGTTCGCCACCGGAGCGCCCCGCGGCGAGCGCCGATCCACCGCGGCCCGAAGCTTCCGCCGCAGCCGAGTCCGGGCTCGATCCCGCCACCGCGGAACTGCGCGTCGGCACTCTCGCCGCCCTCGCGGTCATCCAAGCCGTGCTCATCGTCGTCGCCCTGCGGCCGATTCTGCCCGTTGTCACCGGGCGGCGGGCCATACCCACCATCTCCGGAGATCACCACGGTGGCTCCGTCGCGCTGCCCGCCGCCGTCAGTTTCGATGAATGGCTCTTTCTCGGCGGGCTTGCCGCCGTCGGGGTTCTGGTCGCTCTGCCCCTCACCGCGCTCGCCGCCGGGGTTGCGCGGCGGGCGCTCGCCCGGCTGCGGCGGGATCCCGGCGGTGTCGCCGGGCGGTTGGGGTTCGCCGCCGCTGTCTCGGTCGGGGCGGTGCTCGCCAGCGTGCCCGTCACCTGCCTGACCGTGTCGTCCGCCGGAGCCAGGGAACAGCCCCTGCTCGTCACCGTGCTCGGCACCGGCGGCTTCGTGCTCCGCTGGTTTTTCCCGCTGGTCCTGTTGTTCGGCGTGTCCTGGCTGGTGCGCGCCGCCCGCGAAGAGGAGAAGACATGCTGAAGAGGCGCAACCTGCTCAAGCTCGCGGCGGCCGGCGGCGCCGTGGCCGCGCTGCCGCTCGGGCGGGCCATGTCGGCGCTCGCCTCGAGCTCGTCGCCCGCCGACGCCGTCGTGCCGTTCACCGTGGCGCTGCCCGTTCCGCAGGTGCTGCAGCCCACGCTGGCCACGCCGTTCGCCGACTTCTACCGGCTCACCGCGCAGCCGGCCACCGCGCAGCTCGTGCCCGGCGTGACCACGCCGGTCCTGACCTACAACGGCAGCTTCGTCGGCCCCACCATCAAGGCTCGCCGCGGCAAGCCCGTCTACGTCTGCCACGCCAACAACCTGACCACCGACTCCGTGCTGCACCTGCACGGCGGCCGCGTCTCGCCGGGCAACGACGGCCACCCCCTCGACCTCGTCGCCGCCGGCGCCACGCGCACCTACGAGTACCCGAACGAGCAGGACGCGACGACGCTCTGGTACCACGACCACACCCACCACAGCGAGGCCGAGAACGTCTACCGCGGCCTGTCCGGCTTCTACCTGATCGAGGACGACGCCGAGCGCCGGCTCGGCCTGCCGTCCGGCCAGTACGACGTCCCGCTGCAGTTCCGCGACGTCAAGATCGCCGACGACGGAACCCTCACCTACAACGTCTACGGCTTCTACGACCGGCCGACGCTGCTGGTCAACGGCGCCGCCCGGCCGTACTTCCCGGTGGCCGCGCGCAAGTACCGCTTCCGGCTGCTCAACTCGGCCATCGAGCGGAACATGACCTTCGCCCTCTCCGACGGCTCGCCGTTCCAGCAGATCGGCTCCGACCAGGGCCTGCTCGGCGCGCCCGCGTCGCTGACCGAGCTGAGCCTGTGGTCGGCCGAGCGGGCGGACATCGTGATCGACTTCTCCCGCTACCCGGTCGGCTCGAGCGTCGTCCTGCAGAACAAGGCCGCGTTCCCCAACGACACCAGCGCCGACCTGCTGCGCTTCGACGTCGTCCGCACCGCGCCGGACACCAGCACCGTGCCCGCGCGGCTGCGGGACCTGCCCGCGGTGCCCGCGGCGGCGGTCGAACGGGAGTTCTCGCTCTACCTCGACCGGACGACCGGGCACCACGTCATCAACGGGCTCGCGTTCGACCCCGCGCGCATCGACATCACGCCGAAGCTGGGTACCACGGAAATCTGGAAGATCACCAACACCGACACACAACTGCAGATTCCGCATTCGATGCACCCGCATCTCGTGCGATTCCGCGTTCTCGACCGTGCCGGGGTGCCCGCGGGCCCGAGCGAGGCGGGCTTCAAGGACACCGTCAGCCTGGCGCCGGGTGCGACCGTGCGGATCGCGGTGACCTTCGACGCCTACGCGGGCAAATACGTTTACCACTGCCACATGCTGTCCCACTCGACCTCCGGAATGATGGGCCAGATGCAGATCGGCTGACGGCGCGGGCCGGCCGGCGCCGACCGGGTGGACACGCTGGGGCATCCGGCGTACCCGGGCCGGCGCCGGTCCGCGTCCGGGATGCCGGGTTCCCGCCGTCCCCGCCCGGCGGCGAGTCGATCACGGGATTCGCTGGCACATACCGGTGGAAAAGGGCAGAATTGTGGCACTTCGGCCGCGGGAGCGACCGGAGTCACTGGGGCGACTGGGGGCCGGATGAACATGCGTTTCAGCGTGCTGGGCACGTTAGACGTGCGGAACGCCGACATCGAGTTGATGCTGACCACTCCGAAGCTGCGGCAGGCGCTGGCACTGTTGCTGGTCAGGCACAACCAGATGGTCGGAATCGGTGAATTGATCACCGAACTGTGGGGTGAGGACCCGCCCGCGCGGGCGCTCGCCACCCTGCAGACGTATGTCTACAAACTGCGGAAGCTGATCGAAGAAGCGAACGGCGACACCGCCGGAAAATTGCTTCTGACAAAACCGAGCGGATATCTGCTCGACGTTTCGGGCTGCATTCTCGATCTCCGGGAGTTCGCGACGCGGGCGGAGAAGGGCCGTGAGCTGTTCGAAGCGGGGGACAACGAGCAGGCGCGGCGCGTCCTCGCCGAAGGGCTGGCGCTGTGGCGCGGCGCCCCGCTGTCGGACGTGGCGAAGGGCGAACTGCTCACCGCCGAGGCGACGCGGCTGGAGGAGTGGCGGCTGCAGGCGCTGCAGACGCGGATCGAGGCCGACCTCGCGCTGGGCAGGCACCGGGAGCTGGTGAGCGAGCTGCGCGAGTTCACCCGGCAGAACCCGCTGCACGAGTCCTTCCAGGCGCACCTGATGCTGGCGCTGCACCGCTCGGGCCGCCGGGTCGAGGCGCTGCAGGTCTACCAGCAGCTGCGCGGGCAGCTCGTCCGCGAGCTGGGCCTGGAGCCGTCGCCGGAGCTGGTGCGGCTGCACCAGGCGCTGCTCGCGTCCGACCCGTCGCTGGACCGGCCGGCGACCCGCCAGGTCGCCGTCACGACGGAAAGCGCGGCGACGTTCACCGCGCCCGCTCAGCTGCCGCCGGACGTCGCCGACTTCACCGGCCGCCGCGACCAGCTCGCGTGGATCGAGCGGGAGCTCGCGTCGCCGACGGCCACGGGCACGTCCACGCGGGTGATCTGCGTCGGCGGGCCGCCGGGGATCGGCAAGAGCACGCTGGCGGTGCACGCCGCGCACCGGATCGGCGCGGCGTTCCCGGACGGGCAGCTGTTCGCGAACCTGCGCGGCACCGGCCCGCGGCCGGCCGACCCGGCCGAGGTGCTGGCGGGGTTCCTGCGCGCGCTCGGCGAGCCGGTCGACCGGATACCGGACTCCCTCGACGAGCGGAGCACGCTGTTCCGGACCCTGGCCGGCAGGCGCGGGCTGCTGATCGTGCTCGACGACGCGGTGTCGGCCGAGCAGGTCACGCCCCTGCTGCCGGGGTCGCGGCAGTGCGCGGTGCTGGTGACCGGGCGCCTGCTGGGGATTCCCGGGGCGGCCTCGCTGCTGCTGGAGCCGCTGACCGAGGACGAAGGCGTCCGGCTGCTGGCGAACGTGACGGGGCAGCGCCGCGTGGCGGCCGACCGCGCCGCGGCCGCGCAGATCGTGCGGATGGTCGGCGGCCTGCCGCTGGCGCTGCGCGCGGTGGGGGTGCGGCTGGTGTCCGCGGAGTACTGGCCGTTGCGCAAGATCGTCGACCAGCTCGCCGATCCCCAGCGCAGGCTGGACATCCTGCGCTACGGCGACCTCGACGTCCGGGCGAGCTACGACCGCAGCGTGAGCCGGCTGGAGGAGCCGGCGAAGATCGCGCTGGTGCTGCTGGGACTGCTGGCGGCGGGCCCGTTCGTGGCGGCGGAGGCGGCCAAGATGTTCGGCAGCGACGAGCCGGCCGCGGAGGCGCTGCTGACGAGGCTGGTCGAGGACCACCTGCTCCGCATGGCGGGCTCGGCGGCCGATCCGGAGCCGCGGTACGAGCTGAGCGAGGTGACCCGCTGGTACGCGCGGGACCAGCTGCAGGCGGCACTGGGCACGACGCCGGCGGGCCTGCTGGACGAGGAGGAAGGGGTGCCGAGCGTCCGCGGACCGCACGGCCACACCCTGGTCCTGCTGGAACCGGGCGACGGCGGTGTGGTGCACGCCCGGCAGGTCAGGATGCTCGGCCGGCCGGACGGGGCGGAGGCACCATCGGGGTGACCGGGCCGGGGCGGCGCTGCCGTCGCCTGTCGAGAGTGGTGAGCCGGGCCGGAGGCGCGCGTCCCGAGGATGCGCCCCAATGTGGCGTTGGGTGCGTTGGGTGCACCGAACGCCGCGTTGGGTGCGTTGGGTGCACCGAACGCCGCGTTGGGTGCGTTGGGTGCACCGAACGCCGCATTGGGTGCGTTGGGTGCACCGAACGCCGCATTGGGTGCGTTGGGTGCACCGAACGCCGCGTTGGGTGCGTTGGACGCACCGAACGCCGCGTTGGGTGCGCTGGACGCACCCAACGCCACATTGGGGCGCTCGGCCCGGTGCTGAACGCCTTGCGGTGCGCGACACCGGAACCCGGCCTGCTACGCACGACCGGCGTCACCAGGGGATGCTCTTCCCGTGGCGCAGCAGGGTGCCCGTCGGGCCGTCCGGCGGAAGGGTCGCCGCCGCGACCACGTCCTCGGCCGCCTCCTCCGGCGGGCGCTGTGCTTCCGGGCGCATGCGCGTGCGGACCAGGCCCGGGTTCACCGCGTTCACCAGCACGCCGCGGCCCTCCGTCGCGCCCGCCAGCATCGTCGTGATCCCGTTGAGTGCCAGCTTCGACAGCGAATACCCCGGCGTGCCGCCGAACAGTCCGTTGTGGAACGTCCCGGTGCCGCTGGACACCATCACCACCCGGCCCCAGCCGCGTGCCAGCATGCCCGGGAGGAACGCCTGCGACACCCGCCACGCGCCCAGCGCGTTCACCGCCAGCTCCCGCTCCACCCCGGCCAGGTCGGCCGTGCCCGGCTGCTGGCCCGCGGTCAGCAGCACGCCGGCGTTGTTGACCAGGATGTCCACCGGGCCGGCCGCGGCGGCCGCCGACGTCACGCTCGCCGCGTCCGTGACGTCCAGGGCCAGTGCCTCCGCGCCCAGCTCTGCCGCCGCCTTCGCGGCCAGGTCTCCGTCGCGTGCCGTCAGGATGACGCGGTAGCCTCGCTCGCGCAGCAGCGCGCAGGTGGCCAGGCCCAGGCCGCGGTTCGCTCCGGTGACCAGCGCCGTGCGTGCAGTGTCCACTTCAGACTCCCCGGATCGTGTTGTGGGCCAACGATATTCCCCTTTCCTCGCGAACTCCTCGCTGAACGCTGTCAGCGCGCTCCCAGGCGTCTGCGAGCGCCCCGGGAGACCCTGGACGCCCACGCCTTCGAACGACGAGTGAGGTACGCGGCATGCGCATTGTGTTCACCTGCTGGGCTTGGCCCTCACACCTCTACGCGATGGTCCCGCTCGCCTGGGCGTGCCGGGCCGCCGGTCACGACGTCCGCGTGGCGAGCCAGCCCGCGCTGGCGCCCGCGATCGCGGCCTCCGGCCTGACCGGCGTCGCCGTCGGGCGGGACTTCGACGCCGTGTCCGCCGTCCGGGAGTACACCACCAGCGTCGCGCGGCCCGACGGCAAGGCGCCGCGGGCGCTGCGGATGTTCCACGACCTCGCCGACGCGATGCTCGATGGGCTCCTCGAGTTCGGCCGCGGCTGGCGCCCGGACCTGGTGGTCTTCGACCCGACGGCGTGGGCGGGCCCGGTCGCCGCGGCGGCGCTGGGCGTGCCCGCGGTCCGCCACCTCTACGGCCTCGACCTCCTCTCGCGCGCCGGCGACGCCCTCGCCGGGCAGCTCGCGCCGCTGGCCGAGCGCGCCGGCGCGGGCCCGGTCGACCCGTTCGGGGTGCTGACGCTCGACCCGTGCCCGGCCGCCGTCCAGGTGCCGACCGTGCGGGGCCGCGTCCCGGTCCGGTACGTGCCGCACAACGGGCCCGGCACGCCCGCCCCGCCGTGGCCGGCCACCGGCCGGCCGCGGATCTGCGTCACCTGGGGCACCACGATGGCCCGCCTCGGCGCCGGGTTCTTCCGCGCGGGCGACGTCGCCCGCGCGCTCGGCGAGCTGGGCGCGTCGGTCACGGTCGCGGTGACCGGCGCGCAACTGCCCCTGCTCGGCGACCTCCCGGACGACGTCCGGGTGCTCGTGGACACGCCGTTGCACACCGTGCTGCCCGGCTGCGACCTCCTGGTCACCCACGGCGGCGCGGGCACCATGCTGACCGGGCTGGCGGCAGGGGTGCCGCAGGTCGCCGTGCCGCGGCTGCCCGATCACGCGGCGCACGCCCGGCAGCTCGCCGCGGTGGGCGCCGGGATCGCCTTCGGCCGGGACGAGACTCCCGGCCCCGACCGGATCCGGGAGGCCGCCGGCCGGGCGCTCGACCCGGCGTTCGCCGCCCGCGCCGGGGAACTGGCCGCCGAGCTGGCCGCCCGGCGCTCGCCCGCCTCGGTCGTCACGCTTCTCGAGGAACACGCGCTGACCCCGGCAAGCTGAACCGGAAAGGGGACCTCCGGAGCGCACCGGAGGTCCCCTTTCCGGTTCAGGCCGAGAGCGCGGAAAGACAGCGCATCGTGCTGTTCTTGAACGTCTCCACGAAACCCTCCACCGTGCCGGTGTCGCGCGGGGACGCCAGGAACGGCACCAGTTTCCGCTCGACCTCCTGCACGCCGGGCTGCCCGGCCATGAAGCGGGCGACGTCGTCGACGTCGCCTTCGTAGGTGATGAACCGGACCATCGTGTCGCCGGAGATGAACAGCGCCGTCGAGAGGATCCGGCCGGTCTCGGCGCCGTCGGCGTTCCGGATCACCGGGGTGCCGACGCGGCGGAAGGACCCGAAGATCTCGGCGATGTCGTCCTCGCAGCCGTCCTTGATGTCGTACTTGATCGCGGTCACGGGCATGGGGGTTCTCCTTCTCAGGTGGCGGAAGCCGACGCGACGGCGCCGGCGACGAGCGCGAGCACGGACAGCGCGGTGCGCAGCAGGTGCCAGGCGCGCCACACCGGCCGCGGGTCGCGCCAGCCCGGCGGCGGCTCGTCGGTGTCCAGCGCGCGGATCCGGCGGTTGATCGGCACGTTGCACAGGTGCGAGACGCCCGAGACGCCGAGCAGCAGCACCGCGCCGGCACCCCAGAGGATCCGGGCCGGCGCGGTGCCCGCGGTGCCCGCGAGCACCGCGTCGAGGACCATCGAGCCGAGCACCAGGATCGGCATCGTCGGGTCGAAGTTCACCCCGATCCGCTTGTGCGTGTAGACGTAGCGGTCGACGGGCATCGCCCGCAGCGCCGGGACCGTGGTGAGCGCGACCGAGAAGAGCACGCCCGCGACCACCCCGCTCCCGACGACCGCGGCGACGCCCAGCGCCTGCGTGAGCACTGCTACTTCCCGCGTCCGGTGATCCGCGACAGCACCGAGCCGAGCAGGTCCTCCGCGTCCGGCGCCGCGCCCGGGCTGCGCCAGGCCACGAACGCGTCCGGGCGGACCAGGACCGCGCCACCCGGTTCCAGGCCGTAGGAAGCGGCCCAGGTCCCGTCGTCGGTGAGGTCGCCGTCGGGGCCGACCCGGTACGCGCGCAGCGGCACGCCGAGCCGTTCGGCCGCCAGCTCGGCCGCCTTGACCCAGTCGTCGCCGTCCGCCCCGGTGAGCAGGACGAACGCGTCGTCGAAGAGGTCCAGTGCGGACAGTCGTTCGCCGTCGCGGTGCAGCCAGACGTGCGGCGCGCGGGTGCCCGGCTCGCCCGAGAGGTCGAGCTCGGGCCGCAGCACCTGCGATCCCGTCGCGCCGACGACCGCGGTCGAGAAGTACCGGTACCCGAGGGTGATGATGATGTCGTCGACCATCTCCCCGGGGTCGGTCGCCTCGGCCTTGCCGTGCCGGATGCGGTTGCGCACCATGGCCTGCTCGGCCATCGCCGTGCCCAGCGGCCGCCGCTCGGCGTCGTAGGTGTCGAGCAGCGCGTCGCCGGCCTCCCGGCGCATCACCGCCGCGAGCTTCCACGCCAGGTTGTGCGCGTCGTGGATGCCCGTGTTGGCGCCGAACCCGCCCGCGGGCGGGTGCACGTGCGCGGCGTCGCCGGCGAGGAAGACCCGGCCGGAGCGGAAGCGCTCGGCCACCAGCTGGGCGCCCTCCCACGGCACCTTGGCCAGCACCTCCACCGCCAGGTCCGGCACGCCGGCCGCGGTCCGGACCACCTCGACGCACCGCTCGTCGGTGAAGTCGTCCGGGCTCTCGCCCTGCTCGGGGTGGTACAGCGGCGCGGCGAGCCACGGGTCGCGCCCGTGCAGCCGGGACAGCCCGACCATCGTGCCGCCGGCGTGCGCGTAGCAGAGGATGAACTTCCGGCCGCCCATCACCTCCTCCAGCTTCGGCGCGCGGAAGTAGATGCTGAGCGCGTTGAAGACGTTGCCGCGCCCGGTCCGCTTGATCCCGAGCTCCTCGCGCACGTGGCTGCGCGCGCCGTCGGCGCCGACCAGGTACGCCGCGCGCACGGTCCACCGGCGCCCGGTCCCGGTGTCCTCGACGATCGCGGTGACACCGGCCTGGTCCTGGCTGAACTCGATCAGCCGGACGCCGAACTGGATGCGCGCGCCGGCCGCGGTGGCGTGCTCGGCGAGGACCTTCTCGTAGCGGTCCTGGCCGCAGCCCATGACGGCCTCCGGGCTGATGTGCGGTCCGTCCAGTGACGGCGACTCCAGCAGCTCGGCGTCGGCGATCTCGGCGAAGGTCCGGGTGCGCAGGATGCCGCCCGCGAAGTGCTCACGCGAGTTCCCGGTCTCCAGCGCGCGGATCTTGTCGATCAGGCCGGCCGACCGGAACAGTTCCAGCGTGCGGGCCTGCAGCCCCGGTGCCCGGGGCAGGAACGAGGTCTCGGCGCGTTTCTCGATCAGCAGCGGCCGGAATCCCCGGCGGCTGAGGAAGACTGCCGTGGACAGGCCCACCGGCCCGGCTCCCACGATCAGTACGGGGGCTGTCTCGTCGTACATTCTCCGGCCCTTTCTCCCGGCGCGTCACACCGGCTGCGCCGATGCTGGGGCATCGGCATCGAAGGTCGCTGACCGGCCGCTGGCACCGCCGGGGCGCTACCGGTGCTTGAGCGGTCCTCGCGGGCGCCGGGTCACGATCCGCAGCAGGTTTCCGAGGAGACAAGGGGAAGAAGCTGATGCTCGACAAGACACAGATCCTGGTGATCGGTGGCGGCCCCGCCGGTTCGACGGCCGCGGGCTTGCTGGCGCGCCAAGGTTTCCAGGTGACTCTGCTGGAGCGTGACAGCTTCCCGCGCTACCACATCGGCGAGTCCATCCTGCCGTCGTGCCGCCCGATCTTCGACCAGCTCGGCGTCCTCGGCAAGATCGAGGCGGCCGGGTTCACCCCCAAGGGCGGCGCGTACTTCTTCTGGGGCGAGGAGGAATGGGAGGTCCGCTTCGCCGCGCAGGGCGGCGCGCCCAACGCGTGGCAGGTCGTCCGGTCCGAAATGGACAAGATCCTGCTCGACCACGCCCGCGAGCTCGGCGTCGGCGTCCACGAGCAGACGGCCGTGCGCGAGCTGGAGTTCGACGCCGGCCGCCCGGTCGCCGCGCGGTGGGACAGCGGCGAGACCGGCGAGTCCGGCCGGATCACCTTCGACTACCTCGTCGACGCCTCCGGCCGGGCCGGCGTGATGGCCACCAAGTACCTCAAGAGCCGCAAGCTGCACGGCGTGTTCCGCAACGTCGCCACCTGGTCGTACTGGAAGGGCGCGAAGAAGCTGGACCGCGGCCCGGAGAACGCGATCGCCGTCTGCTCGCTGCCGGAGGGCTGGTTCTGGGCGATCCCGCTGCACGATGGGACGGTGAGCGTCGGCCTGGTCACCGGCCGCGAGCACTTCAACGAGCGCAAGCGCGAGCTCGGCGGCATCGACCGGCTCTACCACGACGCGATCGAGCGGTGCCCGGCCATCCGCGACCTGCTCGGCGAGGCCACGCAGGTCACCGAGCTGAAGGTGGAGCAGGACTACTCCTACGTCTGCGACGACTTCGCCGGCCCGGGTTTCGTGATCTCCGGCGACGCGGCGTGCTTCCTCGACCCGCTGCTGTCGACGGGCGTGCACCTGGCGACCTACAGCGGAATGCTCGGCGCGGCGGCGATCGGCAGCGTGCTGCGCGGCGAGGTCCGCGAAGAGGAGGCGCTCGAGTTCTACCGCACGGTCTACCGTCACTCCTACGAGCGGCTCCTGTTGCTGGTGTCGGTGTTCTACGAGAGCTACCGCGGCAAGGACTACCACTTCTACAACGCCCAGAGCCTGACGGCGGACGAGCACGCGGGACTGAGCCTGCAGGACTCGTTCGACCGGATCGTGACGGGCATCGAGGACCTCAGCGACGCGCGGGCGGCGTACGAGCGGGTCCGCGAACACCTGAACGGCGCCGAGAGCGGCGACCCGATCCCGCTGAACAACCTCAACCGGCTGCACGAGCAGAAGAAGCTGCCCTTCAGCCCGGACACCGCGGTGACCGGGCTGTACCTGGTGACGGAGCCCGAGCTGGGGCTGCGCCGCGCCCAGGCCCCGGTCGCGCCCCGCTGACCTGGCCGGGCGGCTCGGCTCGGCTCGGCTCGAGGGTCGCGAATGACTCATTCGGGACCTCGCACGTCCCGAATGAGTCATTCGCGGCACACGCCGCCCCCCGCCCCCGCGGGGCCGCTTGAACCCCCAGCACGGGGGTGAAACCCCCAGGGGAGAGACAAC
>NZ_JBFACT010000083.1:0-31672 GCF_040640995.1 Amycolatopsis sp. NPDC021455 | reverse complement strand
GTGGCGTTCGGTGCGTCCAACGCACCCAATGTGGCGTTCGGTGCGTTGGACGCAACCAACGCCACATTGGGGCGGTCGATCGGGTGATGGCCCCCGCACGATCCTCGATGGCACTGTCGGAAACCACGGCCCTCAGGCGTTCGGGACGGCGATGTATTCGAAGACGGAACCGTCCGGGTGCCTGGCCACCAGCCGTTCCCCGTTGGGCCCCGCCGAGGGCCCCTCGATGATCTCGCCGCCGGCCCGTTCGATGTCCCGGACGACAGGGGCGACATCGAACACGAGGATGGTCGCGGTCCGGTCGGTGTAGCCTTCGGCACCTTCTGCCCGCAGCAGCAGGAATGGGCCGACACTGGCCAGTTCCACGCTCCCGTGACCGAACTTCTGCACCTCCTCGGCACCGGAAAGTGCTTGGTAGAGCGGGATGGCCTTGTCCAGGTCGTCCACCACGACCCTCGCCAGTACCTTCGCGATGTTGGGCACTGCTGCTCCCGTCGTCGTGACCGCGCTACCAGGCGACCGGCAGCGAATGGACGCCGTAGGTCACATTGGACCGGCGGTAGGACACCTCGTCGAAGCCGATCGCCGGCTTCAGCGACGGGAACCTCTTCAGCAAGGCGGGAAACGCGACGTGCATTTCCATCCTGGCGAGAGGCAGGCCCACGCAGTGATGGACGCCGTACCCGTAGGCGAGGTGGGTCCGTGGCGGCCGGTCGAAGTCCAGCTCGTCCGGCCGCACGAACCTGGCCGGGTCGCGGTTCGCCGACGGCAGCGACACGAGCACCTGCTCGCCGCGGCGGATCACCGTCCCGTTCACCAGCACGTCGGCGGTGGCCGTGCGGATCTCGCCGTGGTGCGGGATGCAGACGTAGCGGACCAGTTCGTCCACAGCGGACCCGACGATCGCCGGATCGTCGCGGAGCCGGGCTAGCTGCGCGGGGTGGCGCAGCAGGGCCAACGTCCCGATACCGAGCATGTTGGCGGTCGTCTCGTGGCCGGCGACCAGCAACAGGTTGCCGATCCCCACGAGCTCTTCGTCGGTCACCTCCGAGCCGTACCGCCGGATCACTCTCCCCAGCAGGTTGTCGCCGGGATCGGCCCTGGTGGCCACCACGTGAGCGCGCATCCCGGCGCGCAGCGCGTCCCGGGCCGGGATCAGGGTCTCGAGGCTCGCCATGACGTCGGTCATGATCCTGGTCAGGGCGGCGAAGTCGAACGCGTCCGGGTCAAGTCCGAGCAGTTCGCAGATGAGCATCGAGGGCACCGGAAGGGCGAACAAGGCGACCAGGTCGACCGGCGGTCCGGCGGCGGCCATCGCGTCGAGCCGCTCCTCGACGATTTCGGTGAACCTCGGCCGGAGGGCACGCATGCGCGGTTCGGTGAACTCGCCCGCGATCATCCGCCGCAGCCGGGTGTGCTCCGGCGGATCGCATTCGATGAACGTCCCCGGTTGCTGCGATCGCAGCTCTTCGGCCAGCGTCCGGTCCTCCGGCTCCGGCAGCACGATCCCGAGCGGCGTCAGCTCACTGCTGAACCGGGGGTCGCCGAGCACTTGGCGTGCGTCGTCGAACCGGGTGATGAGCCAGACCTCGTCGCCGCCGTTGAGCGGCACCCGGGACACCGGCCGCGTGGCGCGGAGCTCGGCGAATTCGGGATCCGGGTCGAACGGGCATCCCGCGGCACGCCGGTACGGCAGCGGCAGGGTGTCGGCCGCGGTCACGGGAGGTCGTTCCCGGATCCGGCTTCCGGCACCTGCACGGTCCAGTGGCAGCTGCGCTCGCCCAGTTCGTGCTCCACCGTGACGCCGAGCTTGTCCGCCGTCCGGTGATGCAGATCGACGCAGTATTCGCACGGCCGCCGCAGGGTCAATTCGACGCCCTGGGCCTGCGCGCGCTCGCGGTAGTCGTAGATACCGCAGCGGCGGACGGCGAGCGAAGTGCTGCGCGGCTCGTCGGTCCGGACCGTGTCGGAGCCGTAGACGTCGAGCATGGTGGCCAGCCCGGTCAGCAGATCACGCGCGCGCTCGGCCGGGTCCTCGATGCGGTTGAGCATGGCCGCGGCGTTGATGCCGGCCACGTGGTCGGTCCACGCGGGCAGCCCGTCGGCGCCGAGGTACTTCTCGATCGCCGCCTGGGTCCGGAAGTAGACGCCGAGGACGAACTGGGCTTTCTCCGCGTCGGTCATGGCGGATCCGGGTTCGGGAGAGCTCATCGGGCTCCTTCTGTCAGGGGGATCGCCGGTCGCAGACCGGTGGTGGCTTCGATCTCGGCGAGCGAGACGCGGACGACCTCCGCGATCGGCGGGGGAAGCCGGTCGGTCATGGCGTGGTCGTCCAGATCGACCAGCCGGGAGAGTTTCCAGCCGAGGTACGAACCGAGGGAAGCCAGCGGCGGCAGCGCCGGGACCGTCCGCACGGAAAGGTGGTGGCCGTCGAACAGGCCGGCCAGCCGCCGTCGTACCGCGTCGAGGCCGGGCGGCTCCGGTTCGCGATCGGTGGTGAGCAGGCACACGACATCGGGGCCACGAAGGACGAGCATGTAGTTGAGGACGGTGAAGTGCCCGGCTTCGGGGCTGTTTTCGGCCCACAGCACCGATTCCACGTCCTGCTGGCGGAAGCCGTGGCTGCCGAGGCGCATGACGTCGTGGACGCGCCCCAGCGTCCGCACCACCGGGAGCGCCACCCCGCACGGGCAAGGGGTCACGGACACCTCGACCAGGTCACCGGTCCGATAGCGCAGCAGGGGACGTGCGCGCAGGTCGAGACAGGTGACCACCAGTTCGCCTTCGTCGTGATCGCCACGGATCGGCCGGATCCCCTGGGAGTCGGCCAGCTCGAACAGGTAGCTCTGCACCTGGAGGTGCAACCTGCCCTGCTCACAGGTGGCCGCCGTCGTGCCCGTCTCCGACGAGCCGAAGCTGCCCACGAAGGCTTTCGCCCCCGTCAGCCGCTCCAGATGCCGCAGCAGCGACGGGCCGGCCTGTTCGGCCATGAGCAGCAGCCGGCGGAATCGGGGCAGCGGCTCTCCGTGCCGGTACGCGAAATGCAGCATCTCCAGCAGACGCGAAGGGGAACCGACATAGGTGCTGATCGAGAGTTCACGCAGCAACCGCAGGATCCGGGTGTAGTCGCCGGTGACGTTGTCGACCCACAAGCGGAGCGAGAGCACGCCCAGGTACTCCATCACCTTTTCGAACTGGTACCCGGCCGGTGCGAACGGGCCGTTGATCAGGATCAGCGCGGAGTCCGCCGGAGTGAGCACCCGGCACCACATCTCGCCGATATTGATCGTGTTCGCGGCGAGGTCGTCCAGTGCTTTCGGCGCGGCCACCGGGTCGCCGGTGGTTCCCGAGGATTCGTAGTAGTGCAGGAACTCGCCTATCGGGCGGGTGAACACCGCACTCGAGCCGGACCGGAACTCCGCCTGGCCGAGGACAGGGAGTTCAGCCAGCATCTTCTCGACGAAGACGGCCGGCTCGTCCGCACGCGCCCGCACCACGGTCTCCTCGTCGCGCCAACCGGCGAGCACACTCCCGAACTGCCGGGAATCCGCGGCGGCGACAAGCGTGCGAACGAGTTTGTCCGCGTGCAAAGCGGGAAGATCCTCTTCGCCCGCGTGGACCCGGCGGACCGCGGCGATCTGACGCTCCACGAAATCCGCATGGCCGGCGCGTACTTTCGCGTCACTGAACAACATACGAACTCCATTTGTCACCGACGGAAAGGCGCAATTGCCGAGCACGTCCGGAACGTCAAGAACGAATATGAGAAACAACGACTCCACCTGCGTTGCCATCGCACTCTATCGCCGGCCGCGGCCGCGACGCACCAAAAAGGACCGGCAACCGACGGGAAGTGCCCGTTTACCTTGCCGAAGTTGCCCGTCCGGACTTCGACACCGCTTCGGGTGTTCGACGTGCCGGCTCTTCCACGGGCAGAAGCGGGGACTTCACCGACGTTCTCGTGGTCACCCGGACCCGGCACCCGGGGGCCGGCGCAGCCCGTCGAGCACGAGGGTGATCACGTCGTCGGCCTCGGCCCGCCAGTCCGGGCGGTCGTGCGCCGCGCCGATGCCGTGCAGGGCCATCATCAGGGCACCGGCACCCACGTCGTCGCGGATGGCGCCGTCCCGCACTGCCGCGGCGACCAGGTCGGTGACCACCTGCTCCAGCGCCCGGCTGCCTTCGGCGAGGGCACCCGACCCGGTGGCCATGAGCGTGGCCAGCGTCCGGGCCAGACCCTGGTACGCGGCGATGTAGCCGACCATGCCCCGCAGGAAGCTCGCCAGGGCCTCACCCGCGGGCAGGGTGGCCTGCAGCTCGCGGGCACGGTTGCACAACGTCGTGACTTCCTCGCGGTAGACGGCCTCGGCCAGCGCCTCCCGCGTCGGGAAGTGACGGTACAGCGTGCCGGTGCCCACGCCGGCCAAGCGGGCGAAGTCGTCGAAGCGCAGGTCGTAGAAGTCCCCGGCGTCGAAGATCTCCCGCGCTTTGGCCAGCACCGCGTCGCGGTTGCGCCGGGCGTCGGCACGCAGCGGCTTGCCCGCCTTGCCTTCCGTTGACAACCGGGGCCCACCTCCCTACGTTGATAAGTGGAGATGACCTCCAATTTCATCATAGCCCACGAGGTGCGCGTGAAGATCCTGATGTTCGGCCGGGGCGTGATCGCCACGGTCTACGGCTGGGCGCTGGAACAGGCCGGGCATGACGTCGAGTTCTACGTCCGGCCGGGCCGCGCGGCGGCGTACGGAGACACGGTGGAACTCGATCTGTTCGACACGCGGCGGCGCATCTGGGGACAGCGCGTCGTCCGGACATGGCCGGTGCGCTACCGCGAAGAGCTGGAGCCGGACCACGATTTCGACCTGATCGTGCTGAGCGTGCCGCACCACCGCCTCACCGAGGCCGCGGACTTTCTGGCCCCGCGCACGGGAAACGCCACGGTGCTGGTGTTCGGCAACATCTGGGCCGAGCCGCTGGCCGCGATCGGCGCTCTGCCCGTCGACCAGGTCGCGTGGGGCTTCCCGCAAGGCGGCGGTGGCTTCGGCGAAGACGGCGCGCTCCACGGGACACTGCTGCCCTCGGTCATCTTCGGCACCCTCGACCAGCCACCGAACGAGCGTGCGCGGGCCGTGCGACGGGCGTTTCGCGATGCCGGATTCCGGTTGCGGGAGAAGCACGATTTCCGCGGCTGGCTGTGGCTCCACTTCGTGGCGGACGCCGGCCTGCACTCGCAGGGCTTGCGGCTGGGGACGTTGGCCGAACTGGCGGGCGAGACAGCCGACTTGCGCGAGGCGCTGCTGGCCGCCCGCGAGCTTCTGCCGGTGCTCGAGGCGCGCGGTGTCGACCTGCGCCGCCACCGGCGTGCGGTGCTGGGATTCCGGGCGCCGACCTGGCTGACGGCCCCCGCGCTCGCCTGGCTGACCACTCACGTCCCGCCGGCGCGCCGGGCTCTCGAGTCCCACGCCGACCCCGCGGCCCAGGAGCCATGGGAGGTCTGCCGGGACGCCCTGGCCGAAGCACGACGGCTGGGCATCGCGGTACCACGGCTGGAAGCGGCGGAACCGAGCTTCGCCGGCAAGGGAGACGCCTGAGCGAGTAGCCGCGAGGCTCGGCCCGGTGCGGTGGCCGAGTACGTGGGCGGCGGTCTCCGCGCTTCTCCGCCGGGCGAGTTCACCCCGCCCCGGTTCCTGGTTGACTTGGGCCCATGCAGATGATCGAACGCCCGTGGGGCGTGACGGTACACGGTGCCGCGAGCGTCAAGGCGGCCCCGGACCTGGTGCGGGCGCGGTTCAAGGTCGTGTGCCTGGAGCAGAAGCCGTCGGACGCCTTCGAGTCCGCGGGGATGGCCGTGCACGAGATCCGCTCGACGCTCCGGCGACACGACGTCCCGGACGCCGGGGTGGAAAGCTCGCGGATCGAACTCCGCGGCAAATGGGAGTACGGCCAGCAGCGGAAGTTCCTGGGCTACGAGAGTTCGGCCTCGTTCGTCGTGGAGTCGGCGGCACTGGACGACCTGCCGTCGTTGCTGACCGACCTGGTCTCCGCCGGCGCGAACGAGATCGAGGGCGTCGACTTCGACATCCGCGACAAGCCGGCGCTCCGTGCCCGGGCCCGGCGCGAGGCGGTCGCGGCGGCCAGGGCGAAGGCCGAGCTCTACGCCGAAGCGGCCGGTGTCAGGCTGGGCGCGGTGGTGCACATCGATGACGTCGATCCGGAAGAGAAGCCGCAGTACCGCGGGCACGGGGCCGGCGGCGCCGCAACGGCGGAAGACCTGGCGCCGGGACACGTGGTGGTGTCGGCGGCGGTGGTGCTCGGGTTCGGCATCGTGCCCGCGTAAGGAAGACTCGTGAGCGCTTTACCGGCCTGGTCACGGACACCGCCCTCGGGGTTCCGTGGTCCAGCCGATCAAGGCCGGTCAGGCGGAGACCTCTCGTGCCCATGGCGACGGGGGATCCAGCAGAGCGACGAGTTCCCTGGTGGCATCCGCAGCGCCTTGGCTGGCCCGCAGCCGACCGGCGAGCGCTCGCGCATTGCGCCGGGCCTCGTGGTCGGTGATCGCGGACTCGACGACCGCGCGGATCCGGGCCACGGACGCCTCGGCAGGCACCGAGCGTCCGACGCCGTACTCTTCGACGAATTCCCCGATGGGTTCCTGGTCGAAAGACGCGGCTTCCTGGTCGGCGGCCTTTCCCGTGACGCAGACCATGTTCAGGCCATGACTGAGCGCACGCATCGCGGTGCCGTGCCCGCAATGGGTGACGAGAAGTGACGCCAGGCGCATCAGCGGTCCGTGCGAGGCGAACTGCACGGCATACGCGTTCTCCGCGATGCTGAGCCGAGCCGGGTCGATGCCTCCGGTGGTGACCACCACGTGCACGGGTAGCTCGGCCAGGGCATCCAGCGAGCGCTGGAGTTTGCTGACGGAGACCTGCACGTCCGCGGTGCTGAAACTGACCAGGACGAGCGGCGTGGGATCGGCCGGGTCCCACGGCAGCCGGATCGGCGCCGCCCGGTCGTCGTCCTCGAAGATCGGCCCGCCGTAGCGCAGGTTCTTCAACCCTGTCCGGGGCGGTCCGTCGAACTGTTCGAGAGCGTTGACCTGGACCAGGTCGAGGTCTCCCCACAACTGCTCGAGTGGGGGCAGCGGATCGAACCCGCAACGCTGACGGGCTTCGCTCTGCGCTCCCATCATGTCGTTCCACCCGTCGATCGTCCGGTTGAGGAACGATTGCAGGATTCCCACCGTGGGAACGGCGAACCGAGGCGCGACTGCCAGCGCGGCCCCGAACATGGCGTCGATGACGACGACGTCCGGACGCTCCCTGGCCGCGACCGCCAGCAGTTCGTCGCCGACGGCCGGAGAGGTGAGGTAGGAAAAGATCCGCCCGCGCGGATGCCAGGAGTACCGGTCGGCGTGGACGTAGGACGTGCTCAGCTCGATGGTCCGGAAACCGGTGGGAGCAACCCGGTCGACCATCTCGGGCCGGCCGACGAACGACACCTCGTGCCCGTTCGCCACCAGGTCGCGACTGACCCCCAGGCCACAGGGCACGTTGCCGCCACCGTCGAAGCTGGCCCACAGAAACCTGGCCATCTCGCCATCCCCTTCACTCCGGCCCTCCGATTGCCGAGCTTGGTCGCCGACACACTCGGCAGAGCCTTCCAAGACACGGGTTCGGCAGGCAACGTGGTGCACGCGGAGTTCGTCAGGTCGAGCCGGGCGGTGCGGCCAGACCTGACAGACATGACCTCCCTCCGGCCGGAAAAGGGTTTCGTGGACCGACACTCGGGTGGTGACAGCAAGAAAACCGCCGGTCTCACGACGAGGGTGCGCCGATGCCTGAATCCCGCCGGCCACCGTCGATGGCCATCCTGATGCTCCTGATCGGAATTCCGCCGTTCGCCACGGACACCTACCTGGCGGCCATGCCGGCGATGGGTGCGTCCCTGGATGCTTCACCCGCGACTGTGCAGCTGACCTTGACCGGGTTCCTGCTCGGCGTGGCAGTCGGCCAGCTGGTGCTGGGACCGATCAGCGACGGCATCGGCCGCAAGCCGTTCCTCCTGGTGGGCAGCGCGGCTTTCGTCGTCCTTTCCGGGCTGGCGGCCGTTGCTCCCAACGGCGCGGTGCTCGTCACTGTCCGTATTCTGCAGGGGCTCGCCGCCGCTGCCGGAATCGTGTGCGGCCGGGCGGTCATCACGGACTACTTCCCCCCGGACCGGGCCGCCCGGCGGTTCGCGATCGTGGTCTCGGCCGGCCTGGTCGGTCCGGTCGTGGCACCGATGCTGGGCGGATTGATCCTCTCGGTCGGCACCTGGCGTGCGGTGTTCCTGTTCCTGGGTGCTCTCGGAGCCGTGATGCTGGCTGGCGTCGTCTTCCGCATCCCCGAAAGCCTTCCGCCACAACGGAGGCATCCGCGCAGTCTCGGGGCCAGCCTGACGCGGATGTCGGAGCTGTTGCGCGACAAGCTGTTCCGAGGTCATCTGGTCACATCGTGTCTGGCCATGGCCGGATTCTTCACGTACATCGCAGGCTCGTCCTTCGTCCTGCAGGACGTGTACGCCATCGGTGAATCGACTTACACCGCCATCTTCGCCACCAACGCACTGGCCATGGTGACGGCCAGCGTCACGTTCACGGCCCTGGTGAAGAGGATCAAGGCGACCACCCTGCGAGCGGTGGGCCTGGGCGGTACCGTCACCGCCTCCGCTGCCATGCTCGCCGTCGGGCTCCTCGGCGTGCCCGGGCTGCTGTGGGCATGGACGGCGCTGTGCGTTCTGACCGCGGGCATGGGCTTGGTACTCCCGGCGTCGATAGCGCTCGTCCAGAACGCGGGCCGGCGGTACGCCGGCACCGCGTCGGCGCTCCAAGGAGGGGCACAGATGCTGTGCGGCGCCTTGATCAGCCCACTCACCGGCCTGATCGGAACCTCCTCCGTGGTGGGAATGGCCACGGTGATGGTCGGGTTCATGCTCGCCTCGGCGGTGGCCGCCCGCTTCCTGACCCGCCCCGGCGGAGGCGCCAGGCAGGTGGTGGTCACCGGACCACGAAACGACGTCCGTGAACCGGTCCAAGAAGGCCGCTGACCCGGAAGGCCGGCTCGGCGTCGAGCAGGCCTTCGCACCCGAATTCGGCAACGGACCGGGGCGATCGAGGTAGCCTGGCCACCTGTGGCCCCGATCGAGGGAGTTGCCGGTGGACGTTTCCTCAGCCGTTCCCGAGGGGCTGCGCCCGGTGGTGACGACGTCGTCCGGAACGTTGCGGCTGGTGTTCGTTCCGCACGTCACGCGCCTGCTGACCAAGACGTGGGCCGGCAGCCTGGCCATCCCGTTCGCGGTGGCCGGCCCGCTGCTCGTCGTCGTGGTCCTGCCCGTGGTCGCCGTCTTCTTCGGCTGGGCCACGATGTGGCACACCGCCCTGGTGCTCGGCGGCGTCCTCCTCGCCCTCGGGCTGGTGCTGTCGGTGGTAGTGCCGTGGAGCCTGCGTTCCGGTGCGCGGTGGGTCGAGCTGGATCCGGCGGAGAACCCGGCGCGAGTGCTCGTCAAACGGCTGTCCGGGGCGACGCGGACCAGCGCGTTGCGGTCGATCGCCGTCATCGAACACGTGAAGCTCGCCGAACCCGCCGGTGTCGAAGTGGAGGTACGCACGGCGGACGAGACCGTCCGGAGCGCCGAACGGATCGACGTGGACGCCCACGCCCTGACGGAGTGGCTGAGCAGCCTGCCCGGCGTCGAGGTCGAACGCCGGAAGGTCGTCGACCGGGTCAACCCGACCCGCGACCGCTGGTGGCGGCGCCCGCAAGTCGCCGCGGTGTGGCAAGTACCCGCCGACGCCGTCCCCGTGATCGCGGACGAACTCGGTGTGCGCTGTGACGTCTTCGTACCCCGGGCCGCCGCCATGCAGGGGAACACCCACGCGATCGACGTCTACGACCCGGACGACGTCCAGGAGATCACCGACCAGCTCACCGGCGAAACCGTCGCGGCGTTCATGCTCCGCCGGCTGACGAGCTTCACGCGTGAGGCGAGGCTGCCCGTCGGCGACGACCCGCCGCTCCACCTCGTCAAGGACACCGGACTCGCCGACCGATACCGCACCGCGCTGCGGCAACTCCGCGATCCCGGCCCGGAAACCCACCCCTACGTCACATACGCGCAGTACTCGCTGTGCCGAGCCGTGCGCGGCGAGCCCATTCCGGCCGCAGGTCCACCACAATGGACACCACCGCCCGACTTCGAAGCGGTACTCGCCGCCTCGATGGCCGCCCCGTTTCCCAGGCCGACCCGATACGCCTGATATCGGCGTTCACAGAGATTCCTGTTCAGCGGTTCCGGACTGTGGGAACGGGTGGCGGACCAGTCGCAAGGCCAAGACCGTGCACACGACGGCGATGGGAATTTCCACGCATACGGCCATCACGATCGCGATGGCCAGCGCGCTCCCGGGTGCCGCCGCGGTGACGTCGAACCAGGCGTCTGTCAGGAGAAGCGCAGCGGCCGCGGTGGCGGTCAGCGCGCAGCGGTTGTCCGCCCGCTTCAGGAATCGACCGGTGGCGAACAAGGCCAATGCCTCGCAACTGTCCAGACCGACCCAGGCCAGAGCCCAGTGACTGTCCATCGCCTTCTCCGGCAAGGACATCGACAGATAGAGAACCCACGGGATCATGACCAAACCCGCGGTGGCGAAGACCCTGCCGACAGCGCCGCCGAGCGCTTCGCTCATGTCGGTGGTCTGACATTCGGGGCCCTGCTTCATGCCCGGGAACCCGCGAATTTCGGCGTTTCGCGAAGATCGATCATCGGTGCGTTCGTCATGGTCACGAACCTACGAACAGAATGCCATCCGTCGCGTCGGCCGGTGGATGTCACCGTTCCCCCGGCCGTCGGCCCGGGGGTGTACCGGGCGCGTACATCCCCGGGGCGACGCGCGAAGCCGATGCCGCTGAATACGATCTCCGTATGGAAGAGCTTCTCCAGCGTCTCTCGACATCGAAGCGCGTGACCTGGCTGATGTCACAGGCCGTGGTGCTGGCCACCGCCTGCTTCTACGCGGTGACGCTTTGCTGGTCGATCGCCCGGGTCCCGGACCACGACGGCCTGTTCCGGTTTCCGGGCCTCGGGCCCTTCCAGATGATCTGCCTGTGCGTCGTGCTCGCCCTTCCGGTCCTGCTGATGCGCCGTCTGCCGGCGGTGGTCTTCGCGGCGATCCTGGGCGAATCGGTCCTCGGCTACCTCTTCGGCGTGCGGTCCGAGGTCGTGTTCGTCCTGCTCGTCGTCTTGGCCGGGCACCTCGCCGTGCGGCGGCCGAAGGCTGCCGCCGCCGGCTCGGTCGCGGCCGTCGCGGCCGTGTTCGTCAACAACATCCACGTCTACCCCGGGGAGAACATCGGCGACACGGCCCAGTGGACCGGGCAGTACGCGTTGTGGTTCGCGGTCGCGTGGGTCTTCGGTGGGGTGTACCGCAAACGCCGTGAATACCTCGAAGCCCTGCACGAGCAGACCGCGGCCCGCACCGTCGTCACCGAGCGGCTGCGGATCGCCCGCGAACTGCACGACAGCGTCGCGCACAGCATCGGGATCATCACGGTGCTGTCGGGAGCGGCGGCGCGGGTCGTGGACACCAAGCCCCAGCAGGCGCGGCAGGCGCTGACCGGCATCGAGACCACCAGCCGCCAGACGCTGCTCGAGCTGCAGCGCATGCTCGGGGCGCTCCGCCGCGCCGAGCCGGACGACGCCATGCCGCAGGCCGCTCCGCTGGCGCCGGCCGGCAGCCTGGCCGACGTCTCGCAACTCGCCGAACACACGGCCGACGCCGGGGTGCGGGTCCACGTGACCTGGCAGGGCGAGCGGCGTCCGCTACCGCCGGAGATCGAACTGTCGGCGTTCCGGATCATCCAGGAGTCGCTGACGAACGTGGTGCGGCATTCCGGGGCACGGACGTGCCGGGTGGCGGTCGGATACGAGCCGGAGGAAGTGACGATCGAGGTGGTGGACGACGGGGACGACGGTCTCGGCGGGCCGGGCCGTCCCCGGCACTCGACGACGCCCGGCGGGAGCGGCTTCGGCCTGCTCGGCATGCGCGAGCGGGTGACGTTGCTGTCCGGCCAGTTCAGCGCCGGCCGGCGTCCGAAGGGCGGATTCCGGGTGGCGGCGAGGCTCCCGGCATGAGCGTGCGGGTCCTCCTGGTCGACGACCAGCCGCTGATGCTGGTCGGGCTCGCGATCCTGATCGGCGACACCGACGATCTGGCGGTGGTCGGCGAGGCCGGCGACGGCCGCGAGGCGATGCGTCTGGTGCGTGAGCTGCGGCCGGACGTGGTGGTGATGGACATCCGGATGCCGGGCATGGACGGGATCGAGGCGACCCGGCAGGCGACCGCCGAGCCGGACCCGCCCAAGGTGCTGGTACTGACGACGTTCGACGACGACGAGTACGTCTACGGCGCACTGCGCGCCGGCGCCAGCGGATTCCTGCTCAAGAGCATGGCCCTGAACGCGATCCTGGACGCGATCCGCGTGGTGGCGGCCGGCGACGCGTTGATCGCGCCGAGCGTGACCCGGCGGCTGATCGCGGACTTCGCCGGAACCTCCGGCCCCGCGGCCCCCGAACCGGCCGCGGACTCAGGTCTCGTCGCGGAGATCACCGACCGGGAGCGCGAGGTGCTGGCACTGGTCGGACAGGGCCTGTCGAACACCGAGATAGCCGAGCGGTTGGTGATCAGCGCGGCGACGGCGAAGACTCATGTCGCGCGCCTGTTCGCCAAGCTCGAGGCTCGGGACCGCGTCCACCTGGCGATCATCGCCTTCGAGGCCGGACTCGTGCCGCGTAGACGATAGGGCGGAACGATCGCCGGCCACGAGTTCGCCGCGTTCTCCGGATGCGCCGGCTCACCCACCTGGCCGGCCCTCGTGAGGGGCGACGCCGGTTCTCACCGGCGTTGCCCCTCACGAGTCCTACCCCGGCAGGCCGAGGATCAGCCGAGGTCGCGCACGTACACGTTGGGCGTCCACATGTCGGTGCCGGTCGCGAAGTTGGTGGCGACGGACTGGAACGCGACGTGCTTGCCGTCGGCCGAGATCGACGGCGTCGCGGAGTTTCCGTTGCCCTCCGTGCCGTTTCCGGCGACGCTGGCCCGGGTCGTGGTCGCGGTGTCGCGGTCGCGGACGAACACGTCCCACACGTTGTTGCGGTCGAACGGCACGAGCCGCCACGCGAAGGAGTCGAACGCCGTGTACCGGCCGTCGGCCGAGATCGACGGGCGGACGCCCTGGGTGGTGCCGGCGTAGTCCTCCGCGCCCGTGTAGAGGACGTTCAACCGGGTGACCGTCGACGTCTGCCGGTCGACCAGGAAGTTGTCGACCTGGCCGTTGGTGTCCCCCGGGTTCGGCAGCAGGTTCTCCGCGACCGACTGGTAGGCGACGTAACGCCCGTCGGCCGACATCGTGGCGAAGTTGCTGGCGCCTTGCCCTTGGTCACCGTGGGCGTTGACGCTCACCCGATCGGTCAGCCCGGTCAGCTTGTCGTGCACGTACACGTCGGTCGCCTGGTTCGTGTCGGTGCGCGTCAGGACGGCGTCGGATTCGAACGTGACGTAGCGGCCGTCGGCCGAGATCGACGGCCGCTGGCTGGCCCTCCTGCCCTCGAGGCTGTCCGAATCGACGCTGACCCGGATGGTGCGGTCCGTCTGCTGGTCGTACTCGAAAACGTCTTGGGCGCCGTTCGTGTCGCGGTCGACGAGGTTGCTGGCGTAGGAGTCGTACGCGATGAAGCGCCCATCGGCCGAGATCGCCGGGTTGAAGCTGTGGCCGTTGCCCGCGGCACCCAGGAACCCGCCGCTGACCCGGCTCGTCCACCCGATCAACCGGTCGTGGACGAACACGTCCCAGGACAGATTGGTGTCTCCCGGAGCCAGGTTGGTCGAGAACGACACGAACGCGACGTAACGGCCATCGGCCGAAATGGACGGTGCCCAGCTGTCGCCGTTCCCCTGGACACCGTTGCGGTCGACGCTGACGCGGGTGGTCACCCCGGCCACCCGGTCCCGCACGAACACGTCGTCGACCCCGTTGGTGTCCCCGGCGACGAGGTTCCGGGCCGAGGACCTGAAGGCCACGTACCGCCCGTCGGCGGACACCGACGGCTCCCCGCTCGCCCCGGTGCCCGGCTTGCCGTCGACGCCGACGCTGATCAACGTGGTGGCGGCCACGGCGGCGTCCGCGGTGGCACCCGGTACCAGCGCCGCGATGGCCGCCACGCACAGGACGAGTCCGACCGAGCCGGTTCTCTGACTTCTCATCATTGCCTTTCTCTGCTCGAAAAGGGAAAACCGTGGTTCACCGGGTCGGCTGGACCGGCTGGAACCGTTCGTTGACGAAGCCGTAGCAGGGGTTCTGCACCAGCCGGCGGTAGTTGTCGGTGTTGATGCCGTCCACCGAAAGGCACAGGCCGCTGTTCACGTTCTGGAATTCGGCGACGCCGTTGTAGTAGTCCCAGAGCATCCGCCACTGCTGGTTCGTGCCGACGAGGCAGGTGTACTGGACGATGGGGTTTCCCTGGTTCGTTCCGTAGGCGTAGTCGTCCAGGCACTTGCCGGTGCGCACGTTCTGCAGCCAGAACACGGCCGGATCGTCCGTGGCCTGCCCCATCCGCCACCGCTGGTTGTTGCCGTACGCGCAGGAAAGCTGGTCGACCGGGGCGAAGTCGTCGAGACGTCCCTTGTCGACCTGCACGCACTTGGGGCCGCCGGTCCAGCTGCCTTCGTTGGTCTGCCAGGCCAGCACGTCGCCGCTCACCGGCGGGTAGATGGTCCGGTCGGCGTGGGCGGGGACGGCACCGGCCAGCACGAGTGCGGCGGTCGCGAGCGGAACCAGCACGGCGCGAGGTAGCTGAAGCATGCGCGAACCCTAGGGATCACCGCACGTCCGGCTCCAGGAGGAACCGGCGGAAAAGCCAGCAGAACTGTTTCCTGCCGATCAGCGGTCCGCGGCCATCGCCGGGTGCGCGCGGACGCGGGCCTCGTCCGGCAGGCCGATGGGGAACGTCAGTGCCTCGCGGAACAGCCGGGCGGCGCCGTCGAGGTCGCCGCCGGCGGCGGCCGTCTCGCCGAGGGCGAGCAGCGCGAGCCCGGTCGCCTGGGCGTGTTCGGCCCGCCGGGCCAGCTCCAGCGCCCGCCGGCCGGTGGTGGTGGCGTCGTCCCAGCGGGCCAGGCCCGCCTGGGATTGGGCCAGCAGGGCCAGCGCGAACGCCTCCGAGCCCGGTTCGCCGAGAGCGGCGAACGTGGCGGCGGCCTCGGTCAGCAGGGTGGCCGCGCCGGCGTGGTCGCCGGTGTCGTTCCGCACGGCGCCGAGGTTGAGCTGAGCCACCGCGACGCCGCGCCGGTCGCCCAGCTCGCGCTTACGGCGCAGCGCGGCGGCGTGGTATTCGATCGCTTCGGCGAACGCGCCGCGGTCGTGCGCCAGCGCGCCCAGGTTGTTCAGCGCGATCGTCTCGCGGCGCGCGTCGCCCATGGCCCTCGCCTGGTCCAGCACGCCGGTGTACGCGGCCGCGGCGTCGTCGTACCGGCCGGCGAACTTGTGGGCGTTGCCGATCAGGGTCAGCGTCGCGGCCCGGCCGTCCGGGTCGGCGCCGAACGCCTCGGCGGCGGACGCGGCCAGCTCCAGCGCCACCTCCGGGTCACCGCTCTCGTTGGCGGTGACCGCGGCGCCGTGCCAGGCCCACGCCCGGGCCTGCTCGGTGAGCGCGGCACCGGCCGCCCCCGTGAGCATCCGCCGTCCCTCGGCGAACCGCCCCCGGGCCACGTAGTGCTTGGTCAGTGCGCGCACGGTATCCACGCACAGCAGGGCCGGCGCGGCGTCGACGGCCTGCTGGATCGCCGCCCGCACGTTGTCCTGCTCATCGCCCAGCCGGGGATCGCCATCGCGGACCAGGCGCAGGAAGTGCCGGGCGTGCGCGTCGCGATCGCCTGCTCCGGTGAGCTGGTCCTCGACGACCTCGCGGATGGTGTCCAACATGCCGATCCGGGGGCAGCCGGCCCGTTCGGTGACGGTGACCAGGCTGTGGGCGGCCAGCGTCGCCAGTGAAAGCGGCGGTGCGCCCAGCACGGCCTCGACGTCGACCGGGTCGGCGCCGCCGGAGAACGCGCCCAGCAGGCCGAACAACCGCCGGTCGGGATCGGTGAGCCCGCGCGTGCTCCATTCGACCGTGCGGCGCAGGCTCACGTGCCGGTCGGCCAGGTCCACCGTGTCGCCGTGCAGGTCGCGGACCTGGGCGAGCACCTGGGCCGGCGCCTGGGTGCGCAGCCGCGCGGCGGCCAGCTCCAGGGCGAGCGGCAGGCCGTCGAGACGGCGGCACAGCGCCGCGACCGCGACGGCGTTGTCCCCGGTGAGCGCGAACCCGGGCCGGACCGCGGCGGTGCGTTCGACCAGCAGCCGGACGGCCGCGCTGCCGGCCAGGTCCGCCGGGTCGTCACTGTCCGGAGTGGACAGCGGGGCGAGTGGCCAGAGGTGTTCTCCTCGCAGCCGCAACGGCGAGCGGCTGGTCACCAGGACGGTCAGCCCCGGGCACCCGGCCAGCAGCGTGGCCACGGTGGTGGCCGCCGCGGCCACGTGCTCGAAACTGTCGAGCACCAGCAACCACCGCCCGTCGCCGATCAGCGTGGCCGGGTCGGGCGTCCGCAGGGACTCGGCCAGCGCCTGCGGGACGTCGTCGGCGTCCCGCAGGGCGCTCAGGTCGAGGCCGTGCACGGAGTCGAACCGGCTCGCCACCTGCCAGCCGACCTCGAGCGCGAGGCGGGTCTTGCCGACCCCGCCGGTGCCGGTGATCGTGACCAGCCGCACCGGCGGATCCTGGACCAGCCGGAGCACCGCGGCGAGATCGTCGGACCGCCCGACGATCGAGGTGACCGGCGCGGGCAACGCCGGGCGAGCCGCCGTCCGCTTGCGGCGGGTGTCCGGCGGCGGCGCCGTCCGGGCGCTCCGGGCGAACGCCTCCTGCTCCTCCGGGGTCAGGCCCAGCGCCCCGGTGAGCGCACGCAGTGTTTCGCGCTGCGGACGCCGGGTGGCACCCCGCTCGATCTCCCCGATCGCGCGGACGCTGATCCCGCTCAGCTCCGCCAGCTGCTCCTGCGAGAGACCGCGGCTGCTCCGCAGCCCTGCCAGCATCTCGGCCAACGCCATCTGCCCCCGGTGCACCGCCACATAGTAAAGACGGCTGCGCCGGTGGCGTTGATCGGCTGCAGCACTGGCGCTGTTCGGAATTTCTCGAGTGGGCCGCGCGGGATCTTCTCCACGCCGGGCGGCGTTTCACAAATTCGAGGCGAATCGTTTTCTCACTGGGGAATGACCACCCAAGCCTGGCTTCTGCTGCTCGACCTCGTCGCCGCGATCGCGGTGCTGATCACCCTGATCAACTCCCGGCTGCGGTTCCACCCCTTCGTCGCCCTCCTCGTGGTGTCGGTGGCCGCCGGCCTCGCCGCCGGTGAGTCACTGGCGAAGCTGCCCGAGTCCATCGAGGACGGTGCCGGGAACACGCTCGGCAGCATCGGCATCCCGCTGGCCCTGGGCGCCATGCTCGGCCGGCTGCTCTCCGAGGCGGGCGTGACCGACGCGATCGCCGAAGCGGCCCTCGCCCGGTCCGGCCCACGCTCGATGCCCTGGCTCGTCTCCGCAGCGGCGCTCGTGGTCGGCATCCCGATGTTCTTCGAAGTCGGGCTGATCGTCCTGCTTCCCCTGATCTTCAGCATCGCCCGCCGCATGGAAGCCGAGAGCGGGGTGCGCGGATCGGCGTACCTGCTGCTGGGCATGCCGACCGTCGCGGCGCTGTCCACATTGCACGGCATGCTGGTGCCCCACTCCGGTCCGCTCACCGCGCAGAGCGGCCTGCACGCCAACCTCGGGCTGACCATCCTCGTCGGGCTGGTCTGCGCGGTGCCGACCATCATCGTGTCCGGGCCGCTGTACGCCCGCTGGATCGCGCCCCGCCTGCCGCAGGTCCGGCCGAGCGAGGCACTGGTCGCCCAGTTCACCACCGCAGCGGCGCACTCCCCCGCTCCCGTCGGCGGCGGGTCGCAGCCCGGCGCACCGGCTCCCGCACCCCGGACGCCGGTCTGGCTCGCTGTCGGCGCCGTGCTCGTCCCGGTCGCCCTGATGCTGCTGCGCACCCTCGCCGAGATCGCCCTCGGCGAGGCGAACCCGCTCCGGAAGGCGCTGGTCTTCACCGGCGAACCCGTCATCGCGATGCCGGCCGGCTTCCTCGTCGTCCTGGCGGTGACGCTCAAGCCGCTGCGTACCCGCGGCCTGGACGTCCGCGACGCCTTGACCGACAGCCTGAAGTCCATCGCCGGGATCATGCTGATCATCGCCGGCGGCGGCGCGTTTCAACCAGGTGCTCAAGGACTCCGGGATCGGCAAGGCCGTCGCCGCGGCCGCGACCGGCGCCCACCTCAACCTCATCGTCCTCGGCTGGCTCCTCGCCCTCCTGCTGTCGGCCTCGACCGGGTCGGCCACGGTCGGCATCGTCGCCGCCACCGGAATCGTCGCCCCACTGGCCGGCACCGCCGGTGGTCTGACAGCGTCGCTGCTGGTCGTCGCGATCGGGGCCGGTTCGATCGGCCTCAACTACGTCAACCACGCCGGCTTCTGGCTGGTGAAGGAATCGTTCGGGATGAGCCTGTCCGAAGCGGCCAAAACGCACACGGTGGTGCAGACGCTCGTCAGCGTCTGCGGGCTCGGCATGGCGCTGCACGCCGAAATCGCCGCGAGAACGTTTCCGGCGGTCGGTCACCTGTTCCGATCGATGGTCTCGAAGGTGTCGGTGACCCAGTCGGCGACGAACGTGCTGACGTGGGGCAGGTGGTCGAGTCCGATGTGCTCGGTCGCGCCCTCCTCGGGGGTGAACACCCGCAGCTCACGCCGGGGCGAGTTGACGGCCTGGTCGTACGAGCGGTGGGCGTACTCGAGCGGGATCTGGCGGTCGTTCTCGCCGTGGGCGATCAGGAACGGCACCGTGATCTTCTCGACCACGCCGTCGAGGTGCACGCCGTCGGCGAAGGCGATGAACTCCTCCAGGTCGTCGTGCCCCCACACCCACAGCACGTGCTCCCAGTAGTGCGGAACCGGCCGTTCGCCTTCGCGTTCGAGACGGCGCCGCTGTACCGCGCCCCAGTTGTGGTTGGCGCCCCAGGCGACGCAGAGCGCGAAGCGCTTCTCGAACGCCGCGGCGCGGGGAGCGTAGTAGCCGCCGAGGGACCAGCCGACGATCCCGATCCGGTCGGTGTCCACTTCGGACCGCGTTTCGAGCCAGTCCACGGCCGCGCCCGCCCAGGCTTCGGCGTCGATGCGGGCGGTCAATCCCTGCAGGCGCAGGGCTTCGCCGGTGCCGGGCTGGTCGAGCATCAGGCACGAGATCCCCCGGTCGGCGAGCTCTCGCCAGTGTGCCGAGGTGTACATGTGTTCCTTGGCCGAGTCCAGGCCGTTGACCAGGACGATCACCGGCGCCGGTCCGGCATCGGTGGCCGGGGCGAGGGAGAGGTAGCCCGGCAGGGTCGTGCCTTCGTACGGGACCGCCACCCGCGAAACCGAAGGGTCCCGCAGGTCGAAGGACTTCTGTGCGAGGTCGAGGACCCGGCGGTAGGTGGGCAGCCGGTTCGGGTCGGAGTGGGCGAGCATGCGCTCGGCCTGGCAGAGGTAGTTGGTGGCCCGGAAGTACAGTTCGCCCGCGGTGCGGGTGTGCCCGGCTTTCTCCGCCTGTTCGGCCTGGGTCACGAGCTGGTCGGTGAGCGCGGTCCAGGCCCGCAGGAAGTCCGGCGTGCCGGCGTCCGAGCCCCGGGCCGCGGCTTCGCGGATGGGCCGGCAGGCACGGTCCACCTCGTCGATCAGGCCGCCGCTGTTGAGCGCGGCGACCACGCCGAGGTTCCACACGTAGTTGCCGGGGAAGTATTCGAACACGGGATTCCCTTCAGGTTCGGGCGGCTTCGCTGATCGACTTGACGCCGCCGTGCGCGGTCATGCCGCCGTCGACGGGGATTTCGGCACCGGAGATGTAGGAGGCCGCGTCACTGATCAGGAACGCGACGAGCGCGGCGACCTCCTCGGCGGTCCCGGTGCGGCCGAGCGGGGTCTCGGCGATGTTCGCGGCCCGGAACCCGGGCGGCGCCGAAGCGGTCATCGGGGTTTCGATGTACCCCGGGTGCACGGCGTTGACGCGGATGCCCCGGTCCCCCAGCTCGAGGCAGGCGGCCTTGACGAAGCCGCGCAACGCCCACTTGCTCGCGGTGTAGGCGAGCGGGTAGTGCCCGGTCAGCGCCGCGGCCGAGCCGGTCACGACGATCGATCCGCCGGACGGCATCAGCGGCACCACAGCCCGCACGGCCCGCAGGACGCCGCCGACGTTGACGTCGTGCACGGACGCCAGGTCGGCGGGGTCCAGTTCGCCGAGCCGCGCCCGCCAGGTGACGCCCGCGGCGGCGACGAGCCCGTCGACCCGCTCGAGACCCGCGGTGAGCCTGGCCCAGCCGGCGTCGTCGGTGACGTCGAGCCGGTGGTGCTCGACGCCGGGCAGGCCGGGGTCTTCGGCGCGGTCGACCCCGATCACGCGGGCACCTTCCTCGGCGAGCAGCCGTGCGGTCGCCGCACCGATGCCCTGTGCCGCACCAGTGACGAGCACGACCTTGCCGCCGGTCACCGCGACCGCCTCCGGGGATGGCGGGAGCGGGCCCGGCGGACCGGCGGCAGGTCGACCCCGGCGACGACGGTGTTGCGGATCGTCCCGATGCCCTCGACGGTCATCTCGACGACGTCGCCAGGTTTGAGGGGCGGCGGTGTCTGCTCGCCTCGCCGTCCCCACAGCTCGGCCAGGCAGCCGCCGTTGCCGCAGGTGCCGGAGCCCAGGACGTCGCCGGCGCGCAGCCGCGTGCCCCGTCCGGCGTAGGCGGCCAGTTCCTCGAACGGCCAGCCCATGTTGGACAGCAGGTCCTGCCCCGCTTCGACGCCGTTGACCGCCACCCGCATGTCCAGCGCCAGGAAGCCGTCGGCATCGTGGTACGGCTCGAGTTCGTCGGCCGTGACGAGCCACGGGCCGAGCGTCGTGGCCGAGTCCTTGCCCTTGGCCGGGCCGAGGTTGACCTTCATCTCACGGCGCTGGAGGTCGCGGGCGGACCAGTCGTTGAGGATCGTGTAGCCGAAGATCGCGTCGGGGCCCAGCACGGCGGCGACCTCCAGCTCGAAGTCGAACAGCCGCGAGCCGGGCGGGATCGGCACGTCGTCGTGCGCGCCGACCAGCGCGCACGGATTGGTGAAGTAGAACGTCGGTGCCTCGTACCATTCCGGGGGCACGGAAGCCGGCGCGACCATCCCTTCGACATGCTCCTCGAAGGCGACGAAGTCCCGCACGGACGGCGGCTCCAGCGGCGGCAGCAACCGCACCGAGGCCAGGGGCACAGCCGGTCCACTGAGGACGGACCCGCCGGCTTCGAGGGCGGCGGGCAGGCCGCGACGGACCAGGTCGAGCACCGTCACTCCGGCCGGGAACGCGTGGACGCCGTCCTCGGAGACGACGCCCGCGTGCACGGTTCCGCCGTGCTCGTAGGTGGCGAAGCGCATCAGACCGGCGGGGCCACGAACAGGCCCTTGTCTGGGTCGTTGAAGGACCGCTGCGCGACGAACTCGTTCATCGCGTTCGCCGTGCCCCACTGGTCGGACACCTCGGGGTCGCTGAAGTCGTAGAGGTGCGGGTGCCAGGTGTCCTCGTCGACCAGCTCCAGCTCGGTGGTGTACTCTATCGTGTTGCCGTGCGGGTCGAGGAAGTAGCTGAAGGTGTTGTTGCCGGCCAGGTGCCGGCCGGGGCCCCAGATCTTCTCGACGCCCGCGCGCAGGAGCCGCCCGGTGCCGCGCATGTACTCGTCGAGCCCGCGCATCTCGAACGACACGTGGTGCAGCGACGGGTGCGGGCAGCGGGCGATGGCCATGCTGTGGTGCCAGGAGTTCACCCGCAGGAACCACATCATCTCCCCCATCCGGGGGTGCATGAGGATGTCGGACAGGCGGAACCCGAGGTGCTTTTCGTAGAACGCCCGGGTCGCCTCCGGGTTCGTCGAGTTGATCACCACGTGGGACAGGCGGACCGGGACCGACTCGCCCGCCTCGATCCGGCGGTGGGCGCGAACGGCGACGTCGGCGCTGATCTCGATGGTGCGGCCCTCGTTGTCGAAGAACCGGAACCCGTAGCCGCCGCCCGGGGTGTGCAGGGTCCGTGGCTCGTGGACCAGGGTCACGCCGGCGGTGGCCAGGCGGGCGGCGAGAGTGTCCACATCGGACGGGGTGGCGACGCCGAAGGCGATCAGGTCGATCCGCTTGTCGTCGGATTGGCGCAGCCGCACCACGTACTGCTCGGGTGAGCCTTCCGCGGCGAGGAAGGCCACCCCGGTGTCGGTGTGCTCGGTCTTGAGGCCCCAGGCGCCGGTGTAGAAGTCCCGCTGCCGGGCCAGGTCCGGCACGGCCAGGTCGACGTGCCGCAGGTGCGTGATCATCTCGTTCTCCTTGTGGGGTCAGGCGGGCTGGACGACGAGGGCGGCGATCCGGCCGATCAGCCCGGGAACGTCGCCTTGCTCCCGGTCCAGGAGCCACTGTCCGAGCTGGACGGACGCCGCGACCACCGTGGCCGCTCGCGCGCACCGGCGATCGGTGAACTCGGCCCAGAGGCGGTCGTCGAGGGTTTCCGACGTCAGCAGCAGTTCGGTCAGCACCGCGGCGTCTTCGAGGGCTTGGGCGCCCCCTTGCGCGAGGGTGGGCGGGCAGGAGTGGGCGGCATCGCCGATCAGCACGACCCGTCCCCGGTTCCACGGTGCCGGGAGCACGTGGGTCTCGAACAGGGTGTAGCTGATCCGCGACGCGTCGGTGAGCGTGGCGCGGACGGCGTCCCACGGGCCGTGGTACGCCGAGGCGAGTTCGCGCATGGTCGCGAGCCGCTCGGCCGGGGACAGGCCGCTACGATCCTGCGCGTCCTCGACGACGTAGGCGTAGAGCGTGTCTTCGCTGGTCGGGCAGTACCCGGCGATGTAGGACGGGCCGCCGTAGAACAGATCCGTCCGGGTCACCGAACCCGGGCGAGGGCCGAACGCCCGCCAGATGCCCATGCCCGTCGGCCGGATCTCCGGATCGATGCCCAGCAGCCCGCGGACGGTCGAGCGGATCCCGTCGGCACCGACGACGAGGTCGTAGCGGCCGGTCGAACCGTCGGAGAAGGTGACGTCGACCCCGCTCGCGTCCTGCGCCAACGCGGTCACCGTGTGCCCGAAGCGGATCTTCACCCCGGCCGGACCGGCGCGCTCGTGCAGGATCCGCGCCAGGTCCGGCCGGGGCATCCCCACCGTCGCCGGCAGGTCGGGGCCGCCGGTCCGGACATCGGGGATCTCGGCGAGCAGTGTCCCGGCGGGGTCCGGGGCACGCAGGCCAAGACTGTCGAAGCTGTATCCCTGCGCCTGCACGGCTTCCCAGACGCCGAGCTTGCGCAGTTCGCGCAAGGCGTTGCCCTGCAGGGTGATCCCGGAGCCGATGGCGGCGATGTCCGGCTTGATCTCGACCAGGTCGACGGCGACGCCGTGATCGGCGAGGTGGATCGCGGCGGCGGTGCCGGCGAGGCCACTGCCGACCACGAGGACGGTGTGCACGGCGGGCATGGGGACTCCTTTGTCCGGGCGGCGAGCTACTTGACGGCGATCGGGGCGACCGGCGCGCCGACCGCCCCGGTCACCGGCAGCGGGTCGGCGGTCAGCCAGAACTCGTACCGGCCGTCGGCGGCGCAGTCCGCGGCCAGCGTGTCGAGGTCCCACATCTCGCCGAGGAACAACCCGATGTGCGGGATGGCGACCTGGTGCAGCGGCTGGAAGGCGTCGTCGAACTCGTTGGGCCGGACCTCGAACCCCCAGGTGTCGGTGGCGATCGCGGCGATTTCGGTGTCGTGGAGCCATTCCGCGGTGGTGAACGACAGGCCGGGCGCGGGGCCGCCCGCGTAGTCGCCCCAGCCTTCGCGCCGCGCCCGGGCGAGCCGCCCGGTCCGGACCAGGAGCAGGTCGCCCCGGCCGACGCGCGCGGTTTCCCCTTGGGCGGCGATCGTTTCTTCGAGGTGTTCCACGGTGATCGCGAACCCGTCCGGCAGTTCGCCGTCCGTGCCGAGCACGCGGCCGGCGTCGAGCAGGACCCCGCGCCCGGCGATCCGGCCCGACACGGTCTCGATCCCGGTGACGCGGTCGCCTTCGCTGGTCACGACGTCCCCGGCCCGGCGGCCGTTCCACGCCACGCCGTGGTCGAAGATGTGCCCGAGCCCGTCCCACTGCGTCGACGCCTGCAGCGGCATGAACACCACGTCGTCGGCACCGCCGATCCCGTGCGGGAACCCCTGGGTACCGCGCTCGGCGTCCAGGCCGGTGTCCAGCATCGTGTGCACTGGGTTGGTCCGGCGCCGCCAGCCCTTCTGCGGGCCGTCCGCGTCGAAGCGCTGCGCCAGGGAGAAGCTCACGCCCCGCCGGACCAGGGCCGCACCTTCGCGGCGCTTGGCGTCGTCGAGCAAGTTGAGGGTGCCGAGGACGTCGTCGGCACCCCAGCGTCCCCAGTTGGAACAGCGCTTCGCGGCGGCGGCGATCGCGGCTTCGGGATCGGTGCGGTCCATGCCGCCACGGTGCGCCACGCCACAGCATCAGGGAAGACGAAATAGCTAATGCAGACTATCAGCCCGATGGATAACCTCAGGTGGTGAACCTGGCAAGCTTGGACCTGAACCTGCTGGTGACGCTCGACGCGCTGCTCGAGCACCGCAGCGTGAGCCGGGCCGCCCAGCAGGTCGGCCTCAGCCAGCCCGCGGTCTCGGCCCAGCTGGCCCGGCTGCGCCGGCACTTCGGCGACGAACTCCTGGCCCGCCACGGCAACCAGTACCGCCTCACCCCGCTGGCCGTCCAGCTGCGCGGCCGCGTGCAAACGGCGATGAACGGTGTCGAGCGCGTCTTCGCCGCCGAGCCGGACTTCGACCCGGCGACCACCTCGCGGGAGTTCTCCCTCGCCATGACCGACTACGCCGTCGCGGTCCTCGGCTCCCCGCTGGCCGCCGCACTGGCGCAGGAGGCACCCGGCGCCCGCGTCCGGTTCATCGCCACCACCCCGGCCGTCGTCGACAACGCCCGCCAGGTGCTCACCGGCATCGACCTGCTCGTCCTGCCGCACGGCTTCCTCGAAGGGCTCCCGCACCAGGACCTGCACCGCGACGGCTGGGTCTGCCTGGTCGACGCCGCCCACCCGGCGGTGGCCGAAGGGCTGACGGTGGAGCAGCTGCGGACCATGCCGTGGGTGGTCATCTACCACAGCCCCACCGCGTCGACCCCGGTCGTGCGGCAGATGCGGATGCTCGGCATCGAACCGCACGTCCAGGTGGTCACGGAGAGCTTCCTGACCGTCCCGGGTCTCATCGCCGGGACCGACCGCGTGGCGCTGCTGCAGCGGCGGCTCGCCGAACGCATCCCGGCCGACACGAACGTGCGTGCGCTCGCTTGTCCCTTCGACGCCGACCCGCTGCTCGAGGCCGCCTGGTGGCACCCGATGTACGAGCACGATCCCGAGCACCGGTACCTGCGCGAACTGCTGACGCGGATCGCCGCCGGCGTCACCGGGCATCCACCGCGCTGATACCGCGGTTCGCCAGAAGTGATTTCCGCTCCCCCGCCGCGGAACTCATGCTTTCGGCACCTTCCCTGAACCAACGACGGAATTCAGGTGCCGAAATGCCCGAAAGCCCAGCCGTGAACCGGTCACCAGCAGCCTCTTCCACCGGTCAGGGGCCGACCGCCGGAGGAGTCCAGCTGCTCCTGCTGCTCGCGGGGAGCTGCCTGTCGGTGCTCGGCGCCGTCCTCATCGCTCCCGTCCTGCCGCAGCTGTCCCAGGCGTTCGCCGGCACGCCCGGCGCGGACGTCCTCGTCCCGATCGTGCTGACCGCGCCGGCCCTGCTGATCGGGCTGACCGCACCGTTCGCCGGCGTCGTCGCCGACCGGATCGACCGGAAACGGTTGCTGCTGCTGGCCATGCTGGCCTACAGCGTGTTCGGGACGGCTCCGCTCTACCTGGACTCCCTCGGCGCGATCCTCGCGAGCCGCGTGCTCGTCGGGCTGTGCGAGGGCGCGATCATGACCTGCTGCACCACCCTCATCGGCGACTACTGGTCCGGCGCGCGCCGGGCGCGGTACCTCGGCCTGCAGACCCTGGTCGCCACCTTGTCGGCCACCGTGTTCCTGGCGCTCGGCGGCGTTCTCGGCGCGTCGGGCTGGCGCACGCCGTTCTGGCTGTACGCCGTCGCCGCCCCGCTGGCGATTCCCATGGCGCTCAAGCTCTGGCAGCCGCACCGCCGCCCGGCCGGCCACCTGGCGAGCCTGCCCTGGCGGCAGCTGGCCGCGCCCTGTCTCGTCACCCTGTTCGGTGGCATCGTCTTCTACGCCCTGATCGTCGAACTGTCCTTTGTGCTCACCGGCGTCGGCGTGACCGCCACCGGGACCATCGGGGCGATCTCCGCGGTCATGTCCCTGGCGACGGCCGCCGGAGCGATCGCGTTCAGCCGCCTGTCCGGCAAGACACCCCGGGTTCTCCTGCCCGTCGCGTTCGGCCTCTCCGCCGTGGGCCTCCTCCTGGTGTTCGCCACCGCCTCGCCGGTCGTGATCACCATCGGCGCGGTCTTCACCGGCTTCGGCACCGGCATGCTGCTGCCCACCCTGCTGACGTGGGCGGTCAACCGGCTCGCCTTCGACCAGCGCGGCCGCGGCACCGGCCTGTGGACGGGCACGCTGTTCGTCGGCGAATTCGCCTGCCCGCTCGCCCTCGCCGCGATCGGTGCCGGCACCGGCGGACTCCAGGGCGCGCTCGCCGTCCTCGGCATCGCCTCCGCGATCGGCGCCGTCCTGACCGCGTTCCTGTTGCGGCGGAACAACCGGCCGCTCAACGTCACCGAAGGATGAGGTCCCTCAGATCCAGCCGCGCCGGGTGGCCTCCATCGCGATCTGGAACCGGGTCTGCGCCCCGACCCGGGCCATGAGCTTGGTGACGTGGCGCTGGACGGTCCGCTCGCTCCAGCCCAGCGCCCGCCCGGCGGCCTTGTCGGTCGCGCCGGAAGCCAGCAGCATCAGCAGCTTCGCCTCGTCCGGGGACAGCTCGCCGGGTTCGGCGGAGCCGAAGCGCACCGGCACGCTGCGCGTCCACACCGCCTCGAACAACGCGATCAGCGCGTCCAGCAACGGTGACGGGTGGATGAGGTACGACGCGGTGAGCGCGGGGTCGCCGGGCCGCATCAGCGGGATGATCGCGAGCCGGTCGTCGGCGATCGCGAGCTTCATCGGGACGTCGCCGTCGATCCTGGCCTGTTCGCCGTGCCGCATCCCGAGCTCGATGTCGTCGATGCGCCCGGGCAGCTCGATCGCGCTCTTGTCGTAGACCACCCGGCACTTCACCCCGCGTCCGAGCAGCCCCAGCTCGACCTCGTTCGAGTCCGAGGCCCCGCGGGGCGCGGCGTACGGCGGCCGGTCGAACCCGCGCATCTGCACCCGGATGTCCTGCTGCATCCGCGCCCAGCGCTCATTGACCTCGTCCCGCCCGGTGATCACCTCGACCAGCTCGCCGGGGTGCGCGAACCGGGTGCTCGCGCGGTACATCTCCATGAGCGTGCCGATGTGACGGCGCGTGTCGCGCAGCGCGGCCTCGCGCTCGCGCAGCACCGCCTCGATCGCCCGGTCCGGCGGGACGACGACGTAGCGCGTCGGCCGCCCGGCCGCCCGCGTCGCCAGGCCCAGCCCGACGAGCGTCCGCACCACGCGCCGCGTCACCGGCAGCGAACGGCGGGCGTCCTCGGCGAGTTCGGCCACCGTCGCCCGGGTGCGCCGGACCAGCGCGTCGTAGATCGCTTCGTCCGCGTCACCGAGCCCGATCGGCTCCAGCACCGCCGCTCCTCCCCTGTCGGGTTTCCGCCACCTGGCGGGAATTCGCCGCCTCGGTGAGCTTGTCATGTGTTGATCACTGATGCACCGTTTTGACGTCGACGGCGCGCAACCTCACTCGGGGCGCGCCGTCTCGCTTGTCCGCCGGAACCTGACGGAGCGAAGGAGTCTCCCCATGTCCCTGTCCGCCTCGCGGACCCGTGGCCGCCGGCTGGCCCTGGCGGTGCTCGTCGCCGCCGGGTCACTCGGCGCCCTGCCGGCGACGGCCGCCGCCGCACCGGAAGCCCCGGCCGCCGCGCACCACAAGATCGCCAAGGAGCTGCTCGACCGGATCGCCGGCGCCCGGTCCGGTCCGGGCACGCGGTTCGAGGCGGTCGTCGTGCTGAAGGACCGTGGCCTCGCACCGTCCTCCCCGGACGCCGCGCGCCGGACGCTCGCCGACTCGGCGAAGGCCATGCAGGCCCCGGTCACCGACCTGGTCGGCGCTCGCCGCGACCAGGTGGTGAACACGTTCTGGCTCAAGAACATGGTGCTCGTCCGCGCCACGCCTGCCACCCTGGACGCCGTGGCCGCGCTGCCGCTGGTCGACCGCGTCATCCCCAACTTCACGCTGAAGACACCGACCGAGCCGCAGCGGAAACAGGCCAAGGCGAAGACCGACGCCGCCGTCGCGTGGGGCGTCTCGAAGATCGGCGCCGACCGGGTCCAACGCGACGGCACCACCGGTGCCGGGGTGCGGGTGGCGATCCTCGACACCGGCATCGACACCGGCCACCCCGACCTCGCGGGCAAGCTCGTGACCGCCGACCCGGCGAACCCGGAGCACCCCGGTGGCTGGCTCGAGTTCGGTCCGGACGGCGCACCGGTGCACTCCACGCCCCACGACAGCTCCTACCACGGCACGCACGTGGCGGGCACCATCGCGGGCGGGCACAGCTCGGGCACGCAGATCGGCGTCGCGCCGGGCGCGGAGCTGATGGCCGGGCTCGTCATCCCGGGCGGATCCGGCACGCTGGCACAGGTGATCGCCGGGATGCAGTGGGCGATCGCGCCGTACGACGCCGACGGCAAGCCCGCGGGCAAGCCCGCGAACGTCGTGAGCATGTCGCTCGGCGAAGAGGGCTACAGCAGCGAAATGGTCGAGCCGGCCCGCAACATTTACCTGGCCGGTGCGTTCCCGGCGTTCGCCATCGGCAACGACTGCGTCGCGGGCGGTTCGGCGGCGCCCGGCAACGTCTTCGAGTCGACCGGGGTCGGCGCGACCGACGACGGCGACAACGTGCCGGACTTCTCGTGCGGTGGTGTCGTGCGGAAGAAGGACTGGGCGGACGCCCCGGCGAGCTGGCCGGACAGCTACGTCGTGCCCGACCTTTCCGCGCCGGGCGTGGACGTGCTGTCCTCGCTGCCCGGCGGCGAGTACGGGCTGCTGAGCGGCACGTCGATGGCGACCCCGCACGTCTCGGGCACGGTCGCGCTGATGCTGCAGGCGAACCCGAAGCTGACCCCGGACGAGATCCTGGAAATCCTCACCGGCACGTCGTTCTTCGACAGCCGCTACGGCGCTCGCCCGAACACCCGCTTCGGCGCGGGCCGGATCGACGCGGCCGCCGCCGTCGCCGAGGCGCGGCTCGCCAGCGGCATCACCGGCACGGTGACCGCGTCGCGGGACCCCTTGGCGAAGACCACGATCACGGTCGCGGCCACCGGCCGGTCCTACACCAGTGACGCCGCGGGCCACTTCAAGATCCGGGTGCCCGCCGGCACCTACGACCTCACGCTGTCCCGGTTCGGCTACCACGACCAGCGGGTGCGGGCCGTGGTGACCAGCGGGAAGCTGACGGACCTGCGCGTCGCGCTGAAACCGACCCCGCGGGGCACGATCAGCGGCCGCGTCACCTACGGGCCGACCGGTTCGACGGTGCCGGGGGCGACGGTCCGGGTGCTCGACGTGCTCGACGAGCTCACCGCCGTCTCGGACGGCAACGGCCGCTACACCGTCCAGAACGTGCCCGAGGGCAGCTACCGGGTGGCCGCTTCGGCGGCGGGCATCTCGGCCGCGGCCCCGCGGCAGGTCGTCGTGAGCGGACACCGGCCGGCCACGGCCGACTTCGCGCTCCCGCGGCCGCCCGCGACGCAGCGGGTCTCGATGACCCGGGACGGCGGGCAGATCCAGGCCCACACCTTCTGGCCTGCCATGAGCGGGGATGCCGGCGTGATCGCGTTCGCCAGCGGGTCCGACGAGCTCGCGCCCGGCGACACCAACGACGACATGGACATCTTCGCGCGGGACGGGCGCACCGGCGCGATCGAACGGATCACGGTGGCCTCGGACGGCACCGGGGCGAACGCGTGGTCGGTCAGTCCGAGCATCAGCCCCGACGGCCGGTACGTCGGCTTCCTCAGCGGCGCGACGAACCTGGTACCGGGCGACACCAACGGGATCCCCGACTCCTTCGTCCACGACCGCCGGACGGGCGCGACCGAGCTGATCTCGGTGTCCTCCGAGAAAAAGCAGGCCGACGGGCTGTCCGGGCAGCCGGTGTTCAGCACCGACGGCCGCTACGCGGTCTTCCTCAGCCAGGCCACGAACCTGGTGCCGGGAGACACGAACGGCAAGCAGGACATCTTCCTGCGCGACCGGGTGGCCGGGACCACCGAACTCGTCTCGGCGGGCTTGGGCGGCGCGGGGGCGGACGGTGACTCGCTCGAACCGAGTGTCAGCGGTGACGGCCGGTTCGTCGCGTTCGAAAGCGGCGCGGAGAACCTCGTGCCCGGTGGCGGCAACGGCCACCGCGATGTGTTCGTGCGCGACCGCAAGACCGGGACCACGGAGGTGATCCCGGCGCCGGGCGGGGCGGAGGCGACGCAGCCGTCGATCAGCGCGGACGGCCGGAAGGTGGCCTACGTGGTCAGCCCGGCCGACGGGCCCTCCCAGGTCTACCTCTACGACCGGCAGGCGCACACGAACACGCTGGTGTCGCAGGCGGCGAGCGGGACCGGCGGGGCCGATTCCTACACGGCGAGCCCGAGGATCAGCGGAGACGGGACCGCGGTCGCGTTCTTCAGCTTCGCCGGTAACCTCGTGCCCGGCGACGGAGACGGCGCGTCCGACGTGTTCGTGCGCGACCTGCGCACGGCGAAGACGGACAAGGTCTCCGGTGCGCTCGGCGGCCAGGAAGGCGATGCCTACAGCGATTTCCCGTCGATCAGCACCGACGGCAAGTACGTGGCGTTCGAAAGCGAGGCGGCGAACCTCGTCGAGGACGACACGAACGGGCGCTCGGACATCTTCGTCCGCGACCGGGCCCCCGGGCCCGCGCCGCGCTTCGCGGTGGCCGACCTCCGAACCGACGACGGCGGTCGGTGGTGGCCCGCGCGGGTCACCGCGTCGGTGAAGGACGTCGGCGAAAAGGCCGGTGACTACCAGGCGGTGCTGTGGGTCGACGGCGTGGTCGCCGCCGAACGGCCGGTGTCGGTGTGGCCGGGCCAGACCACATGCGTCACGTTCGAGCTGCGGGACCTGGCCCGTGGCACGCACACCGTGCGGCTCGGCCCGCTCACCGGTTCGGTGACCGTGGGCCGCTGAGCGGTCATCCGGCCGGGCCGCTGCCGCGAATGACTCATTCGGGACGCCGGGCGTCCCGAATGAGTCATTCGCGACGCCCGGCTCGGCCCTCCCGGCCGGGATCGAGATCGGAACAGCGTCGTGTGGGGAAA
>NZ_JBFACT010000082.1:0-32148 GCF_040640995.1 Amycolatopsis sp. NPDC021455 | reverse complement strand
AACCCCCAATGTGGCGTTGGTTGCGTTGGACGCACCCAATGTGGCGTTCGGTGCGTCCAACGCACCGAACGCCACATTGGGGCGCTTGGGACGGAGCCGAGATCGTGGACGCGCGGCATCAGGGCGTTTCCCCGGCGGGCGGTTCGGCGGCGTCGAGGCCCGCGATGCCGAGGACGCGGTCGTCGGTGCTGCGCTGGGCGTCCCGCTTCTCCAGGGCGGCGACGGCGTCCTGGTACTCGCCGAGGATGCGCTTCTGGAGGGCGAACATCTCGCGTTCCTCGGCGGGTTCGGCGTGGTCGTAGCCGAGCAGGTGCAGGCAGCCGTGCACGGTGAGCAGGTGCAGCTCGTCCATCAGCGAGTGGCCGGCGGTCTTGGCCTGGTCCTTGGCGAACGCCGGGCAGAGCACGATGTCCCCGAGCAGCGCCGGGGACGCGTCGGGCGCGTCCGGGCGGCGGGAGGAGTCGAGCTCGTCCATCGGGAAGGCCATGACGTCGGTGGGCCCGGGCAGGTCCATCCAGCGTTCGTGGAGGTCTTCCATGACGTCGAGGGTGACCAGCAGGATGGACAGCTCGGCGAGCGGGCTGACCTCCATCTTGTCGAGGGCGTAGCGCGCGGCGGAGACGATGGACGTCTCGTCGACGTCGACGCCGGACTCGTTGGCGATCTCGATGCTCAACGCCGGTTGCCCTTCCAGCCGTCGTTCTGCTGGGCGTCCTGCACGGCCTGCCACTTCTCGTAGGCGTCGACGATGTCGCCGACGAGCTTGTGCCGGACGACGTCCTGGCTGGTGAGCTCGGCGAAGTGGAGGTCCTCGACGCCGGTGAGGATGTCCCGGACGACGCGCAGGCCACTGCGCTGCCCGCTGGGCAGGTCGACCTGGGTGATGTCGCCGGTGACGACGATCTTGGACCCGAAGCCGAGCCGGGTGAGGAACATCTTCATCTGCTCGGGCGTGGTGTTCTGGGCCTCGTCGAGGATGATGAAGGCGTCGTTCAGCGTGCGGCCCCGCATGTAGGCCAGGGGGGCGATTTCGATCGTGCCGGCCTGCATCAGCCGCGGAATCGACTCCGGCTCGACCATGTCGTGCAGCGCGTCGTAGAGGGGCCGCAGGTAGGGGTCGATCTTCTCGTTGAGCGTGCCCGGCAGGTAGCCGAGGCGCTCGCCGGCCTCGACGGCGGGGCGGGTCAGCACGATGCGGGTGACCTGCTTGGCCTGCAGGGCCTGGACGGCCTTGGCCATGGCCAGGTAGGTCTTGCCGGTGCCGGCGGGGCCGATGCCGAAGACGACGGTGTGCTTGTCGATGGCGTCGACGTAGCGCTTCTGGTTGAGCGTCTTGGGCCGGATGGTCTTGCCGCGGCGCGAGACGATGTTGAGGCTGAGGACCTCGGCGGGCGAGGCGTCGCCGGTGGAGAGCATGCCGACGGTGCGGCGGACGGTGTCGGGTCCGACCTGCTGGCCGCCGGCGGCGAGCTGGACGAGCTCGGCGAAGACGCGTTCGGCGAACGCGACGTCGGCGGGGGTGCCGGTCAGGGTGACTTCGTTGCCGCGCACGTGCACGTCGGCGGCGAGGAGTTCCTCGGCGACGCGCAGGTTCTCGTCGCGGGAGCCGAGCAGGCTGAGGGCGGCGGCGTCGGGGATGGGGAAGCGGGACTGGGCCGCCTGCGTACCGGCGGTGTCCTCGGTCTTCGGGACGTCTCCGGGGACGTCGGGTCGGGCGGCTCCACCCGGTACGGTTCCGGCCACGTGGCCTCAGGCCTGCTTTCTCGGTGAGGGACTACGGACCCCACCGATGCTACTGGCACCCACCGACAAGACGCAGGCCGGTTTCCCTAGTCCTGCTCGGGTGCCCCGAACAACCCGAGGGGTTCCCCGCCGAGAACGTGGGCGTGCACGTGGAAGACGGTCTGCCCGGCATCCCCATCGGTGTTGAAGACGACCCGGTACCCGCTCTCGAGGACGCCCTCGATCTCGGCAACCTTGCGAGCGGTCAACGCGACATCGGCGAGAAGCTGCGGATCGGCGGCGGCGAGCTCCCCGAGGTTCCGGTACCGCTTCCTGGGCACGACGAGAACATGAACCCGAGCCTGCGGCCGGATATCCCGGAAGGCAAAGGTGGTCGCATCCTGATAGACGACATCGGCAGGGATCTCCCCACCGATGATCCGTTCGAACAAGGTCTCATCCTCGGCCATGGGAGAACCCTACCGATTGAGGTGCACCGAGGTTCAACAGCTCGGAAACCACCACCCCGAAGCCGCAATTGTGACTACGGGCGGTAGCACCGCGTCAAGGCGGGAAAGCGTGCCTTGACCCGGCACTACCGCCCGTGTTCCGGCTTCGTATCGGGGTTGCGGGAGGCCTGGGTGATCCGGGGGCAAGTCACGCTTCAACGTGCGGTTCACAACCCGCCCCTTCGGGGCGAAACGACACGCGCGCCCGGCGCCGGCGCAAGCGCAAGTACTCCGGGAAGCAAGGGGCCGAAGGCCACCGAGCAAGGAACACGCCCAGACCAACCCGACCACAACGGGACTCGCGGGGACTCGCGGGGACTCGCGGGGGCCCGCGGGGACTCGCGGGGGCCCGCGGGGACTCGCGGGGACTCGCGGGGGCCCGCGGAGCGAGGGGGCCGAAGGCCACCGAGCAAGGAAACCCGCCCGGCCCAGCGGAACCACAACGGAACTCGCGGGGGTCCGGGGCTTGCCCCGGCTGGGGGTCTGGGGGTTTGACCCCCAGAAAGGCACTGCGAAGCAAAATCCAGCCGGAGGAGCGAAGCGACGAAGGCTGAGATGCCGCGCAGTCGGCGGACCCTGGGGGTCGATCCGCCGCTGCGCGGCTGCCGCCGGACCGAGGGGGGAGGTGCCCGGCGGGGTCCGTGTCTTCCCAGTGGCGCGCCGAAACGGTGGGTGGCGCGTTAATAAACGAGAGTAACGGGTCGGAGCGTGATCGCGCCATAACTGGGCGCAAAATCGGGGGTTTTTTTCGGTTGATCTTTCAGTGCCAGCGGCTGGTGAGGGCGCCGAGTGCGCCGAGGGCCACCGCGGCCGCCGTGGAGGTGCGCAGGACGGTCGTGCCCAGGCGAACCGCCCTGGCTCCGGCGTCTCGCAGCGTCGCCAGTTCGTCGTCGGTGATGCCGCCCTCGGGTCCGACGATGAGGAGGATGTCGCCGGTGTCGGGGAGCGGGAGGTCGGTGAGCCGGTCGGCGACGTCGGACTCCAGCACGATCGCCAGTGACATCGTCGTCACGAGCCCGGCCAGCTCGGCCGTGGTCACCGGCTCGGTGACGTCCGGGACGTGCGCGCGCCGGGCCTGCTTGGCGGCCGCGCGGGCGGTGGCGCGCCAGCGGGCCAGGGCCTTGTCGCCGCGGGTGCCGTCTTCCCACTTGGCGACGCTGCGGGTGGCGCGCCAGGGGACGATGGCGTCGACGCCGGCCTCGGTGGCGAGTTCGACGGCCAGCTCGCCGCGGTCGCCCTTGGCGAGGGCCTGGGCGACGTGGACGCGCAGGGCGGGTGGCTCTTCGGTCCAGTGTTCCTCGACCGAGAGGGTCAGGAGCGGGTCGCGGCCGGCCTGGACGGCGTCGACGACGCAGCGGGCCATCGCGCCGGCGCCGTCGGAGAGGACCAGCCGCTCCCCCGCCCGCAGGCGGCGGACCGTGGCCGCGTGCCGGGCTTCCTCGCCGTCGAGGGTCGTCCGCCCGGCGGCGGGGACCGTGGCGGCGAGGAAGACCGGCAGGGTGGTGTCGGGCACGGCTCAGCGGTGGTTCTTGGCGCGGAGCTTGCCGAACAGCCCGCCGTGCTTGGTGCCGTTGGACGCCAGGGTGGGGACTTCTTCGCCGCGCTGCTGGGCGAGTTCGACCAGCAGCTCGCGCTGGGCGTCGTCGAGCTTGGTGGGCACGACGACGTCGATGTGGACGTGCAGGTCGCCGCGGCCGTCGACGCGGCCGGAGGACCGCAGGCGGGGCATGCCCTTGCCGGTGAGGACGAGCTCGGCGTTGGGCTGGGTGCCGGGTTCGACGTCGAGTTCGTAGTCGCCGTCGACCAGGGTCGAGATCGGGACCGTGGCGCCGAGGGCGGCGGTGGTCATCGGGATGCGGAAGTTGCAGTGCAGGTCGTGGCCCTGGCGGACGAACACCTCGTGCGGGGTCTCGTCGATCTCGACGTAGAGGTCGCCGGCCGGGCCGCCGCCGGGGCCGACCTCGCCCTGGCCGGAGAGGCGGATGCGCATGCCGTCGCCGACGCCCGGCGGGATCTTGGCGGTGACGTTGCGGCGGGCGCGGATGCGGCCGTCGCCGCCGCACTGGCGGCAGGGGTCGGGGATGACCTCGCCGAAGCCGCGGCAGACCGGGCACGGACGCGCCGTGACGACCTGGCCGAGGAACGACCGCTGGACGGACTGGACCTCGCCGGCGCCGCCGCAGGTGTCGCAGGTCTTGACCGAGGTGCCTTCGCTGGTGCCCGCGCCGCGGCAGAGGTCACAGACGATGGCCGTGTCGACGGCGATCTCCTTGTCGACCCCGGTGGCGCACTCCTCGAGGGTGAGGCCGAGCCGGATCAGGGCGTCGGAGCCGGGCTGGACGCGGCTGCGCGGGCCGCGCCCGCGTCCGCCGCCCCCGCCGGCCGCGCCGAAGAAGGCGTCCATGATGTCGCCGAGGCCGCCGAACCCGGCGAAGGGGTCGCCGCCCCCGCCGCGCGCGCCGTTGTCCATCGGGTCGCCGCCCAGGTCGACGATCTTGCGCTTCTGCGGGTCGGACAGCACCTCGTAGGCCGTGGTGACCTCGGCGAACTTGTGCTGGGCGTCGTCCGACGGGTTGACGTCGGGGTGCAGCTCCCGGGCCAGCTTCCGGTACGCGCGCTTGATCTCCTGATCGCTCGCGTTCTTGGCCACCCCGAGGATGCCGTAGTAGTCCCTCGCCACCGTCTCTGCTTCTCCTTCTGCTCTGCCCGGCTCAGCGGCCGGCCAGGATCTGCCCCACGTAGTTGGCGACCGCCCGCACCGCGGCGATCGTGCCCGGATAGTCCATCCGGGTCGGGCCGACGACTCCCATGCCGCCGAGCACGACGTCGTCGCGGCCGTAGCCGATCGAGACGACCGAGGTGCTGCGCATCTGCTCGTCCTCATTTTCCTCACCGATGCGCACCGTGATCGCACCGGGGTTGCGCGCGGCGGCCAGCAGCTTGAGCACGACGACCTGTTCCTCGAGCGCTTCGAGGACCTGGCGCAGCGAGCCCGGGAAGTCGGCGACGTTGCGGGTGAGGTTGGCGGTGCCGCCGAGCACGAGGCGCTCCTCCGGGTGCTCGGCCAGCGACTCGACCAGCACCGTGGTGACGCGGATGAGCGCGTCCCGCAGCTCGCCGGGCGACTTGTCGGGCAGCTCGGCGACGCGGGCCGCGGCGTCGTTGAGCCGCCGTCCGGCCATGGCCGCGTTGAGCACGCTGCGGAGCCGGGCCACGTCCTCCTCGGTGACGACGTCGCCGAGGTCGACCGTGCGCTGGTCGACGCGCCCGTTGTCGGCGATCAGCACCAGCATCAGCCGCGCCGGGGTGAGCGGCACCACTTCGAGGTGCCGGACCTTGGCGTTGGTCAGCATCGGGTACTGGACGACGGCGACCTGCCGGGTCAGCTGCGCGAGCAGCCGGACCGAGCGGCGGAGGACGTCGTCGAGGTCGGTGCCGCTGTCGAGGAACGTGGTGATGGCGCGGCGCTCGGCGGCCGACAGCGGCTTGATCTCCGAGAGCCGGTCGACGAAGAGGCGGTAGCCCTTGTCGGTCGGGACGCGGCCGGCACTGGTGTGCGGCTGCGTGATGTACCCCTCTTCTTCGAGCGTCGCCATGTCGTTGCGCACCGTGGCGCTCGACACACCCAGGTTGTGCCGCTCGACGATCGCCTTGGACCCGACCGGTTCCTGGTTGGACACGTAGTCGGCCACGATCGCGCGCAGCACTTCGAAGCGGCGCTCCTCCGCGTTGGCCACCGGTTCACCACCTACCTCGCTCGCTGCCCGACCCGAGTTTACGTAAGCCTGAGCCGGTCGCGCTCAACACCGCCCGCGGGCGCCGGAACCCGCCGCTTGGTCCGTGAAGGCCTCCTTCCCGGCCGTAAGAGCCGGGAAGGAGGCCTTCACGGCTTACAGGCGGGAGGTAAAGGCCGGGCAAAAGAATTCCCATGCGCGGTTCTCGCCGGGAATTCCCGGGTTGATGGGGGAACCGAAAAGCGGTTTGCTGCCTCTGATCCGCATGCCCTCCCCGACTTCCGAGGTCGCCGTGAACCGCATTGATCCCGCTTCCGCCGGAATGCCCGATATCGCCCGGCGCGCGGCCGAGGCGAAGGCCCGGCTCGAGCGCATCGCCGCGACCGCCACGAGCCCGGACGGCGCCGTCACGGTGACCGTCAACACCAGCGGTGCGCTGCAGGAACTCACCTTCGGCCCGCGCGCGGACGAGCTGCCGCGCGCCCGGCTGGCGGCGAGCGTCGTGGCCACCGCGAAGCGGGCGCAGGTGCAGGCGGCCCAGCAGCTGGCGAGCGTCATGGCGCCGGTGATCGGCCCCGACAGCGCCGCCATGAAATTCCTTCAGGAACAGATTCCGGCGCCCGAACTTCCCGAAGAGCAACCGGCTCCGCCGCGCTGGGAATTCACCGAAGCCCAGCAGGAAACACCTCCTCCGCCGCCGCCCGCCCGGCCCGCCCGGCCGCGCCCGGACGACGACGAGGACTTCGGCGGCCCGATCCTGCGCCGGGGGCTGTGATGACCATGAAGCTCGACTTCGACGCCCTCGGCGGCCACGAGGACGAAATCCGGGAGATCGCCGGCAAGGTCCAGCAGGCCCTCGACGCGGCGGGCACCGCGCAGGCCCTCGACTTCGACGCGTTCGGGCTGTTCGGGCAGGTCTTCGCGATCCCGGTCCAGATCTGGCTGACCACGGCCGACGGCTTCCTGGCCGCGGCCGTCGAGGCCGGTCACGACGTCGCGGACCGGGTGAAGACCGCGCACACGGCGTTCCGCGAGCACGAGCAGAACACCAAGACCCTGATCGAAGGCATCGGCAAGGAGCTGCCGGCATGACCGAGACGCAGGAGAACCCGCTGGTCGCGACGGCCGAGCCGAGCAGCGGCTTCTGGAGCGGGATGGGCGACGGCTCGAAGGGCGAGCTGGACAACCTCAACGCGCAGACCGGCGGCGCGGGCATCTTCAACGACGCCGCCGCGACACTCACCGACGCCCGCAACGGCGACTGGGGCAACCTCGCGATGGACGTCGGCACCGACGCCCTCGACCTGCTCGGCGCGGCGATGGACCCGCTCGGCACCCTGGCGAGCGCCGGCGTCGGCTGGCTGATCGAGCACATCAGCTTCCTCAAGGACGGCCTCGACAAGCTGGCCGGCAAGCCCGAGGCCATCACGGCCAAGGCCGTGACCTGGACGAACATCGCCAAGCAGCTCACCGAGACGGCCGAGAGCTACGAGCAGAAGGCCGAGAAGGTCAAGGAGTCCTTCAGCGACTGCGGGTCGGCGGAGGCGTACCAGCGGACGGCCGCAAGCTACGTCGACGTGCTGCGCGGGGCCGCCTCGCACGCCGAAGGCGCGTCGACGGCGATGAACGTCGGTGCCGCCCTGGTCGGGACCGAGCGCGGGCTGATCCGGGACATGATCTCGTCGTTCGTCGGCGAGCTGATCGTCAAGGCGCTGGCCGCGCTGGCGGCGTCGTGGTGCACCTTCGGCGGCACGATCGCCGCGTTCATCGCCGACACGGTGATCGAGGGCGGGGTGCTCGCGGAGAAGATCAGCACGCGCATCGCGAAGATCGTCGAAAAGCTGGAGAGCCTGGCGAAGGGCGCGGGCAAGTCGAAGGCGGCCCTCGAAGGGGCGGCGAACGCGCTGAAGAAGGCCGGGAAGGGCGCCGACCGGATCGTGGACCAGAGCGTCGAGACGGCCGCGAAGCTCGAGCGCAAGGCGAACGAGCTGAAGCAGGCGGGCCGCGAAGCCGGATCGGCCGCGGAGAAGGCCGAGGGCTGGAAGGACGCCTGGGCGGGCAAGGTGCCGGGCGGCGAGAAGCTCGAGAGGCCGGCCAAGAAGTTCTCCGAGGACGGCCGCAGCGCGCTCAAGCCGGGCGCGTGGCAGGAGGCCGGCGGCTTCCAGGGGTGGAAGCCCGCGGACACCGTCGGGGTCGTGACCGAAGGCCGCCGCCAGGAGAACGAGCAGTACGACCGCTACCACGAGACCCAGGAGGCCTACGAGAAAGAACATCCCGAAGGCGAGGGCGAGTGATCGAGCGGGCCGAAGTGGAGCTGGCCAACCGCAACGGCCGGCTCCACCCGTCGCAGCGCGGCAAGCTGCTCGACTTCAACTTCTGGACCGCGGCGGTGCTGGTGATCGCCGGGCTGGCCGCCGCCGGGTTCCTCGCCGCCACCGGCGGTGCCCTCGCGGCCGTCCCGATCCTCGCGCTGGTCGCGTGGTTCGCGTTCGTCTGCGGGCGGCGGTTGGCGGAGGTCGGCAGCGGGCGGCTGCTCGTGGTGACCGGCTGGACCCACGACTTCGGCAAGGTGCACGGCAAGCGCCCCGACCGCGGGCAGTACCCGATCTACCTCTACACCATCATGGAACGGATCTGGTTCACCTACCTCGTGGTCCACGATCGCAGCTACCGCCTCGACGACAATGCGCTCCGGGCACGGATCCAGGCGGAGCGCATCAACGCCGTCTACCTGACTCCGCGCACGAAGACGCTGATCAACGTCCTCCCGGCGTAGCTTCGATCCGCAGGTCGCCCCGGGTCACCCTGCGGAGGTGGTCACCGGCGAGCACGTCGTGCGGGTAGCCGAGTTCGATCGCGGCCGCCTCTTCGAGGCGGGCCAGGTGCGACGCGGTGAAGGCGACCTCCAACGCGCCCAGGTTGTCCTCGAGTTGCGCGGGGGTGCGGGCGCCGACGATCGGGGCTGTCACGCCCGGGTTCCGCAGGGTCCAGGCCAGCCCCACCTGGGCGGGCGTACGGTCCAGTTCGGTGGCGACCTGCTTCACCACCTCGGCGATCGCGAGGTTCCGTTCGGTCACCATGCCCAGCCCGGCGTTGAAGCTCTTGCGGGTCCCGGCGTCCGGCTCGGTCCGGTCGGCGCGGCCGTACTTGCCGGTGAGCAGGCCGCCCGCCAGCGGGGAGTACGGCGTCACCCCGAGCCCCATCGCCCGGGCCATGGGGATCAGGTCACGTTCCGCGGCCCGGTTGAGGAGGTTGTATTCGATCTGCAGCGCGACCAGCGGCGACCAGCCGCGCAGGTCCGCGATCGCCTGCATGCGGGAGACCTCCCAGGCCGGGACGGTGGACATCGCCACGTATAGGACCTTGCCCTGGCGGACCAGGTCGTCCAGGCCGCGGAGGATCTCCTCGACCGGCGTCGTGAAGTCCCAGACGTGCAGGTAGAGCAGGTCGAGGTAGTCCGTGTCCAGCTGCCGCAGGCTGGCCTCCACCGACGCGAACAGGCTCTTGCGGTGCGCACCCCCGGAGTTCGGGTCGCCGGGCCTGCGCAGCGTCGAGTACTTCGTCGCCAGGACCAGGCTCTCGCGGCGGCCGCGCGCGAACTCGCCGAGCAGGCGCTCGGAACTGCCGTCGGTGTAGGTGGGCGCGGTGTCGACGAAGTTGCCGCCGCGCTCGACGTAGGTGTCGAACAGCTTGCGCGCCTCGTCCTTCTCCGCGCCCCAGCCCCATTCGGTGCCGAAGGTCGCCGTCCCCAGGGCCAGCGGGGAGACCCGCAGCCCGGAGCGGCCCAGCAGCCGGTAGGTGTCGAGGGTGAGTGCCATCAGGTCCTCCTGTGCTCGTGATCCGTCGAGCACCAGCCTGTGATCACCGCGGGCCGGGGGTAAGGGAAGGGACTTCCTGGGAACACGAGTCCTCCTCCCGGCGGTTGGACCGGGCATGATCACCCCGACCGAGGAGCTGGCCGCGTTCCTGCGGACCCGGCGCGAACGCCTGGACCCGGACGACTTCGGGGTGCCCGCTCGCCGGCAAGCCCGGCGGACCCCGGGACTGCGCCGCGAAGAGATCGCCGAACTGGCCGGCGTCAGCGTCGACTACGTCGTGCGGCTGGAGCAGGGGCGTGGGCTCCGGCCTTCGGCGGACGTGGTGGCGGCCCTGGCCCGGGCGCTGCGCCTGACCCCCGCCGAACGCACCTACGTCTTCGACCTGACCCGGCAGCGCCCGGACGACACCGTCGAGCCCGCCACCACCGCGGTGCCCGCACTGGCCCGGCTGGTCGCCGACCTCTCGCCGCTGCCGGCCATGGTGCTGAACCACCGCTACGACATCCTGGCCTGGAACAGCGAAATGGCGGGGCTGCTCGTGGACTTCGGCACCCTGCCGCCGTCGCGGCGCAACGCGATGTGGCTGTGCTTGCGGCACCCGGAAATCCGCGAGCGCTACGTCGACCGCGAGCGCGTGGTGCGGGAAGGTGCCGCCCACCTGCGTGCCGCGTGGGCCGCCCACCCGCAGGACCGGGCGCTGACCGGCCTCATCGCCGAATGCGCGCACGACGAGCAGTTCGCGCGGCTGTGGGGCGAGCGGGACGTCGCGGGCACCGGCCGCGGGAGCAAGGTGCTGCGGCATCCCGGGGCCGGGGTGATCGCGGTGGACTTCGAAGTGCTCGTGCCCCTCCGGGACACGGACCAGCGGGTGATGATCGGCCGGCCCGCGGACGAGGCGAGCCGGGCCGCACTCAGGAGTTCCGCGGGAAGCCCAGGTTGACCCCGGCGTGCGAGCGGTCCGGCCACCGGGAGGTGACCACCTTCGTGCGGGTGAAGAAGTGGAAGCCTTCTGGCCCGTAGGCGTGGCTGTCGCCGAACAGCGAGTCCTTCCAGCCGCCGAAGGAGTAGTAGCCGACGGGCACCGGGATCGGGACGTTGACGCCGACCATGCCCACCTCGACCTCGCTGGAGAACCGCCGCGCGGCCGCGCCGTCGCCGGTGAAGATGGCCGTGCCGTTGCCGTACGGGTTGGCGTTGATCAGGTCGAGGGCGTCGTCGTAGGACGCCGCGCGGGCCACCGACAGCACCGGGCCGAAGATCTCGTCGGTGTAGATCGACATCTCCGGGCGGACGTGGTCGAACAGCGTCGGGCCGAGCCAGAAGCCGCCCTCGGAAACCTCGATGCCCCGGCCGTCCACCACCAGCGACGCCCCCGACGACACCCCGGCGTCCACATAGGACTCGACGCGGGCGTGGTGGGCCGCGGTGACCAGCGGTCCCATCTCGGATTCGGGGTCGCGGCCGTCGCCGACGCGCAGCCGGGACATCCGCTCGGCGATCTTCTCCACGAGTGCGTCGCCGACCGGGTCGACCGCGACGACCACCGAAACGGCCATGCACCGCTCGCCCGCCGAGCCGAAGCCGGCCGACACCGCGGCGTCGGCGGCGAGGTCGAGGTCGGCGTCCGGCAGCACGACCATGTGGTTCTTCGCGCCGCCGAGCGCCTGGACGCGCTTGCCGTGCCGGGTGCCGGTCTCGTAGACGTACCGCGCGATCGGCGTCGACCCCACGAACGAGATCGCCTTGACGTCGGCGTGCTCGAGGAGCCCGTCGACCGCCGCCTTGTCGCCGTGCAGCACGTTGAGCGCGCCCGCGGGCAGCCCGGCTTCGGCGAACAGCTCGGCGATGAACACCGCCGCCGACGGGTCCTTCTCGCTCGGCTTGAGCACGACGGTGTTCCCGCAGGCCAGTGCGTTGGGAACGAACCACAGCGGCACCATGGCCGGGAAGTTGAACGGCGAGATCACGCCGACCACGCCGAGTGGCTGGGCGATCGAGTAGACGTCGACGCCGGTGGACGCGTTCTCGCTGAACCCGCCCTTGAGCAGCTGGGCGGCGCCGCACGCGAACTCGACGTTCTCGATCGCGCGGGCGATCTCCCCGGCCGCGTCGGACTCGACCTTGCCGTGTTCGCTCGTGATGATCTTCGCCAGCTCGTGCTTGCGGGCGGCCAGCAGCTCGCGGAAGGCGAACAGCACTCGCGTCCGGCCGGCCAGGGACGTCCCGCGCCAGCCCGGCAGCGCCGCCTTGGCCGCCGCGACGGCGGCCTCGATCTCGGCGTCGCCGGCGAAGTCGACGTGCGCCCGGACCTGCCCGGTGGCGGGGTCGAAGACCTCGCCGGACCGCGCGGGAGTCGCGGTGAACGGCTTGCCGTCGATCCAGTGGCTGATGCGGTCGGTCACGGCAGGCACTCCTTCACTCCGGCAACGTCCCCCAGAGTCTCGGGCGGGCGCCACGCCACCGCCATCGGCAACGTGTACGTCAGTTGGCTCCCGGCCGTACAGTCTGTCCCTTGCCGCTGATCACACGCCGAGGAGCCATGTACCCGACCGTCGCCGAGGTGCTCGCGCTGCCGGTGCTGCGCCAGGGCCGTCCGCACGTCGTCGCCGGCGCGGCCGGGCTGGACGCGCCGGTGCGCTGGGCGCACGTCGCCGAGGTCGCCGACATCGCGCACCTGCTGCGCGGCGGCGAGCTGGTGCTGACCACCGGCGTCGCGCTGCCCGACGACGGCCCCGCGCTGGCGCGGTACGTCGCCGACCTGGCCGGGGTGGGCGCCGCCGGCGTCGTGGTCGAGCTGGTCCGGCACTGGAGCGACAAGCTGCCCGCCGCGCTGGTCGAAGCGGCCGAGGAGCACGGGCTGCCCCTGGTGACGCTCTCGCGGGAGACGCGGTTCGTGAGCGTCACCGAAGCGGTGAACGGCCAGATCGTCGACGCCCAGGTCGCCGAGCTGCGCGCCGCCGAGCGCGTGCACGAGACGTTCACCGCGCTGACGGTCGCGGGCGCCGAACCCGGCGTCGTCCTCGGCGAGGTCGCCCGGCTCACCGAGCAGCCGGTGGTGCTGGAGACGCTGTCGCACGAGGTCCTCGCCTACGACGCGGCCGGCACCGACCCGGCCGAGCTGCTCGCCGGGTGGCCGGCCCGGTCGCGGGTGGTCCAGGTCGGCGAGCGGACCGGCTACCACCCCGGTTCGGGCTGGCTGGTCACCGTGGTCGGGGCGCGCGGGCACGACTGGGGACGGCTGATCGTCGTCTGCGCCGACCAGCCACCGCACCGGCACCGGGTGGTCGCCGAGCGGGCCGCGTCCGCGCTGGCCGTGCACCGGCTGGTCGCCAAGGACTCCGACGGCCTGGAACGCCAGGCCCACCGCGCCCTGCTCGCCGAGCTGCTCGCGTCGCCCGCCCCGACGGCGGAGCTGCTGGCGCGGGCCTCGGCGCTCGCCGTGCCCCTGGCCGGGCGGCAGCTGGTCGGGCTGGCGGTGCGGCCCCGGCTGACGGGCACGCCACGGCCCGCACTGTCGACTCCGCCGGTGCTGCGCGAACTGGCCGAAACGACGGTGCTGGCGGCGCGCCGCGCGAAGGTGTCGGCGCTGGTGGCGACCGACGAACTCGGGGTGCGGGCGCTGCTCGCGCTGTCGCCGGAGGCGAACGCCGACGCCGTGCTGCACCGGCTCGCCACCGACGTCCACGAGGCCCGGAGCAGCGCACCGGGGGTCCTCGCGGTCGGCACGACGGTGTCGTCGCCCGGTGAGGCCCGCCGGACCCTGCTCGAAGCGGCGCAGGTCGCGGCGGCCGCGCTGGGGGCGGGCTCGGACCGGGTGCTGCACCGGCTGTCCGACGTCCGGCTGCGCGGCCTGCTGCACCTGCTTTCCGGCGACGAGCGGGTCACGGCGTTCGCCCACCGGGAGCTGGGGCCCCTGCTGCACCGCGACGCGGCGACGGGCAGCCGGCTCGTCCAGGCGTTGCGGCACTACTGCGAACAGGGCGGCAACAAGTCGGCGGCGGCCGCGGCGGCCCACACCTCCCGGACGGCGTACTACCAGCAGCTCGCCCGCATCGAGCAGGTCCTCGGCGTCCGGCTGGAGGAGCCGGAGTCGATGCTTTCGCTGTACGTCGCGTTGCTGGCGTGGGACCTCACCCGGCCGAGCGAAGAAGAGTCACCCGGACGTGGAGCACAGTGATCGGCGCCGGCGTGCCGATGACACCGATATGGCCCTGATCCCCTTCGCAGCCTGCCTGATGAGCCTCGGCTGTCTCGCGCCGGCGCAACCCCCGGCGTCGACGCTGCAGCTGACCACCCACGACACCGCCAACCGGATCGGCTCGGTGGTGCTCACGTGCGACCCCCCGGGCGGAACGCACCCGAAGCGCGACAAGGCGTGCGCGGTGCTTTCCGGAGTCGACGGCGACTTCTCGCGGATCAACGCCCGCCACCAGGCGTGCACGCTGATCTACGCCCCGGTGGACGTCACGGCGATCGGCAGCTGGCGCGGCAAGCCGGTGTCGTTCCACACGACGTACGCGAACCGCTGCGAAGCCGGCCGCGACTCGGACGACGTTTTCGCGTTCTGAGGCCCGTCCGGGCGCGCGGAAGCCGCCGGGCCGCCCCCACGACGGCCCGGTGGCTTCCGCGTAACTCTTAACCACGCGCCGCGCGGCGGTCCGGTTCAGCGGCAGCCGGGACCGGGGCCGAGAGGCACGTCACGGGCGGCCGAGCGGCTGAGGTTCCAGGCCGGCCAGCCGTCCGGGGTGTCGCCGCTCAGGACCTGCCGCAGCACGCAGGTCCGCAGCGGCTCGTGGACCCGGGCCGACACCACCGGGACGACGTCGGCCGAGAAGCGCGCCAGGTAGCGGTCGTCGAGCGGCTTGCCGGCCGCCGCCCGGTCGAGGTTGGCGTCGGCGATGAGGCGTTCCGGGTCGAGCACCGCCAGGGCGAGCAGCGCCGCCGCGGCCGTGCCGATCGCCGCGCGGGGCAGCCACGTCGGGCGCAGGCGGACCAGTGAGGCTCCGACCAGCACGAACACCGCGCCGAACCACAGTTCGCAGACCTCGACCAGCAGCCGCAGCACGGTGAAGCCGTACGCCTCCTGGTAAGTCCACATGCGACTCAGCGCCGACCCGACGAGCACCAGGCTCAGCGCGCTCAGCGCCCCGAGCAGGACACGCTGGCGCAGCCGGTCGGCTTTCGTCGAGTTCGGGGCCCAGCGCAAAGCCGCGGCGACGATGGCCAGCGTCAGCACGGTGACGGCGCACAGCTGCCAGAAGCCGCCGCGGGCGTACTCCGCCGACGTCAGGCCGCTCGTGCGCAGGACGTACTCGGTGCCGCCGAACAGCACGACCAGCCGGACGGCGACGAAGAGGCCGAACACGAGGACGAGGACGGCGAGCGGGAGTGTCCACTCGAGACCGTATCCAGTCCTGTGTGGACGGTCTACCGAAGCGCGCCGCGCCGGCGCGGCCAGGAAGTAACACGCGCCGGCGACCACCAAGGCGACGACCACGAAGACGCAGCACCACCGCAGCAGGACGTCGACGCTGAGATCGGGAACGACGGCGTTGACGACGGCGGCGAAGGCGGCATCGGCACTGGCGAGCAGGGGCACGAAAACCCCGACGAGCGCGGCGGCGGCGAGCACGGCGAGCGCGATCCGCCGGGCGACGCCGTCGCGGCGGGCGGCGAAGCGTCCGACGCCGCGGCCGGCCCACGGAACGGCGCGCAGCGCTTCGACGGGGAGGGCGAGCATGTCGTAGAGGACGGAGTTGACGGTCCGTTCCCCGACGACGGCCAGCGACCCGGTGACGACGGCACCGAGCACGCACAGGACGAACAGCCACTCCGACGCCCGCACGGTCCCCACGGCGAGCAACGCGAGCGCGAGCACGGCCCACCCGGCGTTGCGCCAGGTGAAGGACCCCGCCCCCGCCCGGGACCGCCGATCGGCGACGACGACGGCCGCGGCGACGGCCACCCCGCTGAGCAGCCACCCGACCCCGGGCCGGTCGACGGGAAGCACGAGAGCGGCGGCCACCCCGGCCAGCCCGGCGGCGGGCAGGACGGCGGGCGGCATCGGAACGACAGCGGACTTCGGCGGCGGCAGCGGCCGCATGAGCACGGGTGGAGCGGCCACGGCCACCCCACCGCCCGGGGCCGGAGCGCCGGCACCGACCCCCGAAGGTGCGCGAGCGGCATCGGCGACCACCCCGGCGGGTCCTGCTTGCCCACCACCCCCGGGCACGGAGTCCCCACCGCCCCCGGCCCCCGGCGCCGCAACCCCGGCGGGCCCCACTCGCACCCCACCCGCGGCTACCGAATCCCCGCCAACCCCAGAACCCGTCCCGCCCACCGGCGCCGCCACCCCAGCCACCCCCGGCCGCACCCCACCCGCAGCCACCCCCGCCCCACCCGCCCGCACCCCGCCCCCGGCCACCGCCGACCCCCCACCAACCCCTGCCCCCGCCGCGCCCGCGGCCGCTACTCCCGCGGCCCTCACCGCCGAGCGCTTACCCCGTGGCACCCCGCCACCACCGACCTGCCCTTTGGGCATCTCACCCCTCCTCGCATCGTGCGTTCACTTTTGCGAATAGCACCGGCCGCCCCCTGCCCGAAGGTCGCGAATGACTCATTCGGGACACCCGGCGCCGCGAATGAGTCATTCGCGGCACCCGGGCCGCGGGGACTAAGCCGGCAGCGTCACCCGGATCCGGCTGCCCGTCCCCGGCGCCGGATCCACCACCCCGATCGTCCCGCCGTGCAGCTCGACCGCCCACCGGGCGATCGCCAGCCCCAGGCCCGTGCCCCCGCCCGAAGGCCGCTCACCGCGGGTGAACCGCTCGAACACCCGCTCCCGGTCGGCCCGCGCGATGCCCGGTCCCTCGTCGCAGACGTCGATGCGGACCTCCCCCGGCCGCACCTGGGCCAGCACCCGCACCTCACCGCCCGCCGGGCCGTGGCGGGCCGCGTTCTCCAGCAGGTTCGCCACCACCTGGAACAGCCGGCCGCGGTCCGCCGTCACCAGCGCGCCCTCCGGGGCGACCGACACCGAGAACGTCACCCCGCGGCCCGCGAACGCCGCCTCCCCCACCACTTCCGACAGCAGGGACCACAGCGAAAACGACGTCTTGTGCAGCGGGATCGCCCCCGCGTCCAGCCGCGACAGGTCCAGCAGCTCGTCCACCAGCGTCGCCAGGCGCTCGGTCTGCTGCAGCGCCGTCTTCAGCGTCGCCGGGTCCGGGTCCTCGACGCCGTCGACGAGGTTCTCCAGCACCCCGCTCAACGCCGTGATCGGCGTCCGCAGTTCGTGGGACACGTTCGCGATCAGCTCGCGTCGCTGCCGATCGGCGTCCCCGAGGTCCCCCGCCATCTGGTTGAACGCCTGCGCCAGCTCACCCACCTCGTCGCGGGTGGTGGCGCGGATCCGCCGGCTGTAGTCCCCCTTGGCCATCGCCCGCGCCGCCGCCGTCATCTCCCTCAGCGGCCGCGTCATCCCGTGCGCCAGGACCTGCGACAACACCAGCGCCAGGACCATCGCCGTCACCGTCGTCTTCGGCGGCAGCCAGCCGATCTGCCAGTTGAAGAACGCGAACGCCACCCCGCCGGAGGCGACCATCAGGATCGCCAGCTTCAGCTTGATCGACCGGATCCGATCGAGCGGCCGCGGTACGAGGTTCACGAGCCCGCCTCCAACGCGTAGCCGACGCCGTGCACCGTGCGGATCAGGTCCGCGCCGAGTTTCCGCCGCAGTGCCTTGATGTGGCTGTCCACCGCCCGCGTCCCCGCCGACGTGCCGTGGACGTCCCAGTCCCACACCTCCGAGAGCAGCCGTTCGCGCGGCTGCACCACCCGCGGCCGCCGCGCGAAGTGCACCAGCAGGTCGAACTCGATCGGCGTCAGCTGCGCCGCGACCCCGGCCCGGGCGACGCGCCGCTGGTCGACGTCGATTTCGAGGTCGCCGAGCACGATCCGCGTGTCCGCCACCAGCGACGAGCGCTCGACCCGCCGCAGCAGCGCGTGCACCCGGGCGGTGAGCACCCGCATCGAGAACGGCTTCGTGAGGTAGTCGTCGGCGCCGACCCCCAGACCGACCAGCATGTCCGTCTCGTCGGCCCGCGCGGTCAGCATCAGCACCGGCACCGGGCGGCGGCCCTGGATCCGGCGGCAGACCTCCAGGCCGTCGAACCCTGGCAGCATCACGTCGAGCACCACCAGGTCCGGCTCCGACGCGGTGTCCGCCTCGACCGCCGCCGGTCCGTCGTGGACGACGTCCACCCCGAACCCCTCGGCCCGCAGCCGGGCCGCGATCGACGCGGCGATCGTGACGTCGTCCTCGACGACGAGCACCCGCCGCCCACCCAGTTCCATGACCACGACCCTAAGCACCCCCGGTGGAGACGGTTCGCGTGAAGTGTGAAGATCCTGTGGAGACGTTTCACCCTCTTTGCCGGTTCATGACGGCCGGATGTGTGACCCAGGTCATGCACTCCGGCACCCCTTCGCGCAATCGACAGACTGCACTCCTGATCAGCGAAGAGTGAACAGACTGCCGTTGCACCGGCGCTGACCTGGCGCGCAGGATTCCGCAATGGCGCCGACACCCGCAGACCAGCGCGTGCACGACGACGGCCGGGTCGAGCTCGACCCCGCCGGCGTCCGGTCTCTCGAAGGCAGCCGGTTCTTCAACGAGGAGCTGGCCCCCGTTCCCGTCGAACGACGGACCTGGACCACCTACAACTACTTCGCGCTCTGGATGGGGATGGCGCACAACATCCCCAGCTACGCCCTGGCCGCGTCGCTCATCGCGCTCGGCATGAACTGGGTGCAGGCGCTGATCACGATCACGATCGGCAACCTGATCGTGCTCGTCCCGATGCTGCTCAACAGCCACGCCGGCACCAAGTACGGCATCCCGTTCCCGGTGTTCGCCCGCGCGTTCTACGGCCTGCGCGGCGCCAACCTGGCCGCGCTGCTGCGGGCGTTCATCGCCTGCGGCTGGTTCGGCATCCAGACCTGGGTCGGCGGCGAGGCCATCTACGTCATCCTCGGCCGCCTGCTCGGCTCGTGGTGGCGTGACTCCGCCGTGGTCGCCGGCCAGCACTGGACGCTGTGGCTGTCCTTCGTGGTCTTCTGGATCGGCCAGATGCTGATCATCTGGCGCGGCATGGAGGCGGTCCGCCGGTTCGAGAACTGGACGGCGCCGCTGGTGTCCGTCGGCTTCCTGATCATGCTCGGGTACGTGCTGGTCAAGGCGGGCGGGCTCGGCCCGATCCTGTCCGACGGCGGCAAGCTCGGCTGGGGCCCGGACTTCTGGAAGGTGTTCGCGCCGGCCCTGATGGCGATGATCGCGTTCTGGTCGACGCTGTCGCTGAACATGCCGGACTTCACCCGCTTCGGCGGCAGCCAGCGCAAGCAGGTCCGCGGCCAGATCCTCGGCCTGCCGACGACGATGACCTTCATCGCGATCGTGGCCATCCTGACGACGTCGGGCGGGCACGTGCTCTACGGCCAGGACATCTGGGACCCGGCGCAGCTGGCCGACAAGTTCTCCAGCCCGGTCGTGGTCGTCGTCGCGCTGGTCGCGCTGGTGCTCGCCACGATCTCGGCGAACCTGGCGGCCAACGTCGTCAGCCCGTCCTACGACTTCTCGAACGCGTTCCCGAAGCGGATCACGTTCGCGATCGGCGGCGGGATCACCGGAGTCATCGGCGTGCTCATCCAGCCGTGGCGGCTGTACTCCGACCCGAACATCTACATCTTCGCCTGGCTCGGCTTCTACGGCGGCCTGCTCGGCGCGGTCGCCGGGGTGCTCGTCGCCGGCTACTGGGTCGTGAGCCGCACGAAGCTGAAGCTGAGGGACCTCTACACACCCGATGGGGTGTATTGGTTCAGCGGCGGCTGGAACTGGCGCGCGCTGGTCGCGACGCTGGTGGGAGCCCTTCTCGCGGTCGGTGGCGCGTACGGCGGGCCGTTCCCCGACGCCGGGCTGATCCCGATCCTCAAGCCCCTTTACGACTACAACTGGGTGGTCGGCCTGGTCGGCGCGTTCGTCGTCTTCGCCGCCCTGTCCCTGCCCTTGTCCACAACGAAGGAGGAAATCAGTGAGCGTGGTTCGAGCCGGCCTGATCCAGCAGCGGTGGACGGGTGACAAGGAGTCCATGATCAAGGCGGCGGTCGACCACATCGGCACCGCCGCTTCCCAGGGCGCCCAGGTCGTCTGCCTGCAGGAGCTGTTCTACGGGCCGTACTTCTGCCAGGTGCAGGACGCCGACTACTACTCCTACACCGAGGCCATCCCGGACGGGCCCACCACGAAGCTCATGCAGGAGGTGGCCGAGCGCCACGGCGTCGTGCTGATCGTGCCGATGTACGAGGTCGAGCAGCCCGGCGTCTACTACAACACCGCCGCGGTGATCGACGCCGACGGCACCTACCTCGGCAAGTACCGCAAGAACCACATCCCGCAGGTCAAGGGGTTCTGGGAGAAGTTCTACTTCCGCCCCGGCAACCTCGGCTACCCGGTGTTCGACACCGCCGTCGGCCGCATCGGCGTCTACATCTGCTACGAGCGGCACTTCCCGGAGGGCTGGCGGGCCCTCGGCCTGGCGGGCGCGAAGATCGTGTTCAACCCCTCGGCGACCAGCCGCAGCCTGTCGCAGTACCTGTGGAAGCTGGAGCAGCCGGCGGCCGCGGTGGCGAACGAGTACTTCGTCGGCGCGATCAACCGGGTGGGCGTGGAACCGCTGGGCGACAACGACTTCTACGGCCAGACGTACTTCGTCGACCCGCGCGGGCAGCTCGTCGGCGACGCCGCGTCCGACACCGACGACGAGGTCGTGGTGCGCGATCTGGACCTGTCGCTGCTCGAGGAGGTCCGGAACACGTGGGCGTTCTACCGCGACCGCCGTCCGGACACCTACGGCCCCCTCGCGGAGGCCTGATGACCACGCTCATCAGCGGTGGCCAGGTCGTCTCGCCGTCGGGTGCTTTTTCGGCTGACGTCCTCGTCGACGGCGAGACCATCGCCGCCGTCGGGGCGCCCGGGACACTGACCGGCGACGAGACGATCGACGCCACCGGAAAGTACGTGCTGCCCGGCGGGATCGACGCCCACACGCACATGGAGATGCCGTTCGGCGGCACGCACTCCGTCGACACGTTCTCGACCGGGACGACCGCCGCGGCGTGGGGCGGCACGACCACGATCATCGACTTCGCCGTCCAGGCCAAGGGCACGTCGTTGCTGTCCACACTGGACAAGTGGCACAGCAAGGCCGACGGCAACTGCGCGATCGACTACGGCTTCCACATGATCGTCTCCGACGTCAACGACCAGTCGCTGAAGGAGATGGAAGCCTGCGTCGACGCCGGCGTCGGCAGCTTCAAGATGTTCATGGCCTACCCCGGGGTGTTCTACTCCACCGACGGGGAAATCCTGCTGGCCATGCAGAAAGCGCGCGAAATCGGCGCCACGATCATGATGCACGCGGAGAACGGCATCGCGATCGACCAGCTGGCGGCGCAGGCCTTCGCGGCCGGGAACATCGACCCGGTCCAGCACGGCCTGACGCGTCCACCGGAACTGGAAGGCGAAGCGACGTCGCGGGCGATCCAGCTCGCGAAGGTGACCGGCTCGCCGCTGTACATCGTGCACCTGTCGGCGTCGCAAGCGCTGGCGGCGGTCGCGGAGGCGCGCAACGACGGCCAGAACGTCTTCGCGGAGACGTGCCCGCAATACCTGTACCTGTCCATCGAGGACCTCGCGAAGCCGGACTTCGAGGGCGCGAAGTACGTCGCTTCGCCGCCGCTGCGGGAGAAGTCGCACCAGGCCGACCTGTGGCGCGGGCTGCGGACCAACGACCTGTCCGTGGTGTCGACCGACCACTGCCCGTTCTGCTTCAAGGACCAGAAGGAAATGGGCCGCGGCGACTTCCGGGCCATCCCGAACGGGATGCCGGGCGTCGAGCACCGGATGGACCTGCTGCACCAGGGCGTCGTCGCGGGTGAGCTGACGCTCGGGCGATGGGTCGAGACGTGCTCCGCGACGCCGGCGCGGATGTTCGGGCTGTACCCGCGCAAGGGCGTCATCGCGGCGGGGTCGGACGCGGACATCGTGATCTACGATCCGGCGGCGACACAGACGTTGTCGGCCGCGACGCACCACATGAACGTCGACTACTCGGCGTACGAAGGGTTCGAGATCACCGGGCGTGTGCACACGGTGCTGTCCCGGGGGCGGGTCGTCGTGTCGCCCGACGGGTTCACCGGGTCGACGTCCCACGGCAAGTTCCTGTCCCGCTCGCTGAACCAGTACCTCAACTAGGAGCGGGTCATGGACTTCGGGATCGTGCTGCAGACGGATCCGCCCGCGCGGGACGTCGTGCGGCTCATGAAGGACGCCGAGGACGCCGGGTTCCGCTACGGCTGGACGTTCGACTCCTGCGTGCTGTGGCAGGAACCGTTCGTCATCTACTCGGCCGTGCTGGCCGCCACGTCGTCGATGATCGTCGGGCCGATGGTGACCAGCCCGGGCACGCGCGACTGGTCGGTGCTGGCGTCGACGTTCGCCACGCTCAACGACATGTACGGCAACCGGACGGTGTGCGGCATCGGCCGCGGCGACTCGGCGCACCGCGTGGTCGGCAAGCCACCGTCCACTTTGGCCACCGTGCGCGACTGCATGCACGTGGTCAAGGACCTGGCCGAGGGCCGCCCGGTGACCATGAACGAGAAGACCGTGCAGATCCCCTGGGTCCGCAACGGGCAGCTCGAGATGTGGATGGCCGGCTACGGGCCGAAGGCGCTGCAGACCGTCGGCGAGCACGCCGACGGCTTCATCCTGCAGTGCGCCGACCCGGCGATCGCCCGCTGGACGATCGGCGCGGTCCGCGACGCGGCCCGGGCCGCCGGGCGTGATCCCGGCGGCATCACGATCTGCGTCGCGGCCCCGGCGTACGTCGGCGACGACCTGGCGCACCAGCGCGAACAGTTGCGCTGGTTCGGCGGGATGGTCGGCAACCACGTCGCGGACCTGGTGGCGCGGTACGGCTCGTCGGGGGCCGTACCGCGGGAGCTGACGGACTACATCCGGGAGCGCGAGGGCTACGACTACAGCCACCACGGCAAGGCGGGCAACCCGTCGACGGAGTTCGTCCCGGACGAGATCGTCGACCGGTTCTGCCTGCTGGGGCCGGCTTCTTCCCACGTCGAACGGCTTCAGGAACTGGCCGAGCTGGGCGTGGACCAGTTCTCGCTGTACCTGATGCACGACGACCGCGAGGCGACGCTGGCGTCCTACGGGGCGCAGGTCATCCCGAAACTCACCACGTAGGGGCCGCCCTACCCCGGTTCCGGGGGCGCGCACCAGCGCGCCCCCGGTCCTGGTGACGGGACGATCGGGAGATGAACCTTCGTGTTGCGCCGGCCCTGGGGGCCGCCGTGCTCATGGCGGGCGCCTTCGCACCCGCGGCCGCGGCGAGCCCCGCCGGAGTCGTCTGGGAAGCCTCCTGCGCCACCGGCTACGACTGCGGCCACCTCGACGTCCCACTGTCCTATCAGGACTCTTCGGCCGGTTCGGTGCGCGTGGCCGTCGCCCGTCTGCCTGCCACCGACCAGGCCCACAAGCTGGGCACGATCTTCTTCAACCCAGGCGGACCGGGCTCGTCCGGGCGGTTCGCGCCGGCGTTGACCCCGGAGCTGCACCGGCGCTTCGACATCGTCGGGTTCGACCCGCGCGGCGTCGGTGCCAGCTCGAAGATCCACTGCTTCACCGATCCGGCACAGCTGGAAGTCCTGCGACGAGCCCTCGGCACGTTCCCGCTGACGCACGAGGCCGAACAGCGGCAGATCGCGGACACCCGGACGGTCACGGACCTCTGCGAGCGGAACGCGGGCCCGCTGGCGAACCACCTGTCGACCGGGACGATCGCCCGCGACCTGGACCGGCTGCGCGCGGCGTTCGGCGAGCCGAAGCTGCGGTACTACGGGAAGTCGTACGGCACGTACCTCGGCGAGACGTACGCCAACCTGTTCCCCGGCAAGGTCGGCTCGCTGGCCCTCGACGCGGTCGACGACCCGGTGCGCTGGTCGACCGGCCCGGGCCCGATGAGCTACCGCCTGCAAGGCTTCTCGGATGCCCCGCGAGCCCTTCAATCCTTTTTGGACAGTTGTGCGGCCCGCTGCGCCTTCGACTACACCGCGCTTCTCGACCGGCTCGAGCGCGGCCCGATCACGGTCACCGACACGGCCGGGCAGCAGGTCGTCGTCACCTACCAGGGCGCCATCGCCCGGATCCACGACTACCTGACCGACGCGCAGGGGGCGCCGCAGCTGGCCGCGTTCCTGCAGGCCCTGGCCGACCCGGCTGCCCGTGCTCCGGCTTCGCCGGGCGGACCACCGGACGTCGACTCCCTGCTGGGCGGCGGCGCCACCCTGTGTTCGGACGCGGCGAACCCGCGGGACCCGGCCGTCTGGTGGGACTACGCCCGTCGCGCGGACCGCGTCGCCCGCGGCTTCGGGGCGTACGACGTCTACAAGACGCTGCCGTGTGCGACGTGGGAGGTCACGGACACGGGCCGCTACGCCGGACCGTGGCACCGCCCGACGGCGCCGATCCTCCTGCTCGCCAACCGCCGGGGCGACCTGGAGACGCCCTACGCCGGCGCGCAACGGACCGAACGCCTGCTCGGCAACGCACGCCTGCTGAGCCTCGACACGTACGGCCACGGTTCCCGGGGAAAGAGCGCCTGTATCGACAAGTCGCTGGAGGACTACTTCGTGACCGGCGCGGTGCGCGCCCCGGGCACGCTCTGCGCTCCCGACCGCGGACCGTTCGGCTGAGCGATCGGGTGCCGCGGGTGTCCCCCGCGGCACCCGGAACTCACTCGCCTGCGGCCTCTTCGGGCTTCTTCTCCGCGGCGGGTTCCCGAGGCGGCGTCACCGTGTGGTCCACCTCGATGGTCCAGTCCTTGGCCAGCGCGGCGATCGCACCGATGGCGGTGACCACCGGAGCGGCGATCGCGGCCACGACGCCCGCGGTGACCGGGATCTCCAAGACCGGGTGACCTTCGTCGTTCTTGACCCGGATCCGCCGCACGTTGCCCTGGTGGATCAGCTCCTTGACCCGCGCGACCAGTTCCTGGCCGCGGAACTTCTCGGCCTTCCTCGTGGCCGGGCTGTCGACCGTCATGGGGTCCTCCCTCGGTGTCGGGGTTACGCACCGAGTCTGCGCGGGGGCCGGGGGCGCCGAAAGAGCTGTTCGTCCCCGTCGCCGGGCCCAAAGTCCCTCGCCGCCTCAGCTGCCGGCAGTGAGCGCCGTCGCCTCCCGGAGGTACCGCATCGCCGCTTCGGGATCGCCGAGCCAGCCTTCGTAGTCGGCCGGGTTCTCGAAAAGGTGCGCGAAGCGGTGCGCCACCTCCGGCACGCGCTGCGCGGTGTCCAAAGTGGCCAGGACGTGCTCCGGCGGCGGGGCGAGGAGGTCGTTGTTGAAGCGCGTGGCGTGCCGGGCGTGGTGCCAGTAGCGGGCGAAGGCGTCGTGCATGAACTCCTCGTCGAACGGCCGGTCGCCGCGCTCGACGATGGCCTCCTGGTACGCCCGCGCCGCGCGGGCGGCCATGTTGGCGCCCTGGCCGCCGACCGGGTCGTTGGTCACCGCGGTGTCGCCCATCGCGAGGACCTTCGTCCCGGACGGCAGGGTGCCCACCGGCCGGCGGACCACCGGGGTGATCCGGCCGTGCAGCATTTCGGTCGGCGCCACCGGGTACGCGTCGTCGAGCAGGGCCGCCTGCCACGGATAGTGCGCGCGCAGCAGCTTCCGCGCCGTCTCGTGGTGGTGCCCGACGTCGGTGACGTCGTCCCAGACGTCCATCGGGCCGCCGGGCACGCCGAAGAAGCCGATGCCGTGCACCGGACCGTGCACCGAAAGCACCGGGAGCAGGAAGAACTCGCCGACCTGGGACATCCCGAACGTCAGGCCGGGGACGGCGTCCAGTGTCCCGGCTACGTACAGAACCCCGATCGCGCGCTGGGGTTCGCGATACGGCGAACGCTCGTCGTCACGCGGGAAGAGCGCGTCGAACTGCGGCCCGCGCCCCGCCGCGACCACGAGCAGCTCGAACTCGCGGGCGCACTCGTCGAGTTCGTCCGGGACCACCCGGCGGATCCGCAGGTCGCCCCCGAGGCGTTCGAACTCCGCCAGCCAATCGGAGACCTTCACGCGCTGGTCGACCGACTGGGCGGGCCGGTCGAGCGCGACACGCCAGGCCATCGACGGCTCGGTGCTCCCCGGCGGGCCCGCCGCGGCGAAGGCGACTTCGCCGACCGGCGGCGCTTCGCCGTCCCAGAAGTTGATGCCCAGTTCGCGTTCGCGCGCCAGCGCCGGGTGGAACAGGCACTGGTTGGAGACGAGCCGTCCGGCGCGGACCTCGTCCGCCGGCCGCTCGGCGAACACCGTGACGTCGTACCCCAGCTGCCGCAACCCGATCGCGAGGACCAATCCCGCTTGCCCCGCTCCGACGATCCCGATCCGCCGCATGGCCGCCCTTCCCCCCGGAAATCCGTTTCTCCCAACGTACTCGCGGCGCGGCGGCCGCACTCGCCCGATCGGGCGACCGGCCGGGCGCCGCTATGGTGACCCGGTGACGGAACCGCCGAAGGGATACGACCGCACGATCCGGCTGCGCGACGGCCGGGTCGTGACCATCCGCCCGCTCACCCGGCAGGACGCCCCGGAGCTCGGCGAGGCGATCCGCACCGCGGACCCGGTCACCCTGCGCCGCCGGTTCTGCGGCACGGCGCCCCGGGTGACCCCGCGCCTCCTCGAACGGCTGACCGCACTCGACTACCAGCGCCGGTTCGCCCTGGTGGCCCGATCGTTCGCGGACCGAGGCGTGGCGATCGCCCGGTACGAAGCCACGAGGACACCGGGAGTGGCGGAGATCGCGGTGGCGGTCGACCCGGCATGGCGCCGCGCGGGCCTGGCATCGGCGTTGGTCCGGCTGCTGGGCGAAGCGGCGTTGGCCCGCGGCTTCGACCGCTTCACGGCGGTGTATTTCGCGGACAACCGCCCGGTGGCGGAGCTCCTGGACGACGCGGGCGGATGTCAGGTGATCGCGGAAGGCCTGGCGGAAGCCGAGGTCCTGTTGAGCGAAGCTCAGTCCACCAGCGCCTGGTAGACCAGCTGCCGCAGCTGCGGCCGGAGCCGGTAGGTGCTCGACGGCAGCAGCTGCGTGTAGAACCCGGCCGTCAGGTCCTCGTCCGGATCCACCCAGAAGGCCGTCGAAGCCGCGCCGCCCCAGGCGAACTCGCCTGCCGACGACAACGTCCTCGCCTTCACCGGGTCCTCCAGCACCGAGAAGCCCAGGCCGAACCCGTGGCCGTCGAACGGCATCTCGGCGAACAACGGCCGCCCGTAGGCCTCCAGGTCCACGTGGCCGGGCAGGTGGTTGCTCGCCATGAGGGAAACCGTGCGCGGGGACAGCAGCCGCACGCCGTCGAGTTCGCCGCCGCGCAGGAGCATCTCCGTGAAGCGGCCGTAGTCCGCCGCCGACGACACCAAGCCGCCGCCACCCGACAGGCAGTCCGGGCGGCACGTGCCCAGGCGGCCGAACGCGTCGTTCCGCACCGCGCGGCCGGAAGTAGGGTCCGGCACGTAGAGGGCCGCCAGGCGGGACATCGACGAAGCCACGAAACCCGTGTCCGCCATGCCCAGCGGCGAGAAGATCCGCGACTCGAAGAACTCGTCCAGGGGCAGCCCGGAAACCACCTCGACCACGCGGCCGAGCACGTCCGTCGCGACCGAGTAGTTCCATTCCGCGCCGGGCTGGAAGAGCAAGGGCAGCGACGCCCACCGCGCACAGCACGCGGCCAGGTCGAGACCCCGCGGTGTGCCCCAGTCGAAGCCGGCCGCCCGGTAGATCGCGTCCACCGGGTGGCCGTGGTGGAAGCCGTAGGTGAGGCCCGCCGTGTGCGTCAGCAGGTGCCACACGCGGATGGGCTCACGAGCGGGTTCGGTGAACGGCTTGAGCGCCGACCCCTTGACGAACACCCGCGGCGACGCGAACTCCGGCAGCCACTGCGAGATCGGGTCGTCCAGCTCCAGCAGGCCTTCTTCGACGAGCATCATCGCGGCGACCGACGTGACCGGCTTGGTCATCGAGAAAATGCGCCACAGGGTGTCGGTCTCGACCGGCAGACCGGCCTCGACGTCGCGGTGCCCGCCGCTCCCGAGGTACACGATCCGGCCGTGCCTGCGCACCACCGCGAGCCACCCCGGCAGCCGTCCGTTCTCGACATACCGATCGAAATGGGCACCGATCCGCGCGAGCCGGCCCGCGTCGAACCCGGCTTCGGCCGGGTCGACGTCCACCTCGAGTTCCGCCATGCGGCGAGGTTACTTCTCCCGCGCCCGCTCGGCCGCCTTCTCCTCGCGCCAGGCTTCGTCGTTCTTCCCGAAGCGCCAGTACCCCGAGATCGACAGCAGCTCGCGCCGCACGCCGCGCTCGTCGAGCAGGTACCGGCGCAGGTCGCGAACGAACCCGGCCTCGCCGTGCACGAACGCCTGCACGACGCCGTCGCGCCACGGCAGCGCACGCACCGCCGAAGCGACGTCGCCACCGGACGCCCGGTGCAGCCACGTGATCTGCGCGTCCGCCTTCGTCACCAGCGGCTGCTCCTCCTCCGCGTTCTCGACGAGGATCACCGCGTGGGCGGGGACACCGGCCGGGAGCGCTTCGAGTGACGCCGCGATGGCCGGCAACGCGCTTTCGTCCCCGGCCAGCAGGTGCCAGTCCGCCTCCGCGCCCGGCGCGTACGCGCCGCCAGGGCCGGAGAGCAGCAGTTCGTCGCCCGGCCGGGCCGAGGCCGCCCACGGGCCGGCGATGCCCTCGTCGCCGTGGTGGACGAAGTCGAGGACGAGCTCGCCGGCCTGCGGGTCGAACGCGCGAACCGTGTAGGAGCGCATCCGCGGCCAGTGCTCGCGCGGCAGCGTGGCGCGGCACTCCTGGACGTCGAACGGCTCCGGGTACTCGACGCCGGGCACCTTGAACAGCACCTTCACGTAGGCGTCGGTGAACGCGTTGGGTGTGAACTCGGCGATGCCCTCGCCGCCCGCGACGATCCGGATCATGTGCGGGGTCAGGCGCTCGCTGCGCAGCACCCGCAGCCGCACCGCGGGACGCCCGGACCGCCGGGGTGCTTCAGCCATCACCACTCCAAGACTCGCTAAGGCTTGCCTAACTCACCCTACGCGCGGAAACCGGCGCACGGCTACTCAGGTGTACCCAGCTCGTCGAGGAGAGACGCGAAACCGGCGGCCGTCTTCGCCCGGAACCCCAGGAAGAACCGGTTCGCCAGGGGCACGGCCCAGCGCCCGCGCGAAGCCGCGTTGACGACCCGGTGCTCGACGCACGCGCCGGCGCCTGGCTGAGCAGCCCCCGTTTTCCACGCTACCGGTGGGCACCGACAGTCTCGAGCAGCCGTTACGCGGTACTCGCCGCGGTACCACCAGCCGCCCTGGACGGCGATGAACCCCCGCTCGCGGTCGACGTCCACCCGCATCGGATACGGGCCTCCGGAGAGTGCGCGCAGCAGGCGTTCGAACACTTCGCCGGGTGGCCGCGCGACGGCCCCGCTCGCCTCCGCAAGCGTTTTCACGAGCGCGGATCCGAGACGCGCGTGTTCTGGAACGCCGTGATCAGCCACTCGCCGCCCTCGTGGACGAGCACGAAACTCACGGTCGACTCGCGGCCCTCGTCCGTGGTGTCCGCGCCGGTCAGCGATGAGCCGCCCCCGACGACGACCACGGCGACGTCCGGGCGGACGAACCGCACCTTCGCCTCCGCGCCGAGCCGGCCGGTCAGCTTGGAGCCCTTGAGCGGGCCTTCGAACAACGCGCGATGCGACTCCTCGATCGCTTCGCGGCCCGGGAAGTTCAGCCCGAAGAACGTCACGTAGTCCGCGTCTTCGGTGAAGAGCCGCCCGTAGGCGGTGGCGTCGCCGTCGTTCCAGGCCTGGGTGAGCCGGTCGAGCACGGCACGGACGTCGGCTTCGGCAGTGGTCATGAGCTCCTCGTTTCGAACGGCGTTCGTTGGACGAACACCGTTCTACATACGAACGCTGTTCGCGTCAAGTACAGTGTTCGCGTGACCGTTCCCCCGCCGCCGTGGCGCCGACCCCCGGGCCGCCGCGCCGCGAAACCCGCGCTCTCCCAGGAGCTCGTCGTGAAGACGGCGCTGGACGTCCTGGCGAAGGAGGGCCTCGAGGCGGTCACCATGCGGCGGATCGCGCAGGAGCTCGAAACAGGACCCGCGTCGCTGTACGCGCACGTCTCCAACAAGGACGAACTGGCGGAGCTCATGCTCGACGCCGTGCTCGCCGACGTGCCGCTGCCGGAGCCCGACCCGGCGCACTGGGACGAGCAGGTGAAGGACCTCGTCCGCGCCCAGATCCGGGTGATGGTCGCCCACCCCGGGATCGCGCGCGTGGCGTGGGACATCGCCGTGCCGATCACGCCCAGTTCCCTGCGCCTGGGCGAAGCGATGCTGGCCCTGCTGCGAGCCGGCGGCCTCGAACCCAAGCAAGCGACCTTCGCGGGCGACGCGCTGGCTCTCTACGCGAAGGCGTACGCGTACGAAGCGAGCGCTTGGACCTGGGGCGAGATCGACGCCGACGAAGTCACCGAACGCGGCCGGCAGATGGTCGACTACATGCGCTCGCTGCCCGCCGAGGCGTTCCCGAACATGCTGCGGATCGGCGAGTTCTTCTCGGCCGAGACGGCGGCCGAACGCCTCGACTTCGCCCTCGACACCTTCCTCGCGGGTCTCAAGGCGAAGTCGTAGCCGGTTGCGCCCGTTCGCGGCCGGCCGCTATGACTGGCGTCACGCACCCACGTCGGCAGAGAGGGCTCCCGATGGCCGTCCGGCACGTCAACCCCGAGGGGCTCCACCGCAGCCCGGCCTTCAGCCAGGCCGTCGTGGTCGAACAGCCCGCGAAGACGATCTACATCGGCGGCCAGAACGGCGTCGACGCGGACGGCGAGATCGTCGGCCCCACCGTCGGGGAACAGGCCCTGCAGGCGTTCCGCAACCTCGCGACCATCCTCGAGAGCGAGGGCGCGACCCTGGCGGACATCGTGCACTGGCGCATCGCCGTGGTGGACGGCCACACCTTCGACGAAGGGGTGGCCGCCTTCCGGCAGGTCTGGAACCGCGCCGACCCGCCGCCGGCCATCACGGTCCACGTCGTCGCCGGCCTCGCGCCGGGGTTCCTCGTCGAGATCGACGCCGTGGCCGTCGTCTGACCTACGGCCGCAGGACGATCTTGCCGCGCGTGTGCCGCTTCTCCAGTTCCCGGTAGGCCGCCCGCACTTCGTCCAAGGGGTACACGCGCGCGACCGGCACCTCCAGCAGTCCCTTGCCCACCAGCAGGCTCAGCTCGCGCAGCACGTCGGCCGACGCCGCGGCCGCGTTGCCCTCGGTCTTGACGTTGTACTTCGCGGCCGCGGCGAAGTCGATGATCGTGTCGATCCGCCCCGGGTGGATGCCCAGGTGCAGGGCCAGTTCGACGTATCCGGAGCCGAAGGTGTCGACGAACGCGTGGACGCCGTCCGGCGCGGCTTCCCCGATCCGCCCGAGGACGCCGTCCCCGTAGGCCACCGGGATCACGCCGAGTTCGCGCAGCCACGCGTGGTTGGCTTCACCGGCCAGGCCGATCACCGTGGCGCCGGACAGCTTCGCGAGCTGCACGGCCAGCGAGCCGACGCCCCCGGCGGCACCCGAGACGACGACCGTCTCCCCTTCCCGCGGGCACACCGCGCCCACCGCGGCGTACGCGGTGGTCCCGGCGACGAACAGCGAGCCGGCGACCTCCCACGGCACCCCGTCCGGCCGCGGCGTGAGGTTCGAAGCCTCCGCGACGACGAAGTCGGCGTGGCTCGAGCGGGTGTCGACCCAGCCGATCACCTCGTCGCCGACGGCGATCTCCTCGACGTCTTCGCCGAGCGAAGCGACAACGCCGGCGAAGTCGCTGCCCTGCCCCGAAGGGAACGTCGCCGGGTAGCGCTCGTGGAACAGTCCCTTCCGTACGGCCGCTTCACCCGGGTTGATCCCGGCCGCGCGGACCTCGACGAGCACCTGCCCCCGGCCCGGCGCCGGCTTCGGCACGTCCTCGACCCGGAGGACCTCCACGTCGCCGTACTCGTCGAACCTGATCGCGCGCGCCATGGGGCCTCCTCGAAAGTCGTTGCTGAATACAAGCAACGACCGGCTGCCCGGTTTTAATCCCTAGGTGTATTGCCCCGTGAGGTTGGGGACGCGGCTGGTGGGTGGTTTGCCGGCGAGTGCGGTGTGGCCGCGGTGGTGGTTGTAGGTGTGTAGCCAGCCC